>SVLN01000016.1 GCA_015067925.1 Oscillospiraceae bacterium
TAATATAGTGCGTATGTACATCGATTTCTGTGAGGAAGTCACGATGCACCGGATTCAATCAGGCCGTTTGCAGTACAGTAGTGGTAAATACCGTCCTCTGAAACGCAACCACAAATCGCATCGGCTACGTTTTTTAATGCATCTGCCGCGTTGCCCATCGCAACACCGGTGCCCACTGCCTGCAGCATATCTATATCATTGTAGCTGTCACCAAAAGCCATCGCCTGCGCAGGCTCCAGGTTAAAGTAGCTGAGAATCTTTGCAATGGATGTTCCTTTGCCGCTGGAGACGGGAATTACATCTGCGGCACGTTCCCAGGATACGGCGATTTTGACACCGGAAGTTCCACGCAGCAAGGCTTCGTGATCCGCCGGACGGCAACCTAACATCATCTGATAAACAGGCTCTGTGCAAACATCATCAAAATCATCGGCAACTGTCAGTGACAAATCTGCCAACCGATAGTAATCCATCAAATCATCATCGATTCCGTTTGCCGCCATCCGTTCCTTTGTCGCAACGGAAACCGGTCTGCCGATCGCGGCAGCATTTTCCAGAACCTTTTCCACATCATCGTGCGAAAGCGGGTTGCTGTATATGATTTCCCTTTCCGTATAACACAGAGAGCCGTTAAAGGTACAGTAGGCGTCAAAGCAGAATTCTCCAAAATCAGGGATCACATACGGTGATCTTCCGGTGGCGATACACAGCAAAATTCTGTTTTCTCGAAGTCTGTGTAACGCTTCATAGGTTTTCTCGGGTATGCAGCCGGTAGCCGAGTCAACCAATGTGCCGTCAATATCAAAGAAAATTATTTTAACAGGATTCATATACAATCTCGTTTCTGGCCAGGTTTTCATTAATCTGTGTAATATAGTATACCAAATCCAAACAGAAAAGCAACTCTTAGGTTTTAGGGGGCGGTTTGGGAGCCTTTTGTTGATTTTTGATCCAGTTAGTATTTTGAAAAAACGCTAAAAATCGTAAAGCCTGCAGATTCGTTTTTTCAAGACGAATTTGCAGGCTTTTTTACTGTGTTTTTTCGTAAGAGAGCATATGAGAAAACCGGCTTTTGATGTTTTGTGAAAGATCATATGTGTAATGCCCTCAAGGGCTTTGATTCAGGTATGAGATTTAAACGAACGCACCGGCGAGACGCCGTACTTTTTCTGATACGCCCGATAGAAGGTGGAATACTCGCTGAATCCACAGGTCGTACTGACCTGTTGGGCCGGCATGCCGCTCAGCAACAGCTCCCGGGCCTTGATGAGCCGTTTGGCAGAAACATAATTGGTGATGGTTGTACCTGTCTGCTGCTTGAACCGACGGCTGATCTGAGATTTGCTCAGAAAGAAAACGTTCGACAGTGTCTCCAGGGAAAGATCATCCGCCAGGTGGCGGTTGATGTAGTTCAGCAACTCGTGGTGCTCCGGCTCCGCAGATACGTTTGACCCCTTTTTGTGCAGAAAACTCTTGTGAAGCTCACTGAGAATCGGAAGTAGATTCGAAATAATTGCCAGCCGTTTCTCGTAGTCGCTGCGCTGCTTTTCGGTGTCGACCATGCTTAAAAGCAGGGAGGCGACGGTGCTGCTGTAATCGTGGGGGGAGTAGAGGTTTCCTTCTCCCAGGGGACGATCCAGATACTGTTCCAACAGCAGGCCCTGCGGGTCGATCCCATCAAGAAAGCTTCTGCTGAAATTCAGAACGATGCGCTCATAGATGCAATCAGAATTGACGCAGAGGCAGTGGGCCTCGGCAGGGCGCATCAGCAAGATGCTGCCGGGGGTGAGCCGATAGGTCACACCTTCCACCAGATAGGAGCAGTCTCCCTGCAGAAAGAAGAACAGTTCGAAATCATCATGGGCATGCATGTCCATAAAGCCGTGCTTTTTTTCGACAAAATGAGAAGAGTGGTGCAGCGAGGTTTCGTGGTCTTCGTAATGGTACAAAAACTGTGGCAAGGCTGATTCACGTCCTTTCTCAATGACGGCAGGGGAGATACCCCTTTTCTCTAACATACTGGGCTTGGGCAAAGAAGTCAAATCAAAAAACGCTGCATTCGCATATTTTGAGATTGAATGATATGAAACGCAATGTTGATGCAGTTGTTTTCAATATGATTGCAAATGGGTGCAAATGTATGCTTTGATTTGCAATCTTCGTGAGGCGTGATGCAATGGTCATATGGACTTAAAAGCTGTTTAATGAAACTGTAATTATGATTGGGAGGAGAAGAATCCATTATGAATGATTTCAGGCTCTGCGCGTTCACGGATGAAGCGGGCGATGCACTTTCCCAGCAGATTCTGGCAATGAAGGACAATGCAATTTCTTGCATGGAGATCCGCAGCGTGGATGGAAGAAATATCAGTGATTTGTCCATCGATGAGGCAAAGCGGATTCACGACGAACTTTCGGCAGAAGGCCTGAGCGTATGGTCCGTGGGTTCTCCCATCGGCAAGATTTCTTTGCAGGATGATTTTGCGCAGCATCTGGATAAGCTCAAACATACAATTGAGCTGGCACAGACCCTGGAAGCATCCAGAATGCGGATTTTTAGCTTCTATCTCAACGGCGCAAAGCCGGAGGATTGCCGTACACAGGTTCTGGACAACCTTGCCCAGTTCGTGCAGGTTGCCGAAGGCAGCGGCGTTACCCTGTGTCTGGAGAACGAGAAGGGCATCTACGGTGATATTCCGGAGCGTGCTCTGGAGCTGCATCATACGTATGCTGCCCTCAAGGCCGTGTTCGATCCGGCAAATTTTGTACAGTGTGGTGTTGATCCCTACCAGGCCTGGCAGCTGCTCGCGCCTTATGTGGATTATATGCACATCAAAGACTCCTTAGAGGACGGCAGCATTGTCCCTCCCGGAGAGGGCATCGGCAAGATTCCGGAACTGCTGCCCCTTTACCATGCAGCAGGCGGCAGAGTCCTGACCCTGGAACCCCATTTGTGGGAGTTCACGAGCCTTCAGTCCCTGGAGAACGGTGGAGAAACCAGTAAGATCGGAAACTTTGCCCGCACCCAGCGGGAGGCCTTTGATCTTGCGGTCAATAAACTGAAAGAATTGGTCGCATCGATGGAGCGGCCGTAATTTGAAGGAGGAACATCATGAAGAAACTTCGCTATGGTCTTGTCGGCTTCGGCAATCAGGGCAGCCTTTATGCCCGTCTGCTGCATGGCATTGCTCCCGCCCGCGGATCGCAGTACCTGCCCAACAACGCAATCGTGACTGCAATCTGCGACATCGACGCAGAGAAGCGCGCAAAGGCTCTGGAGCTGTATCCCGAAGTTGCTGTGTTTGAAGACTACAAAGAACTGATCGATTCCGGCCTGGTGGACGCAGTTGTCACCACGCTGCCCCACTATCTGCATCCGGAAGTTGCGATCTACGCCCTGGAGCATGGCGTGCACGCCCTGGTGGAAAAGCCCGCCAGCGTTGCTGCCAAGCATGTTCGCGAGATGAACGAGTGCGCAGCCCGTCATCCAGAGCTGGCCTTCGGTATTATGTTCAATCAGCGCACCAATCCGCTGTACATCCGCGTTCGTGAGCTGGTAAAGAGCGGCGAGCTGGGTGAGATCCGCCGTTCCAACTGGATTGTCAACAGCTGGTACCGTACCGACTCCTACTATAGAACCAGCGAATGGCGTGCCACCTGGGGTGGCGAAGGCGGCGGCGTTCTGGTCAATCAAGCGCCCCATCAGCTGGACCTGTGGCAGTGGATCTGCGGCGTTCCCACCGCGGTGACCTCCAAGTGCATTGATGGCGCCCATCGTGATGTTGTGGTTGAGACCGATGCCACCATCATGACCGAGTACGCCAATGGCGCCACCGGCATTTTCGTTACCTGCACCCACGATATGAAGGGTACCAACCGCTTTGAGATCGACCTGAGCAAGGGCAAGATCGTCATCGAGGACAACCGCGCTACCATCATTCACTTCGCAGCTGATGAGGCCGATGTGAACGGCAAGATGAACCCCAGAGAGGCTATGATGCTGACCATGGGCAACGCTGCAGGCGGCGGCCAGCAGAACGAAGTGGAAATCGTGGAAGGCGTTCCCGGCGAAGGCCCGCAGCAGGGCGGCGTTCTGGAGAACTTTGCTGCTCACATTCTGGAAGGCACTGAGCTGCTGGCTCCCGGTGCTGAAGGCATCAACGGCGTCAACCTTGCCAATGCAGCACAGCTGTCCTCCTGGCTGGGCGGCGTGAAGATGACCACCCCCGTGGACGAGGAACTGTACCTGAGCGAGCTGAACAAGCGCATCGCCGCTGAGGGCAAGTTCCCCACCCGCTGATGGAGGAGAGAGCCATGAAAAAAGGTTTGATCGGCGTACAGATGTCCACCCTGGGCCGCGGCGTAATGAAGACCGGCCTGTATGAGGCCCTCAAGCGCTGCAACGAGATCGGCTATCGCAGCCTGGAGTTCAGCGGGGTGCCCGGCACCCCGGAGGATCTGGACAGCTTCCTGCGCGTGAAGAATGAACTGGGCTATGTCATTGCCGCCCTGGGCGCACCCATGACCGCCATGTTCCCGGGCATGAAAACCCTGGGCACCGATTTCAATGAGATCGTTGACGTGTGCGGCCAGCTGGATTGCAAGATCCTGCGCATCGGCATGGGTCCGCTGGATCGCTTTACCACCAAGGACGGCGTTCTGGCTTACTGCGAAGAGCTGCAGGGCTATGTGGAAAAGCTGAACGCGGTGGGGATTGACTATTACTACCACACCCATGCTACGGAGTTTATCCGCTTCGGCGATAAGACCATTCTGGATCTGCTGATGGAAAACACCAATGTGGGTCTGGAACTCGATACCCATTGGATCCAGGCCGGCGGCCAGGATCCCGTGGAGATCACCCGCAAGTGCGCAGGCAGAATCAAGATTTATCACCTGAAGGATTACCGCCTGACCCTGCCCAGCGCAGAGGCCAATGCCGCAGCCAGAACCGATCCCAATGCTGTGAATCCCCAGTACACCGGCATTCAGTTTGCTGAGATCGGCGAAGGCATCCTGGATATGCGCGGCTGCATTGAGGCTGCCCTGGAAGGCGGCAGTGAGTTCTTCATGATCGAGCAGGACCGTTGCTATGACCGTACTCCCTATGAGAGTCTTAAGATCAGCCACGACAACCTGGTGAAGATGGGTTACGGCGACTGGTTCTGAGTTTTATCGCTTGATAAGCATCCACTGCATCTACGATAATGTGGGCAATCAAAACAATCAGAATACAGCTGCAATATCGTCTAAACAATCATTGTTTGAGATGTAGCCATCTGCAACGAGTGGAAACAAACGCATGGGCGTTTCAAGTGGCCTGAAATCGAAAGATTTCAGGCCACTTTTCTGCTTGCGGCAGATTGCTTTATCGATAACTGCGAGACATCAATCAAAATCGCAACGTAAGGGTGTCTGTGGAAGAGACCTCAGAGACCGATATTTTATGCCGGAATGAACGTAAAAAATCGATGCGATTCATCAATGCGTACAAAAGAGAGCGGCAATACTGAAACGGTATCGCCAAGTTTCACGATTCTCCACCGAGGAGGGCAAAAAGTCTTGATTTTTCGATTCGTTTTGCGTATACTTTCTGTATCCGCGCAACAATAATCGGAATAAACAGAATACTGCTTGTACGCTCGATACATACAAATGATACGGATTTGAAGCTTCTGCCCGGACTCCGTAAATGACCGGACTATCGATTGCGCTGTTCCCTTGATAAAGGGAAAGGAAAACAACGCACCGAATGGCTTGTGCTATGCCTTGATCGGTGCTTTTGTATTTTTTTAGGTTGTATCTTGGCCCGTTGAGGGTTTTGATAAAGAACAAAAAGAATCAATTAGGAGACGAAAAAATGAAAAAGATTATCGCATTGCTTCTGGTTCTGGCAATGGTCTTTGCTCTCGCTGCCTGCGGCGACGGTAAGACCAATGAGGCCCCCAAGAATGAAACTGCTAAGTTCAAGGCCGGCTTCATCTTCCTGCATGATGAGAACTCCACCTACGACCTGAACTTCCTGAACGCAACCAAGGAAGCCTGCGCGGCTCTTGGTGTTGAGTATGTGATCAAGGTCAACATCCCTGAATCCGAGGCCTGCTATGACGCAGCTGCTGAGCTGGTCGAAGAAGGCTGCACCTACATCTTCGCTGACTCCTTTGGCCATGAGCCCTACATGCTCCAGGCTGCTAAGGAATTCCCCAATGTTCAGTTCTGCCACGCTACCGGCACTCAGGCTCACACTGCCGGTGTTGCGAACTATCACAACGCTTTTGCTTCCATCTACGAAGGCCGTTTCCTGGGCGGCGTTGCTGCCGGCATGAAGCTCAACGAGATGATCGAGGCTGGCAAGTTCACTGCTGAAGAAGCCAAGGTTGGCTACATCGGCGCTTTCCCCTATGCTGAAGTTATCTCCGGTATGACCTCTTTCTATCTGGGCGTTCGTTATGTCTGCCCCACTGCCACCATGGACGTTACCTTCACCAACTCCTGGTATGATCCCACTCTGGAGCAGGAAGGTGCTGTCAAGCTGATCAACAACGATTGCAAGCTCATCTCTCTGCACGCTGACTCCATGGGCGCTCCCACCGAGTGCCAGAACAAGGGCGTTCCCTTCGTTTTCTACAATGGCTCCGCTAAGGAAGCTTGCCCCGATACTTACATTGTTGCTTCCTACATCAACTGGGCTCCCTACATGACCTACTCCATGAAGGCCGCCATGAACGGTGAGCCCATCGCTGCTGACTGGATCGGCACTCTGGAAAACGGCGGCGTTGCTTTGAAAGAACTCAACGAGGCTGTTGCTGCTGAAGGCACTGCTGCCAAGCTGGAGGAAGTCAAGACTGCTCTGCTGAACGGCACCCTGAAGGTGTTCGATACTGCCACCTTCACCGTTGACGGCAAGACCCTGGACAGCTACACTGCTGACGTTGACGACATGGGCGACTTCGTTCCCGAGACTGAGGCCATCAAGGATGGTTACTTCCATGAGTCCGAGTACCGTAGTGCTCCCTACTTTGATATGTTCATCGACGGCATTACCAACCTCGATCAGTAATTTTGCGAATTGTTTGGGAAGCCCTGTTTACAGGGCTTCCCTACAGTGCTGTAAAGGGTAACCCAGTGACCGGCTCAGCCACTGAGTTACCCTTTTCCGCATTGTGTTATGCTGACAACCTGAATCATAGAACTGGAGGATGAAGGCTTTGGAGACAAAAGTTGCTGCGGTAAAAATGCGAAATATCACCAAAACATTTGGCCCTGTGCTTGCCAACGACAGGGTTTGGCTGGATATCTATAAGGGAGAGATCCTTGCTCTGCTTGGTGAAAACGGCAGCGGTAAGACGACCCTGATGAATATGCTTTCCGGTATTTACTATCCCGATGACGGCGAGATTTTTATCAACGATGAAAAGGTCGTGATTCGTTCCCCGAAGGATGCCTTTGATCACGGAATTGGCATGATCCATCAGCACTTCAAACTGGTGGATGTGCTGACTGCTGCGGAAAATATCATTCTGGGCCTTGAGGGGAAAATGAATCTCAAGGCTGCGTCTGAAAAAATTCGCCAGATATGTGATGCATATGGTTTTGAAGTGGATCCCAATCAGAAGGTTTATGATATGTCCGTATCTCAGAAACAGACAGTTGAGATCGTTAAGGTGCTCTTCAGAGGTGCGGATATCCTGATCCTGGATGAACCCACCGCAGTTCTGACCCCGCAGGAAACCGACAAACTGTTTGCCGTTCTGCGCAACATGCGAAACGATGGAAAGGCCATTGTGATCATCACCCATAAGATGCATGAGGTTGAGGATCTGTCCGATCGTGTGGCAATTCTCCGACTCGGACACTTTGTGGGCGATATGCTGACCAAGGATACCAATGCCCAGGAAATGACCAACATGATGGTTGGCCATGCCGTAACGCTGAACATTGACCGCCCTGATCCTGTAGACCCCAAACCCCGTATCGAGGTAAACGGGCTGACGGTTCGTTCCATCGATGGCGTTCTGAAACTGCAGGATGTTTCTTTCACCGCCATGAGTGGTGAGATTCTTGGCATTGCCGGTATTTCCGGCAGCGGCCAGAAGGAACTGCTGGAGGCAATTGCGGGTCTGCAGCCCGTGGAGAGCGGCTCTGTGTGCTACATTGAAGATGACGGGACCCGGGACGAACTGCTGGGCAAGGATCCTTTGAGTATTGCCGCCAAGGGAATTACTCTCTCCTTTGTTCCCGAAGACCGCCTTGGTATGGGCCTCGTTGGCGGCATGGACCTGAGTGATAATATGATGCTCCGTTCATTTAGAAAAGGCAGAAGCATCTTTACTGACCGAAAGAGCCCGAGACGCCTGGCTGAACAGATTGTGAAAGATCTCGACGTAAAAACGCCCAGCATCGAAACCCAGGTGAAAAAACTCTCCGGCGGTAACGTCCAGAAGGTCCTGGTCGGCCGCGAAATTGCCTCTGCGCCCACGGTTCTTCTGACGGCCTATGCGGTAAGAGGCCTTGACATCAACTCCTCCTACACGATTTACGATCTGATCAATCAGCAGAAGAAGGATGGAGTTGCCGTCATTTATGTCGGCGAGGATCTCGATGTCCTGCTGGAGCTGTGCGACCGAATTCTGGTGCTTTGCGCAGGCAAGGTCAGCGGTATCGTCCCCGGCAGAGGCGCAAAGAAGCGCGATGTAGGTATGATGATGACACATCTTGGAGGTAGCGGCAATGCATAAAACAAAAGAACCTCTTTTTCATATTGTGAAGCGCGGCGATATGCCGTGGTACTTCAGCTGGTGTGTCCGGGCAATAGGCATTGCCCTGGCGCTGCTCTGCTGCGGTGTGATCACCGTGTTTGTCACTTCGGAAAACCCTGTCCGGATTTTTGCCACCATCATTGACGGCTCCTTCGGTTCCATCCGTAAGTTCATGGTTCTGCTGCAGAATACTGCGATGCTGCTGTGCATTGCCATTGCTCTTACCCCTGCATTCAAGATGCGTTTCTGGAATATCGGTGGTGAGGGACAGGCCCTGGCTGGCGCTCTGGCTTCTGCAGCCTGCATGATTCTCATGAAGGATCAGTCCAACTGGGTCGTTATTCCCTGCATGGTGCTTACCAGCATTCTTGCCGGTGCTCTGTGGGGAGTCATCCCGGCCTTTTTCAAGGCCAAATTCGGCACCAATGAGACTCTCTTCACCCTTATGATGAACTACGTAGCCATTCAGTTGGTGGCCTATTTCTCTGTTGTTTGGGAGAATCCCAAGGGTTCCGGCAACATCGGTGTGATCAACCCCAACAGCCATATCGGCTGGTTCCCTGAAATCCTTGGATCCAAGTATTCCCTGAATATCATCATTGTGGTGCTGCTGACCCTGTGCATGTACATCTATCTGAACTACTCCAAGCATGGCTACGAAATCTCCGTCGTCGGCGAAAGTGAACGCACCGCAAGATACATCGGCATTAAGGTGGAGAAGGTCGTCATCCGCACGATGGTGATCTCCGGCGCCATCTGCGGCGTTGCAGGTCTGCTTCTTGTTGGCGGTACCAACCACACGCTCAACGCATCCATTGTGGACGGCAGAGGCTTTACCGCCGTCATGGTGTCGTGGCTTGCCAAGTTTAACCCCATCTGGATGATTTTGACCAGCTTCCTGTTGGTCTTCCTCGGCCGTGGCGCCGGTGAGATCGCGACGGACTTTGGCCTCAATGCTTCCTTCGGTGACATTCTGACCGGCATCATCCTCTTCTTCATCATTGGCTGTGAGTTTTTTATCACTTACAAAATCAGCCTGACGAAATCTGCGAATAAGGAGGAGAAATAACCATGCTTGAAGCGATTCTTTCTTTCCTCCCCCGTGCCATTGCCCAGGGCACCCCTCTGCTTTATGGATCTACCGGTGAAATCATCACTCAGAAGTCCGGCAACATGAATCTTGGTATCCCCGGCGTTATGTATGTTGGTGGTATCTGCGGCGTAATCGGTGCCTTCTTTTATGAGCAGAGCCTTCCTGCTGGCGCTGCCCTCAATCCTGTGCTGGCGGTGCTGATCCCCACGCTCTGCTGCCTGTTGGGATCCCTTCTGATGGGACTTTTGTTCTGCTTCCTTACCGTAACGCTCAGAGCAAACCAGAATGTTACCGGTCTTGCCATGACCACCTTTGGTGTTGGTTTCGGCAATTTCTTCGGCGGCTCTCTCATCAAGCTTTCTGGCGCTGACATCCCGTTCCTGGCGCTGTCTGCCACCAGCAATTGCTTTAAAAAAGCCCTTCCCATTGCTGATCGTCTGGGCTGGTTTGGCAAGATTTTTCTGAGCTACAGCTTCCTGGTCTATTTTGCTATGGCGGTTGCACTGATCGCTTCCTTTGTGATCAAGCGCACCCGTACTGGCTTGCATCTCAGAGCGGTTGGCGAAAATCCCAGTACTGCAGATGCTGCCGGCATCGATGTCAATCGGCATAAGTACCTTGCCACCTGCATCGGCTGCATGGTTGCCGGTCTCGGCGGACTTTACTACGTTATGGACTATGCCAGCGGTATTTGGGCAAACGATGCCTTCGGTGACAGAGGTTGGCTTGCCATTGCCCTTGTTATCTTTACCGTGTGGCGGCCCAATGTTGGCGTTTTTGCGTCTTATCTGTTCGGCGGCCTTTATATTCTGCATATGTACATTCCCTCCGGCATGAATCTTGCCGTAAAGGAATTGTATAAGATGCTGCCTTATGTGGTTACCATCATCGTGCTGATCATTTCCTCTTTGAGAAATCAGAGAGACAAGCAGCCTCCGCAGTCTTTGGGCCTGCCTTATTTCCGAGAAGATCGATGAACGACCATTCATAGAAAAAAGATCCTGAAGGATTCATCCTTCAGGATCTTTTGTATAATTTACCGTTTGCGGGTGCCGAACAGACCGCGGACGATCTGCTTGCCCAGTTCTCTGCCAATGGTGTTGACGGTGGAAGAGACAAGCTTCTCCATGGGCGTCATGCGGGAAGAAGAGCGGGAACCGGTTTTGAGGCCGATGGAACGCAGGAACTGCTCCTGTTCCTTTTCCCGGGCCTCGCGCTGCGCGGCCTCTTCGGCCTGGCGCGCCTCTTCCGCACGGACCTGCTGCAGCACCTCATAGGCGCTCTGGCGATCCAGATGAGCGGTGTATTTATCAAAATAAGGACTCTGCCGAATCGTCCGCTGAATGGTTGTGTCATCTGTTGCGTTCATGCTGCTGCGGGGCGGCAGGATACCGGCCTTGTCCACAATGCCGGGCACGCCCTTCTCGTCCAGGACGGAGACCAGGGCCTCGCCGGTGCCCAGAGCCTGGAGCACCTCTTCGGTATCAAATTTTGGATTGGCTCGGAAGGAATTGGCGGCGGCACGCAGATCCTTCTGGTCGTTGGGGGTGTAGGCCCGCAGGGCGTGCTGCACCCGGTTGCCAATCTGGCCCAGGACGCTGTCGGGAATGTCGGAAGGGTTCTGGGTGATGAACCAGACGCTCACGCCCTTGGAACGAATCAGACGCACGACCTGTTCCACCTTTTCAATCAGGGCCTTGGGCGCGTCCTTGAACAGCAGGTGTGCTTCATCAAAGAAGAAGGCAAGCTTCGGCTTGTCCAGATCGCCCGCCTCGGGCAGCAGCTCGTAAAGCTCTGTGAGCATCCACAAAAGGAAGGTGCCGTAGAGCAGCGGATGCTGGAAGAGTTCCTGACACTCTAAGATATTCATGGCGCCGCGGCCATCTTCGGCCCAATCCACCCAGTCGCTCAGGTCAAGATCCGGTTCGCCGAAGAAGATGTTGCCGCCCTCGTCCTCTAACCGCAGCAGGGCGCGCTGAATGGCGCCGATGGACTGGCTGGAGATGTTGCCGTAAATGAGCTTGTATTCCTTGGCGTTGTCGCCCACGAATTGCAGCATGCTGCGCAGATCTTTCAGATCGATCAGCAGCAGACCCTTTTCATCCGCCACTCGGAAGACGATGGAGAGGATACCACTCTGCACCTCGTTCAGGCCCAGCAGACGGCTGAGAAGATCCGGACCCATTTCGGAAATGGTGGTGCGCACGCCGTGGCCCTTCCGGCCGTATACGTCCCAGAAACGAACAGGATAGGCAGCGTAATCGTAACCGACGGCATCCAGACCCATGGAGTCGATGCTGCGGCGGATGTGCTTGGTCTCGGTGCCGGCAATGCACATGCCGGTCAGGTCACCCTTGATGTCCGCCAGGAACACGGGCACGCCCATGTCGCTGAAGGACTCTGCCAGCACCTTGAGGGTGACGGTCTTGCCGGTGCCCGTGGCGCCGGCGATGAGTCCGTGACGGTTGGCCATGGAGGGTTCTAAGTAAATGGGCGCTTCGCCCGTAGCCAGCCAGATTTTATGCTGCTGAGGTAGATACATTCTCTTCAGCCTCCTTTAAAGCTTGCAATAGACCATTTCGCCGCCGAGATAGGTGGCAAAAATGGGAATGTCTTTGATTTCCCCTGTGGGAACCAAGAAGGGATCTCCGCCCAGTACTACAAAGTCTGCCAGCATGCCAGCCTCGATTTTGCCCTTGATCGCTTCTTCAAAGCTGGCGTAGGCACCCCAAAGGGTGTAGCTGTCCAGGGCTTGCTGCACGGTGAAGGCCTCGTCAGGCAGATGTACAGGCTGAGTGTGCGCCAGATTGGTGCGTGTCACGGCACATTGGATGCCGCCCAGGGCGAAGGGGAGTTCCACCGGGCAGTCGGTACCGTTGCTGACGGTGGCACCCGACTTACGAAGCGTGTTCCAGCAGTAGCTGGTTTGCGCAAGATCCTCGCCGACTCTGGATTCGAGGATGCTCAGATCGTAATCTAAGAAAATGCTCTGGGCGTAGACATGCAGATTCATTTCGGCAATTTTCTGCAATTGGTCGGGCCGGGTGATCTGGCAATGGACGATGCCGTGGCGATGGTCGACCCGGGGATTCTCGTCCAGGGCCTTGGTCAAGGCAGAGAGAACTCTGTCCAGGCAGGCGTCGCCGATGGCGTGCACCGCCACCTGCATGCCCTGAGCGTTGGCAAAGCTGATCATTTCGTCAAAGGTTTCCTGAGAAAAGACCGGGATGCCACAGGTGTCCGGCGCATCGGCGTAAGGTCTGCTCAAAAAGGCGGTGCGGGCGCCCAGAGCGCCGTCGCCCAGCATCTTGAGTGGGCCGATACGGAAACGGTCTGTGCCGGTTCCTGTGCGATTTCCGGCCTGCACGAAGGCCTGCAGATCGGGCAGCGTTGTGAAGTTGCACTGCTCATACACGCGCACGCTCAATTCGCCCGCTTCTTCCAGCTCCCGGAAGGCCTCGTTTACGGTCTGCCAGGGCAGGGCGGAGAAGACGCAGTAGTCATCGCTCTGGCAGCTGGTCACGCCAAAGCTGCCCAGCACCCGACAGGCAGTGCGAAGCATGGCTTTTACCTCTTCTTTGGTGGGCAGGGGAATGGCGGAGTAGATCAGCTCCATGGCGTTGTCAAAGAACAGACCGTTGGGAACGTTATTTTCCATGCCGATTTGTCCGCCATTCGGCTGAGGTGTTTCGGCGGTGATGCCCAGTATCTGTAGGGCGCGGCTGTTCACCGACAGGGCGTGACCGCAGGCGCGCACGGCACAGACGGGAAAATCAGTACTTACTTTGTCCAGATCCCAACGATTGGGCATACGGGATTCGTCGGAGAAATAGTCCTGATTCCAGCCGCGGCCGACAATCCAGCCTCTGGACGGGCCGCTGACTGCCGCGAACTGCTGCAGGCAGCCGATCAGCTCCGAAAGACTTTCGGTGTGTTGATCCAGACGGGCGCTGCTTAGCGCCTCGCCCAGACCCAGAAGGTGCATGTGGCTGTCATTGAAGCCGGCGCAGACGAACGCGCCGTTCAGATCAACCAGGTTGTCACCCGGCTGCCGAAGGGCCAGGGCCTCTTCCGAGGAACCCACAAAGATAAAGCGGCCGTTTTCCACCACAAAAGCTTCCTGCAAGGGAAGCTGGCCTGTGTAAACCTTGCCGCCGGAATAAATCGTTCTCATGGCAGATCCTCCTGCGTGATTTGCTTTCATTGTAGCATGCCGCCGGGAAACTTGTAAATAAAAAAGGAGCAAACCAAGCGGTTTGCTCCTTTTTGTTTGGGTGGATTACAGCACGATGAAGGTGCAACCGCCGGGAGCGACTTCCACAGTGCCGGTGGCCTTCACGCCGGTCAGCTCGGGCAGAGCATCGTTCTCGCCCAGGAGGAGCTCCTTGCCGTTGAGGCACATGGTACGGCTTCTGAGCTTGCCGTTGCCGGTCAGAGCGTAGACCTCTGCTTCGCTGGGCAGCTCAACGGTGGTGACTTCCTGGGAGTTGTTGATCACCAGGTACGCAACGCCGTCCTTGCCGTCCTTGCGGCTGTGGGCGTAAACATGAGCGCCTTCGCGGATCTCTTCGCCGGTGGCGAAAACGGTCTGACCCATCAGACGGTTCCAAAGAAGAACAGCGAAGTAGTTGGGACGGGGCTCAAAGGTGCCGTGCTTCAGATAGCCGTAGTCAGAGGAGGCCAGGGTGTTATGGAAGATGACGCCATCGGTGACGGTGCAGAACTCGCCCAGCTCGTTGAGGGTACGGGGTACATCAGCGTAGGTGGAACCCCAGGTGTTGCCGCCGCAGCCGGCGTCGCCGGACTCGGTGACCCACATCTGGCCGCCGGGAACATACTTGTCGCGGCGGGCAACATACTGACGGGCGCAATCGGCTGCTACAGCCAGATACGGCTCGGACAGGCAGGCCTCGTACGGCCAGTGACCGCCCATGGCGGCGCCGCGCTCGGACACGCCGTTGTAGTAGTGGTAGGAGAAAACATCCATCTTGCAATTGTAGTCGCCCAGCAG
Source organism: Oscillospiraceae bacterium (assembly GCA_015067925.1). Classification (GTDB taxonomy): domain Bacteria; phylum Bacillota; class Clostridia; order Oscillospirales; family Oscillospiraceae; genus SIG488. Next base: position 14,864 of record SVLN01000016.1, read on the forward strand.
CTCTTCCGTGGTGACCATCTGCAGGGCAGAGCCGATACCGCCACCCACGCTCATTTCGCCGAACATGGCGATGTCGCCGCAGGTGCACGGGCCGACAAACAGGCTCTCGGGATAGTTCTCTCTCAGCCAGGCGCCGAACAGGTCGTGGTCACGGGCGTGATCGGCAGCGGTGTAGCCCTGGGGCAGACCGCTCATGGCCATCAGATTGGGCTCGTTGGTGAATTCGGCGGCGGAGATGGGCACGCCGTATTCCTTGCTGGTTCTGAACAGCAGATCGGCCTGCTCAAAGGGCATGGGCTCGTCAGCGGCGTGGATGCCGGGGCAGTTGGCGATGGACACCAGCAGCTTGCCGTCGATGGCCTTGACGAAGTCCAGAAGGCTCAGCCACTGCTGTTTGGTCAGGACGTTCTGGAAGCCCTCGGGAACGGTGCCGTCAGCATACTTGCCGTCGAAATCGTAGTAGGTCTTGTTGGCCCAGGTGCCGGAAACGCGCACCCATGCGCAGCCCAGATCCTTAGCCAGCTTGATCAGGCGGGGATTCTTGGTGTCGATGGGATCGTACCACTGCTGCAGGTTGCCCATATTGGTCCAATCCTTGATTTCGGGGAAAGCTTCGGTGCCGTCAATCTGGGCGTCAGAGTAGGCTTTCCAGAAAGTGCCGCCGGTGACCTCGGTCATCTCCACGTTGTAGGAGACCAGACGCTCGTTCACGGTGCGCAGGGAAGTAAGTGCATCGGGATTCAGCTTCACAAATTGTGCCATTGAGAAAACACTCCTTTTTTAAGATTATTTTTACTGTTTCTTATCATATCAGAAGCGCAGAAAAAATGCAACCATGATACATTTTGGATATTTGACCAAACAACAGGACCGAAAGAAGTATACTTCCGGTCCTGCATTTTAGATGGAAAATGAGCCAATATAACGGTGTTGGTTCACTTTTGGGGCGGTATTTGTTTGATAAAAGTGGAAAGTTTCCGGGTTGCAGACGGAAAGATGGGCCAAGGCGATGCCAATGTCGATGCGGTTCATACTTCCCAGGGCTGTTTTGCTCACAAGGCCGCGCAGCGCGCAGTAGACATGAATTGCCTCGCCCTCATGCACGAAGTACCAGGGCTGGGAGTTCACGCTGGAGGGTGCCAACCGGGCCGGTTCCAGCCGAGGATCTTCCCAATCGGAAATCTGTGAAAGGCTTTTTCGCTTGAAGTCGTTTGGACCGGAGCGTGCAGGTGAGCCTTTGGGATAGCCAAAGGCCAGAAGAATAACGAACCGCAGGCCGTCTTCCGTTTGGGTAACGCGGGCGTCCATTTTGCCCATGCCCAGCCAGCAGGAACCGAGGCCGATGGATTGCAGGTACAGATCCAGCTGTTGAAGAAGAAATCCCGTGTTCTCCAGATAGCCTTCGGTGGTTTCGCTGTAGAGTGCCACCAGTTGGTGTGTTGTCCAGGGGCAGATGCATTTGACTTCGGACCTGCCTACAATCTCTGCCTGTGTGCGGATCTGCGGATATAAAGGACGCAGTTTCTGCAGGAACAGGCGGATCTGTTCAATTGCCTTTTCTTCCACTGGCCGGTTTTCATAGCTGCGGCAGGATTTGCGGTGAAAGATCCAATCTTTGAGATCCATAATTCCCACTCCTTGTTGCACTTTCTATCAGTATTCTTACTGTACCATAAGCGTTGAGCCGCTACAAGTTTTTTCGCAGAAAGCGAATGCATCAAGTTTGCAAATTCTTTAGGGAAGGCATTGACATTGGAACTCTAATGGGTTAGATTATAATTACTCTATCGCATTAGAGGGGATGATTGCAATGCAAACACCAAAAGTTTTTGAAAGTGAATATCGTTTCTGCCTGATCCTGTGGGAGCATGAACCGGTGAAGAGCAGTGAATTGGTTTCTCTCTGCGCCCAGCAGCTGGGCTGGAAACCTACCACGACCTACACCGTCATCAAGCGCCTGTCTGAGCGCGGCGTTCTGAAGAATGAGAACACCGTGGTCACCTCCCTGGTGAGCAAGGACGAAGTACAGGCCGCGGAGATCGATGAATTAATGGATAAGAAGTTTGGTGGCTCGCTGCCTGCTTTTCTGGCGGCCTTTACCCGTAACCGGAGGCTGACCCAGGAGCAGATCGATGAAGTGCAGCAGATGATCGACCGATTCAGAGAGGGGGAGCGCGATGACTGAAGTGTTCCTTAAGCTTCTCAATATGAGCCTCTCCGCCTGTCCTCTCGTACTGGCGGTGCTGGTTTTGCGTATTGTGCTGAAAAAGGCGCCGAAATGGTCTGTTGTCCTTCTGTGGGGGATCGTTGCCCTGCGCCTGGTGCTGCCTTTTTCCTTGGAGAGCGCCCTCAGCCTGATTCCCAGCGCGGAACCGCTGCCCCGGGAAATTCTCACCGGGCCGGACTTTGAGGTTTCGACCGGAATTCCGCCGGTGGATAACCGGGTGAACGATTACCTGGGCGACCATTACTTTGAAGGCGTCACCGTGCCTACCAACAACGGCCTGAATGTCATGACGACGCTGACCATTCTCTGGCTCATCGGCATCGCGGTGCTTCTTGCCTACACTGCCTTCAGCTATTGGCGCATCAGACGGAGCGTGGCTGCGGCGGTAGTGCTGGAAAAGGGAATTTTCCAATCTGAGCGGATTGCTTCGCCCTTTGTGCTGGGATTGAGCCGTCCAAGGATCTATCTTCCTTACGGCCTGACAGAAACCGAGATGCAGCACGTGATTGCCCATGAGCGTGCCCATATTGCCCGCCGGGATCATTGGTGGAAGCCCCTGGGATTCCTGCTGCTGAGCATTTATTGGTTCAATCCTTTGATGTGGCTTTCTTATGTGCTGCTGTGCCGGGATATCGAACTGGCCTGCGATGAGAAAGTGGTCAAGGATCTGCAGGACGCGCAGCGGGCAGACTATTCCCAGGCGCTACTGAATTGCAGCACAGATCGTCGGGCCATTGCGGCCTGCCCCTTGGCCTTCGGCGAGGTAGGCGTCAAGCAGCGGGTGCGTTCGGTGCTTTCTTATAAAAAGCCTGCGTTTTGGATCGTGCTGCTGGCGGTGATTGCTTGCCTGGCTGCGGCGGTGTGCTTTTTGACCAATCCGCCCAAACGGGTGGATGAAGCTGAGACGTTCAGCAAAATATACGCCTATGACTCTTACCTGTATGATGGGGCCATTTATTCCTTCACCTATCATCCGGATGAGCTGCCTATGCGATTGTTTTTCAGACCGGGCAAGACCCTTTCGGTGAAAAGCGGCCTGGTTCCCATGCCCACGGAGGATCTGTGGCACAACATGGACGGTCTGACGGAGATCAAGCTGACGAAGGAGAACTTTGACACCGCCTTCATCGCCGTGGATTCCGCCGGCTGGCATGATGACAACATGTCCGCCGCCAAGCTGCGCAGGCAGAACCAAACGGCCTGGCGTCTGGTGGATGGAAGCTACTATTACGATCTTCTTTTGCAGAAGGACGGCAGCGTGCTGTTGGGATTTGGCTACTATCACCCGGAGTCCCATAATGAAGTGCGCTTCCTCTTCCGCTTGAAGGCAACGGATGAAGCGGCGTTGAAGAAGCTGACGCTGGAGGACGTGATCGCCCTGCATGAGCGGGGAGAGGAGATCACCTGGCAGGATCTGGCGCCTTATGCGTATGAAATCTACACGGATCCTGAGTATGAAACCTATACGCGATTTTACGTTATTGACGAGATGTTTGTTCTGGTGCTTTCCAGCGGCCTTCCCGGTCGGGACGAGAGACCGGAGCAGGTATATCTCTATGCCAATGATGGCTGGGGATCCTCGGCGGATCTGCTGCTGGACGATGTAAAAAGCTTTATTGAACAGCGCAAAGATATGATTGCCGTTCTTACCGTCCCGACCCATGAGTATATCCTGGAAGTGGGCTACAGCAGCAAGGCTTTTGAAAAAATGATCATGGCCTCGGAAAACCGCGGCGACATGACGCAGAGCGCAATTCAGCACGAACCCATCGTGAAGATCACAGACCGCGCCCGGTTGGACGGCCTGATCAATGATCTGGCAGGGAAGTTGGATTTTGACGAGGATTTTTATGAGGCAATCGTGCAGTTCGGTGACTCTTTCTTCGAAAACAACACCCTCTTTATGATCTACGCCACCACAACACATTCGGGACAGTCTTTTATGATCAATGAGGTGAGAAGATTCGGCTCGGAATTCTCTGTGGACTTGGCGCTGATGGATATGGAACAGGGTGATGACGCCCTGGGCGGCTGGATGATTTTCCTCGCCGTTTCCAACGATGAATTGTTAGGGGTGGAAGAATACAGCGCCTCCATCACTGCAACGATTTATCCCCTCAGAAGCACGCTGACCGGCGCAGCGCGTTATTACTGCATGCGCAGTTCGGAAGAGATCATGAAACCTGGTTTTGCACTGTTTGAGGATGGAACCTTTTCCATGACATTCTCCATGGTGAGCAGCTATATCGGCGTCGGCACTTATGAGATGACCGAGGATAAGCTGACTCTGCGCACCAATGACGGCCAGTTTGTCTATGTGTTTGACATAGTGGATGACAAAATGATTTTTGATGCAGAGGCCTCTTCGGAGATGGTCTGGTTTTCGGGCATGAAGGACGGGGCGGTGTTCTGGTAAAAGAAAATGCACACAGGGTGACCTGTGTGCATTTTTTTATGTATGAAATTTGATCATAGGGGTACTTAAAAGATGAGTGGCCATGGCTGCCATGCGGCTGACGGAATCCTGGTAGCCATTCTGGTGCCATTGCATCACCATGGAAAGAAGGCCCGTGCTCAGGAACATGATAATATACTCCGAAGGATAATTGTGGAAAAAAGCTTCCAGCTTGTGAGAAATCAGATCATCGGAAATGGTTTTGGAAACAGCTCTCTGAAAGAGTGTGCCGAACAGACCGTTCTGTTCCAGGGCGGTCAGAAGTTTACGCTGATTTTTCCAGTACGCGAAAAAGCGTTCCAGGGTTTCCTGGGTGGCTTTGGCATCATCGGTGAAGATTTCGCCTTGAAAGTCCAGCACGGCGTTGTCCAACAGGGCGTACAGGGCGCCTTCTTTGCTGGAGAAGTATCGATAGAAGGATTTGCGGGGAATGTTCATTTGTTCGCAGAAGGAACTGACGGTAATGTCATCGTAATGCTCTTTGCTCATCATTTCCAACAGACCGGCGGTCAACTGCCGCTGCCGCAGGGCGGATTGTTCAGTAATACAACGCTTATACATGGCAAAACCTCCAGTATTTAATCGCATTATAACACAGTTTTGGCACAAAAACAATAAATTTGTTAAAAGTGACCAAAAATGAACGTTGCGATTTGGTGAGGGGTGTCACAAAAGGGGCAATTTGGTCCTTGCGTTCGAATACTCTTGAATTATAATTAATTTGTTAGAGTGGGTATAAAACTACCCCCGAGAGAGAAGAGGAGGATAATCAAATGGCAAAAAAACCTGTCCAATTGGACGCCAAAGGTTACCGTAAGTTTGGCATGCGCGACAAGGTCGCCTATGCTGCCGGTGACTTTGGTTGTAACATGAGCTTTGCCCTGAAGGGTACTGTTCAGACGTTCTGGCTCGTTTACATGATGATGGAAACCGGCCTGCTGTCTGCCCTGCTGCTGGTGGTTCAGATCTGGGACGCCATCAACGATCCCATGATCGGCTCCATGATCGACGCTGACCGTCATCAGTATAAGCGCGGTAAGTTCAAGCAGTATATCTTTGTTGGTTCCTGCGGCCTGCTGTTCGCCGGCGCCGCTGTGTTCCTGCCGTTCCCCAATGCTCCCGTGGTGATCAAGGCTGTCCTGTTCATCCTTGGCTACATCATTTGGGATGCTGCCTACACCGTTGCCAACGTTCCCTACGGCTCCATGCTGAGCCTGGTTACCGAAGATCCCGGTGAGCGCGCACAGCTGTCCACCTGGCGTTCTGTCGGCTCCATGGTCGGCGGCATGCTGCCCGGCATCATTCTGCCGATGCTGATTTGGAAGAAGGAATTCAACGCTGACGGCACTCCGATGCTGAACCCCGAGACCGGCGTTCAGATTCAGACCCTGCTGGGTGGCCGTGTGTTCTGGGCTGCTCTGCTGATGGGCGGTCTGGGCTTCATCGCCTTCCAGTTCATGCTCAAGAAGATCACCATCCGTGTGGATGAGTCCTCCGTTAAGGCCGGCGAAGGCGGCGAGAAGTTCAACGTCTTCAAGGCTTTTGGCAACTTCATGAAGAACCGTCCCGCCGTTGGCGCCACCCTGGCTGCCATGGGTATGTTCCTGGGCATGCAGTCTGCCCAGACTGCAACCACCATTATGTTCGCTACTTACTTTGGCATGGCTCAGCTGTCCGGTATCGTTCAGCTCGTTGGCTTCCTGCCCATGTTCCTGTTTATGCCGTTCATCAAGAACATCGTCAACAAGTATGGTAAGAAGGAAGCTTCCGTCGCCGGTACCATTGTCTCCCTGGTGGGCGGCGTCATCATGCTGGTGTTCCCGATGATCGCCAACAAGGGCCTGGCTCTGGTTGTCTACATGATCGGCCTGGTCGTCTTCGGCCTCGGCATGGGCGTCTACACCTGCGTTTCCTGGGCTCTGATGGCCGACGCCATCGACTACAACGAGTGGAAGACCGGCAAGCGCGAGGAAGGCACCGTTTACTCCCTGCACAGCTTCTTCCGTAAGCTGGCTCAGGGCGTTGGCCCGTCCGTTGTTCTGCTGATCATGGGCGCTCTGGGTTACATCTCTGACCTGGGCACCGGTGGCCAGAGTGCTGCTACTTCCTACAACATGTGCTGGCTGGTTGCAGGCCTGTACCTGTTCTCCGCCGTTCTGCAGTTCATCGGCATCGCTGCCATCTACAACCTGGACAAGAAGACCATGGCCAAGATGAATTCCGATCTGGAGGCCCGCAAGACTGCCAAGTAAGCAATTGAACTGAACATTGCTCAACACGACAAAAGCCGGGTTTCTGCATGAGACCCGGCTTTTTGTGAAATTATCATAATATAGACCCATAGAAAGGAACGTGACGCAAATGGTTGATCTGCGTGCAAAACCCTATTATCTGAATGACGCTGACATCGCATGGGTGCAGGACACAATTGCCGCCATGACCGATGAGGAAAAGGTCGGCCAGCTGTTTTTCCAGCTGACTTCCGGCCCCAAGGAGGATCACCTGAAGGAACTGGTGACCAAGTACCATCTGGGCGGTATCCGCTATAACGCCATGCCCGGCGCGATGGTTCTGGAGCACAACCGTATTCTGCAGAACAACTCCAAGATCCCCGTGATCATCGCCTGCAATCCCGAGCAGGGTGGCAACGGCGTTTGCCCGGACGGCACCTTTGTTGCCAACCCCATTAAGATCGGTGCTACTCGCAAGACCGAGTACGCCCAGGCTATGGGCCGTGTTTCCGGCGCCCAGGTGGCGGCCACAGGCTGCAATATGGCCTTCGCTCCCGTGGTGGATATCACCTACAACTGGGAGTGTGAGGAGGTGCTCGCCCGCAGCTACGGCAACGATCCCAAGCTGGTTGCCGAGATGGGCAAGGCCTTTATGGACGGCGTGCATGAGACCAAAGGCGTTGCCTGTGCTGCCAAGCACTTCCCCGGCAACGGCCAGGATTACCGCGATGCCCACATGTCCAACAACGTCAACCACTTTGGCGTGCAAAAGTGGATGGAAACCTACGGTCATGTCTACAAGACCTTGATCGACAACGGCATCGAGGCCATCATGGGTGGTCACATTATGATGCCCGAGTATATGCGCGAAATCAAGCCCGGCATCGCCGATGACGATGTTCTGCCCGCCACCCTGTGCCCGGAGATCATGACGGGCCTGCTGCGTGACAAGCTGGGCTTCAACGGCATGGTGGTCACCGATGCCTCCCACATGGTGGGCATGACCAACCGCATGAAGCGCTGCGACATGCTGCCCCTGGCCATCAACGCCGGCTGCGATATGTTCCTGTTCTTCAACGACGCCGAGGAAGACTTCACCACCATGCTGAATGCCTACAAGTCCGGCATCATCTCCGAAGAGCGCATGGTGGAGGCCCTGACCCGCATCCTGGGTCTGAAGGTCGCCATGGGTCTGACCAAGAAGGCCAAAGAAGACCTGTGCCCGCCCGCCGAGGCGCTGGCCGGTGTGCTGCAGAATCCGGAATTTAAGGCAGTGGCGCCCGCCATTTCCAAGGATTGCCTGACGCTGGTCAAGTACAAGGACGAGGGCGTTCTGCCCCTGAGCCCGGAGAAGACCAAGCGCGTGATGATCGTCAACATCAAGGGACCCAGCAGCCCCATGGCTGATCTGGCTGCCATTGCTATGGGTGCCGCCGGTGCCCGCAAGAGCCCTGCCGAAAAGCTGCGCGACCGTCTGATCGAAAAGGGCTTTGACGCCTTTATTTACGTCAGTCCCCTGGAAAAGATCATGGCCGAGGTCAAGGCCGGCAAGCCCTTCGACATCAATATCTACTTCGCCGGCAAGAACTCAATTGCTGACTTCGTCGCGGAGCAGGATCTGGTCATCTCCTTCTTTGATGTGGCCAACGGCCATCCGACCTTTGGCATGAGCAAGGGCGGCGGCGAGATCCCCTGGTACGTGCATGAGCTGCCCGTCGTGGGCATTAGCGTAAATAAGCCCACCATGCTGCCCGACGCTCCGGCCCTGCGCACCTATATCAACGCCTATGACTCCAACGATGACACCATGGACGCCCTGGTGGAAGCCCTGGTGACCGGTCCCGAGGCCTTCAAGGGCCAGGATCCCATCGACAGCTTCTGCGGCATGTTCGATACCCGCATCTAAGACGGAGGAAGCAATGTCCGTATTTGATACTTTTGAAAAGAAGCACGAGTACCTGGTGTGCGTGGACTCCGACGGCTGCGCCATGGATACCATGAACTGCAAGCACATCTATTGCTTCGGGCCCTGCATGGTCACGGAGTGGTCTCTGGAGGAGTGGAAGGACGAGATCCTGCAGCGCTGGAACGAGATCAACCTCTTCCAGATGACCCGCGGCATCAACCGTTTCAAGGGCCTTGCCATGGCTCTGGGGGAAATCAACGGCAAGTACTGCGCCATTGCGGGCCTGCAGACCCTGCAGACCTGGGTGGAAACTACCAAGGCCCTGTCCAATGATGCTTTGATGGAAGCCATCGAGGCTTCTGAAGAAGGAGAGGGAAAGACCTGCCTGGAAAAGGCCCTGGCCTGGAGCCGCGCGGTCAATGCCAGCATCGTGGCGCTGCCGGAGCAGCTGAAGGTTCCCTTCGCCGGTGCCAAGGACGGCCTGGCTGCGGCCCACATCTTTGCCGATGTGGCAGTGGTCTCCAGCGCCAACCGCGACGCGGTGGATGAGGAATGGATCAACCACGGCCTGATGGACCATGTGGATATTGTCCTTGCCCAGGATTGCGGCAGCAAGGCCCATTGCATCGCCGAAATGCTGAAATTCGGTTACGATCCTGCCAAGGTGCTGATGGTGGGCGACGCCCCTGGTGACAGCGATGCCGCCCGGGTCAACGGCGTTCTGTACTATCCCATTCTGGTGGGCGCAGAGGCCGAAAGCTGGGAAGAATTGAAGGAAACTGCACTGGAAAAACTCTGTGATGGCACCTATCAGGGCGCCTACCAGCAGGAAAAACAGAAAGCCTTCCTCGTCAATCTCGGCGGATAAGAATAATAAGAGCCGAACCGCTTTTGTGGTTCGGCTCTTTGTCGCAATAGTGGTGTTTTTGTCTTGCGGCAAACAACAAACTATGATACCATGAAGCTACTGAATGGAAAGGGGAGAGGACATTGAATCAAAAACTGTTTTCTTACATTGAAGCCTGCACTACGCCTTATCAAGCGATCGCGCATACCGCCGGAATCCTGCGCGATGCCGGCTATACCCATTTAAATGAAAGTGATTCCTGGACGCTGGAGGCGGGAAAGGGCTATTTCGTGACCCGGAACGGCTCTTCGCTGATCGCGTTCCGCGTGCCGGACACCATCGGCGGCTTTATGATGACCGCTGCCCACTGCGACAGTCCGTGCTTTAAGATCAAGGAAAATGCCCAGCTGAACGGTCAGAACTACGTGCAGCTGAGTGTGGAGCGCTACGGCGGCATGCTGATGGCCACCTGGATGGATAAGCCTCTGTCCGTGGCGGGCCGCGTGCTGGTGCGCACCGAACGGGGCATCGAAACCCGCTTTGTTGATTTCAAGGAGCCGGTGGCGTTGATCCCGAATCTGGCCATCCACATGAATCGCAAGGCCAACGACGGCATGACCTACAACGCTGCCGTTGATATGCTGCCCCTGTACAGCCAGGACAAAGAAGTCTCTTTCCGCAGCCGCGTTGCGGAGCTTGCCGGTGTGCAGGAAGAAGCTCTTCTGACGACCGATCTGTTCCTTTACAATCCCCAGAAGGGCTACGCCTGGGACAATTTTGTTTCTGCACCCCGTCTGGATGACCTGCAGTGCGCTTTTGGTAGCCTGGAAGCCTTTCTGAGCGCCGAACAGGCGAAAAACGTGCCTGTCTACTGCTTGTTCGATAACGAGGAAGTGGGCAGCACCACGAAGCAGGGTGCGGCATCCACATTCCTCAAGGACGTGCTTCTGCGTATCTGTGCGGAAAGCGGCCTGAGTGAGACCGATTACCGCCGCTGTGTGGCAAACAGCTTCCTGATTTCCTGCGACAATGCCCACGCGGTGCATCCCAATCATCCTGAATACATGGATAAGAACCATGCCGTTTACATGAACGGCGGCATCGTCATTAAGTACAATGCTGGTCAGAAGTATACCTCTGATGCCGTGTCTGCGGCCATTTTCCAATCGGTCTGTGACGAGGCAGGCGTGCCGTTCCAGCGCTATGCCAACCGCGCCGATCTGATGGGTGGCTCCACCTTGGGCAACATTGCCAACACCCAGGTTTCCCTGAACACCGTGGATATTGGCCTTGCCCAGCTGGCCATGCATTCCAGCTTTGAGACCGCTGGCGGCAAGGACACAGAGTATATGGTCCGCGCCCTTAAGTGCTTCTTTGAAAAGCGCCTGATCATGACGACCGATGGGAGCTACACCATCGAGTAAAAAAGAAAAAAAGAGCAAGCACGAAAGTGCTTGCTCTTCATTTTTTTTCTATCAGATAATGCGGCGAGCACCGACGTAGCGGCTGGCGTAGTAGCTGTCGCTCAAATCGGTAATCTTCACACCGCCGCTGGCAGCATGGACAAATTCGCCGTCGCCAATGTAGATGCCAACGTGGGTGGCAGCTTCGTTGGATGCGTAGGTGTTGGCGAAGAAGACCAGGTCACCCGGCTGCAGGTTTGCATACTTCACAGAGGTACCGTTGGCCAGCTGGGAAGCGGCAACGCGATACAGGGAATAGCCGAACTGCTTGTAAACGTACTGGGTAAAACCGGAACAATCAAAACCCTTGGCAGTTGTGCCGCCCCAGACATAGGGAACACCGAGGAACTTCTGGGCATAATCCGAAATCTGAGTTCCCAGAGCAGATGCGCTGGAAGAAGTGGAAGTCTTCTTCACAACCTCACCGGCGTTACCGGCAGGGGAAGAAGTGAGTTCCAGAAGATCGGAACGGATGTAGCCAGTCTTGTCACCGTATGTAACCTTGTACCAGCAATTGTTGATGCCGATGATTTTGACTTCATAGCCTTCAGCAAGCTGATCCATCAGGTCGCCGTCGGTGGAAGGTGCAGTGCGCACATTGACAACGGCACAGTTGATCTTGCCGGTGCCCAGGTCCACGCTCTTCACGGAATCGAACTCAAGAAAATCCGCATGCATATAGCCGATTTTCAGGTTGTAATCCACCAGGTACCAGTCACCCGATTTGCGGATGATGACGACGGTGTCGCCGTTGGAAGCGGTGGAGAGGATGCCGGAGGAAGTGCTGGCCTTCTCGCGAAGACGCAGACCGCCGGAAGCATCATACACAGTACCAACACCGGTTTTCAGCTCGGTGGCGAAGGCAAGAGCCGTAAACATGGCGATTGCCGCACCGGCGATGGCGACGGATCTTACGATACGTTTCAAGGAAATCATTTGTTTAAACCTCCGTGATTTGGAAAGAAGCAGGAATTATTTGTTTGCCAGAGCTCTTTCCAGCCAGACACAGCCAAGATCGAGGGCGGTATAGAAACCATCCTTCTCGCTCTTCTTTACAACGCGGTCACGGGACTTGGCGTTGGGATCAGTCAGCTGAAGCTGAACCGAAACCTTGGAAGCTGTCTCTACATCGTGTTCTTTTTTGGTCTCAAGGATCTGCAGCATGACGATGTACTCATCTGCCATGGATCCGTAATAAACCAGGTTGTCCTTGCGCATCAAGGGACGTCCCTTGTATGTCAGTGTTTTATTGTCTGCCATAAAAGCCTCCTGATTTGTAACTAATTGTAACATATTGTTTCCGATGTGTCAACAATGAAACGACTGGTATTTATGTTAATCGAACAAATAATGACGAACAAGCTCCTGAAGAAGTTCGTCCCGGTCGATTTTGCAAATCAAACTGCGTGCATTGTTGAAATTGGTAATATATGTGGGGTCTTCGCTCAGAAGATAACCCACGATCTGGTTAATGGGGTGGTAACCTTTTTCACTCAGGGAGTGATAGACAGAGGTGAGGATCTGCTTCATCTCGTCCTTATGGTCATCGGGAACCACGAATTTAATGGTGTTATCGTTCACTTCTCAGACCTCCTTAAGATATTATATCAACTTATTATAAGCGATAATACCGAAAAAGTAAAGTATCTTTTCCTTTGATACAAAAAAGATGCCTGCAGAGTCTTCTGCAGGCATCCCTATGTGAATTAGAAGAAACGGAACGGTTTGCCGTATTTCTGCACGGCGGCAATCAATGCTTCGTCGTGATCGGAGGCAACGCGGCTTTCAAGATCGAAGATCATCATGGCATGATCGTCCGCTGTGTAGGGTTTCCACTGCACCACGCCCTCGCCGTTGGGATCGCCGTTTTCGGCGAAGTTGACCCAGGCGGAGGAGAACTGCTCGGTCAAGTTGTTGACATCCTCGCCGCCGGAGCACAGGGCGGGCTCAAAGCAGGCGTTGCGGAAGATATAAGGGATCTCGCCGCAGTGCCACAGGGGCTTGCCGCCCTGCACGGGCACGATATAGGAGCAAAGATACGCGAACATCGGTGCGCAGTCGGCCTCGGAACGGGCCTTGGTATAGGAGAGGTTGCCCGGGCGGAAGAGGGTATCCACATTCAGCGCGTGCAGAATGTCCTTGCCGGGGTAAGCGGCGCGGAACAGGGAAACCACTTCCTCGGTGCCTTCGCCGTATTCTGCACGCAGGATCGCCAGCTTTTCTTCCTCGGTGAACTTATCCTTCTTTTCGTTGGTACCCTTCATGCCGAATTCACCCAGCACGGAACCGACCATGACAGGGATGTTCTTGGCCTCTTCGCGGAAGCCTGCTTCGGCAAAGGTACCGGCGTAGTAGCCATCCTCTTTCATGGGGCTGCAAAGCTGCATCGCACCGCCGGGCAGGGTTTTGCAGGCTGCTGTGTAGGCCTCGGCCAGCTTTTCATAGGGAACGGTTTCAATTTCCTCGATGTTGTCCTTGGTGAGACCCAGGTTTTCCACAACGCGGTCCGCCAGCTGTCTTGCAGTAGCCGGGTCGGCAGAACGGGGCAGTACGCCGGACTGGACAATGGCGCGGTGATACAGGCCGTCGGCAGAGGGCATTTGCATCAGAGCCAGCACCTTGCCACCGCCGCCGGACTGACCGAAGATGGTCACGTTGTCCGGATCGCCGCCAAAGCTGGCGATGTTGTCGCGCACCCATTGAAGGGCAGCAACGATATCTGCCATACCGGCGTTGGCGGAATGGGCGTACTTTTCGCCGTAGCCGCTCATGTCCAGGAAACCCAGGCAGTTCAGGCGATGATTGATGGAAACTACGACCACGTCCTTGTCGCGGGCCAGGTACTCGCCCTCGTAGGCGGGCTGCTCAATGGAGGAACCGGTGGAATAGCCGCCGCCGTGGATCCAGAACATGACAGGGCGCTTTTTCGTGCCGTCAATGCAGCGAGTCCAGACGTTTAAATATTGGCAGTTTTCATCCTTGGGCCAGAAGCGATGCGGGCCTGTAAAGCTGCGCTCCGGAGAGTCGGGTGTGGTCATGGGGCAGACATAGCCGTAATCCAGCGCTTCCTTGATGCCATCCCAGCTCTTGACCGGCTGGGGCATCTGGAAGCGGCCGGCATCGGCGTATTTGATGCCGTGGAAGGTAAAGACATCGTCGATCAGGTAACCCAAAAGCTTGCCTTGCTTGGTCTGCACGACGGGATAGTCTGCCTCGCAGACGACATGCTGAATTTTGCTGCGGAACATAAAAAAGCGCCTCCTGTTCATTTGTTTTCTATTGTTATTGTAAAGGAAGATTGAAGCATTTTCAATGCAGAATCCGGATATAAAAACCGGACTGAACCCAAAGGTTCAGTCCGGTGAAAAGTTGTTTAGCGCAGCACAGCGCCGCAATCGGCCTGCAGCGCAGCGAGGATGCTCTGCACCTCGGCCTCGGCTTCTTCGCCGGTGAGGGAGCGGTCCTCAGCCAGGAGCACCAGGTTAAAGGCCACGGACTTCTTGCCCTCGGCCACGCCCTTGCCGCGATAGATGTCGAACAGGGCAGAGTCCTTCAGGAGGTTTTTACCGCCCTTGGCGATGGCGGCCTGAAGCTGACCGACGGTCACAGCCTCGTCGCAGACCACGGCGATGTCACGGGTGACGGCCGGGAACTTGGGCAGGGCCTTGTACTCGGGATCGGCGCCCTTAGCCAGCAGCAGTTCGTCGAAGGAGAGCTCAGCACAATAGAACTCGCCTTCCACACCGTAGTTGCGGGCAACCAGGGGATGGATCTGACCGAACACACCGATGCAGTCGCTGTCTGCCCACACCGTGGCGCAGCGGCCGGGGTGGTAGGAGGGATTGTCGGTGCAGGGCTCAAAGTGTACATGCTTGGCGCGCAGGTCAGCCATGATGGCTTCAATGGAACCCTTCATGTTGAAGAAGTCCATATCTTCGCCGTAAGCGCCCATGGAGAGGATCTTGCTCTCGGTGGCAAGACCGTCGCCGGTGCCGGGCAGGTAGATGCGGCCCAGCTCATAGAGCTTTGCAGCCTTGTTGCGGTAGTTATAGTTGCGGGTCAGGATTTCCAGCATGGAGGGCAGGACTGTGGTGCGCATGATGGAAGTGTCCTCGCCCAGGGGGTTCAGAATCTTGAAGCTCTGGCGGCAGGGATCATTCTCGGGCCAGCGGATCTTGTCGTAGTAGGTGGGGGAGATGAAGGAGTAGGTGATGATTTCGTTGTAACCGCAGGTGCGGCACAGCTCGCCCAGACGGTTCTCCAGCTTCTGCACATCGGAGTAGCCGCCCTGGGTGGTCTCACCACGGACCAGGGTGCAGGGGATGTTGTCGTAGCCATAGAAACGGGCCACTTCTTCCGCCAGGTCAGCCATGGTCTTCACGTCGGCGCGGTAGGAGGGAACGGTGACGCTGTCGCCATCCACCTGGAAGTCCACACCCTTGAGGATACGGACCATTTCTTCCTTGGAAACGTCGGTGCCCAGCAGGCCGTTGATACGCTCGGGCTCCAGGGCAATGACGGTGGGCTGCGGAACGAAGTTCAGAACGTCGATGATGCCGTCCACGACTTCGCCGGCGCCCAGCATCTCAACGAGCTCGCAGGCGCGCTGCACGGCAGGCAGGGTGTTCATGGGATCCAGGCCCTTTTCAAACTTGGCAGATGCGTCGGTACGCATACCCAGAGCCAGAGCGCCCTTGCGGATGCAGGTGCCGTCGAAGCAGGCGGATTCGAAGACCACGTCGGTGGTGTCGGCGACGATTTCGGAGTTCAAACCACCCATGATACCGGCAAGGCCCACGGCGCGGTCTTCGTCGGCGATGACCAGATGATCGGCATTGAGCTTGCGCACGTTGCCGTCCAGAGTGGTCAGCTCTTCGCCCTCGGAAGCGCGGCGGACGATGATCTTGCCGCCGTTGACGTAGCGGTAGTCAAAGGCGTGCATCGGCTGGCCGTACTCCAACATGACGTAGTTGGTGATATCGACGATGTTGTTGATGGGTCTGACGCCCATGGCGCGCAGACGCTCGCGCATCCACTTGGGAGAGGGAGCGATCTTGACGTTGCGGACCATGCGGGCGGTGTAACGCGGGCACAGGTCGGCGTCGGGGGTCTGTACGTCCAGAAGGTCTGCCAGGCAGCCTTCCGCGCCGCCCTTGACTTCCGGCTCGTGGAGCTTCAGTTCCGCGCCGAAGGTGGCGGCAGCCTCTCTTGCCAGACCGATGACGGACAGGCAATCCGGGCGATTGGGGGTGATTTCGAACTCCACCACGTGGTCATCCGCGCCAATGACGGGCTTCAGATCATCGCCGGGGGCAATGCCTTCTTCGTTGAGAATGAAGATGCCGTCGGGAATGCAGTGGGGGAACTCACGCTGCTCGGCGTGCAGATCAGCCAGAGTGCAGATGGTGTTAGACTTGGTGTTGTAGGCAACCAAGTCGTCTGTATGAATGTTTTGACACGGCGTAAGAACCGTAAACGGATGCTCTTTTCCGATATCAAGACCACAGGAATACTCACCATTTCTAATATGGCTGGCGCAGATAACTCTTGCGGCCACAACGGGGCCGTAGATCTTGTGACCCGGCTGAATGTCGGCGGGGATGGAGGGCTTTTCGGGATCGATGGCCTTGTAGTCGCCCAGGATGGCGGCTGCGGTGATAACGGCGTAGGGGAAATCGCGCTCGTCCAGGCCAAGTTCGGAAAGGCCGCAGAGCATGCCGTTGGACTTTACGCCGCGCAGCTTGCCCTTTTCGATCTTCACACCGCCGGGCAGAGTGGACTTGTGCTTAGCCACGGGGACCATGTCGCCCACATGTACGTTCCAGGCACCGGTGACGATCTGGATGGGCTCTTCCTCACCCACGTCAATCTGGCAGATCCACATGTGGTCGGAATCGGGATGATGCTCCAGAGAAACGATTTTACCAACGACGACGTTGGAAATTTCGCTGCCCAGATCGGCGGTGCCTTCCACCTTGGAGCCGGAGAGGGTCATAGCCTCGGCAAAGTCCTTGTCGGAGGCAGTTACAGTAACGAATTCATTGAGCCATTTACGGGAAAGATTCATTGTTTCTACA
>SVLN01000017.1 GCA_015067925.1 Oscillospiraceae bacterium
GCCCGCAGCGTGTGGGCCAACGGCAAGAAGTATGGCTATCAGTTCCAGATCACCATCAACTACTACCGCGGCCTGCCGCTGTGCTGTGTTGACCAGATCACCATGGAAATCGACGGCAAGGAAGTGGACAAGTCCCAGATGTATGTCCAGCACCGCGGCCGCGAGTATCCGTACTTTGACATCCTGAAGGATGATTTCCCCACCGACTTCTACTGGCTGTTCGGTGAGCCCCTGACCGTCGTCGTGAAGAACGGCGAAGGCATCGAGCAGGGCATCCATCACTGCAAGCTGACGCTGGGCACCCGCCGCAGCTACACGCCGACGATGGTTTCCGTCTGCGAAAAAGACATCACGTTCGCGTAAGGGAGGAAATGAACAATGAGAACCAATTATGATATTAAGCTCGGCGTCTCCCTGTACAGCTATCAGGATCACTACTACTTCAAGCGTCTGGACGCCGAAGGCTGCATCGCTGCCGCTGCCGGCGCCGGTGCCGAAGGCATCGAGATCTTCTCCGATATGATGATCCCCGAGTGGCCGTACGTCTCTGACGCATGGATCGACAAGTGGAACGCATGGATGGATCGTTACGACGTCAACCCCGTCTGCCTGGATCACTTCTCTGACCGCCAGATGTGGCACGACAAGGAACTGACCGACGACGAGATGTTCGAGCGTGGCGTGATGTACATCAAGCTGGCCAAGCGCATGGGCTGCTCTGCCATCCGTGTCCTGCACGAAGAGCACACCGCCGCCAAGGCTATGAACTGCCGTCTGACCGACTATGACATCATCAAGCGTCTGCTGCCCATCGCTGCAGAAAACGAGATCATGCTGTCCCTGGAAGTCCACACCCGTGACGGTGTCGGCGCCGACTATCAGCAGAAGTACATCGAGCTGGCTGAGTCCACCGGTATGCCTTATGTTGGCCTGCAGGCTGACTTCTCCACCTTCAGCTACTGCATGTCCACCGCTGACATCGTCAACGCCTGCGCTTCCACCGGCGCCAACAAGGAAGTCCTGATGGCTGCCCGTCAGTTCCAGCGTGACGCTTACTTCGGTGGCTATGAGATGGACACCGAGGCTGCGATCGCCGAGATCGAGAAGATGAATCCCTCCGACGCCGACCGCATCGCTCTGATGCGCATTCTGCCCGGCATCACCCCGCCCGCCGGCTACGTCAGCCCGTGGGGCAACCGCGGCTTCGGCGGCGGCGCCAAGAAGCCCACCTTCCAGAAGCTGTATGACGATCTGAAGACCTGGGCTCCCAAGCTGGTTTACGTCCATGGCAAGTTCTACGACATCGATGAGAACGGCCAGGTCGACGATATGGACTATCCCGCCATCTTCAAGGCTCTGCAGGAGGGCGGCTACAAGGGTTACATCGCCTCCGAGTTCGAGGGCAACCGCCGCATGAACATGGCTGGCTGGTGCGACGAGATCGAGTACGTCCGCAAGCATCAGAAGCTGATGCGTCAGCTGCTGGGCAGAGAGTAATTTCTGCTTCGCTGAACGCTGAATTTCCGTAAGGTAAGCCGCCCGGCCACCCGGCCGGGCGGCTGTTTTTCCCTCGCGACACTAGTTGTCGTGGCTGCAACCCCTTGTCAAGCACAAATTCATTGGCGTATTGCATAAAAATGCACCATCAAAAATGTGTAAAATGACAAAAAATAAATTCCCTATTGTAGTTTTTGTTCTTACAACGTATAATATCGAAGTAAACAATTCCTGTAGTGCCGCCTTATGGCGTCCTGCAGGAGCGGATTTGCTGAAAATTGAGGTTTTCTTTGTTCCGCTGCAGGGAAATGACACACGGAAGGATGTCTGTCGCCGGTGGACACCGGAGAATAGGACAAAAATTAAGGCAGGTTTTTTGCTTTTGCGTATCCGCCCGTCGGAGAGTGTCGAAAATATGATGCAGAAATCATATGAAATTTGCACATAAAAGTGGATGCAAAAGGAAACGGTTTGTACTATAATAAATATACTCAAAAATCAGCAATTGTATCGTTTCGTCAAAAGAACGAAAAGATACCCCCAATTTTGTATTCTTATCGCCACGATTTAGGCAGCCGCGGCGGTTTGAAGAATAAACGCTTAGAAGAAGGAGCCATTACCGTTGGAAAAGAAAACATTTTTTAGTCCAGAACGCAAGGCTGCCCTTGTGGCCCTTGTGCTGGCGGTACTCGGTTTCGTAGCCTACGCTACGCCTTTCAGCCAGTATCGGTACAACAGTAAGTATTACACCCTCAGCGGTTATGATCTGGCCTTCGGCAAGTCCGTCATGAACGGCTCGCTGGACATTGGTCCGGTCATCTACCTCATCCTGGCACTGGCGGCGATCGTGGTTGCCATCGTTTTTGCGGTGGTTCTGTTCAGCCATAAGATCCCCCGTCTGTCCGGTCTGTTCCTGTTCCTGGCTGGTGCTGTGCAGGTTTTTGCAAACATCATTACGATGGTCACCATCAAGGACATCATGGACGGCTGCAAGAGAATCAGTGCTCTGACCGGTCTGTATCTGGGTATGGCAGTCGGTCTGGCCATGGTTGTCACGGCCTGCTATCTGCTGACCAAGAAGAAGGTCCTGTACGTTCTCGACTTCATGGTTATCCCTGGCCTGGTCTACCTGCTGTGCAACAACTACCTGCCCATGGTCGGTATTCAGATCGCATGGAAGAAGCTTGACTTCCGTGTTGGTATCTGGAGATCTCCCTGGTGCGGCTGGGACAACTTCAAGTTCCTGTTTGCATCCGGCGACGCATGGATGATCATCCGCAACACCCTGGCGTACAACCTGGTTTGGATTGTCCTGACCATGTTCATGGGCTTTACTGTCGGTATCTGCCTGGCCGAAGTTTTCAGCAAGGTCGTTCAGAGAGTTTCTCAGACCCTGATCCTGCTGCCCCAGCTCATTTCCATGGTTATCGTTGCTTACATCGTTTACGGCTTCCTCAGCACCTCCGCTGGCTGGCTCAACAAGGGCCTGCTGGGCGACGCAGAGATCAACTGGTACGGCGCCAAGCAGTACTGGCCGTTCATCCTGACAGTCGTACATATTTGGAAGGGCTTAGGTTACAACTCAATTATCTATCTGTCCAGCCTGGTCGGCATCGACCGCAGCCTGTACGAAGCTGCTTACATTGACGGCTGCGGCAAGATGAAGCAGATCACTCAGATCACCTGGCCGCTGATGCGTCCGACGATCGTTACCCTGCTGATCATGTCCTGCGGCAGAATCATGTACTCTGACTTCGGTCTGTTCTATCAGGTCACCATGAACTCCGGCGCTCTGTACACCGTTGCAACGACTCTGGACGTTTATGTTTACCGTGCTCTGATGCAGCTGAACAATCTGGCTATGTCCTCTGCTGCCAGTGCCTTCCAGTCTGTTTGCGGCTTCTTCCTGGTTATGACCGTCAACCAGATTACCCGTTGGCTTGACAGAGAGAACGCTATGTTCTAAGGAGGTACTAGAATGGATAGATCGATTAAAGGTACCGGCGAAAAGATTTTCCAGGTTGTCATTTGTGTCATCCTGCTGTGGCTTGCCATCTGCGCAGTCATGCCGTTTATCCTGCTGATTTCTTCGTCCTTCACTGCTGAGGACGCCCTGCTGAAATACGGCTACGGCTTCTGGCCGAGCCAGTTCAGCCTCTATGCTTACGAATACCTGTTCGTTACCAACCGCGATAAGATCTTCCGTGCTTATGGCATCACCATCATGGTCACCGTGATCGGTGTCTGCCTGCACCTGATCGTGGCCCCGATGCTGGCATATCCTCTGTCCCGCAGAGACTATCCCCGCCGCAACGTCCTGTCCTTCATGGTCATCTTCACCATGCTGTTCAACGGCGGTATCGTTGCTGGTTACATCATCTGGACCCAGGTTTTCCACATCAAGAATACCATCTTCGCTCTGCTGTTCCCGGGCCTGGTTATGAACGCTTTCAACATCGTTCTGTACCGCTCCAGCTTTGCGTCCAACATCCACCCGTCTCTGATCGAAGCAGCCCGTCTGGACGGCGCCGGCGAATTCTACATCTATCGTAAGATCGTCCTGCCCCTGTCCCTGCCCATCCTGGCAGCCCTTGGCCTGATGAATGGTATCGGCTACTGGAATGACTGGAACAACGGTCTGTACTACATCAGCGACACCAAGCTGTATTCTCTGCAGCTGCTGCTGAACTCCATCCTGCAGAACATCCAGGCTCTGAGCCAGATCGTTTCCCAGGGCGGCTCCAACATTGACACTTCCGAGATGCCTTCTTCCGGTATCCGTATGGCAATGGCCGTCATCGGCACCCTGCCCGTCATGATCCTGTATCCGTTCTTCCAGAAGGCGTTCGTTGCCGGTATTACCCTCGGCGGCGTCAAGGAGTAATTTTCACCTAACTCAAAGGCGCAGTCCATCTCGGATTGCGCCTTTGTTTATGCAACATCTTAATTGTTTGTAAGAAAGAAGGAATTCACTATGAAAAAGTACGCATTCGGCGTTGACATCGGCGGTACCACCGTTAAGATCGGTTTCTTTGAGACCAACGGCACCATGCTGGACAAGTGGGAAATCAAGACCAACACCGCAAACGGCGGTGAAGCCATCCTGGGCGACATCAAGGCTTCCATCGAAGAGAAGATGGCTGCTGTCGGCATCACCCGTGACGATGTTCAGGGTGTTGGCATGGGCGTTCCGGGCCCGGTCACCGCTGAGGGTGTTGTCAAGAAGTGCGCCAACCTGGGTTGGGGCGAATTCAACGTGCAGGAAACTGCCACTGAGCTGTTCGGCATGACCGTTAAGGCCGGTAACGACGCCAACGTCGCATCTCTGGGCGAGATGTGGATGGGCGGCGGCAAGGGCTATGACAATGTTGTCATGGTTACCCTGGGCACCGGCGTTGGCGCCGGCGTCATCATCGGCGGCAAGATGGTTCATGGCACCAACGGCGCCGGCGGCGAAGTTGGCCACATGAAGGTCGACGACACCGAGACCGAAGTCTGCGGCTGCGGCAAGACCGGCTGCCTGGAGCAGTACACCTCCGCTACCGGCGTAGTCCGCCTGACCAAGCGCGGCCTGGCTGCCGGCAACGTTGAGACCTCCCTGACCAAGCTGGACGAGATCACCTGCAAGGACGTTTTCGATGCTGCCCGTGACGGCGATGCTTTCGCTTGCGGTATTGTTGAGAAGTTCGGCCAGGTTCTCGGCGGCACTCTGGCGAATGTTGCTGCTGTTGTTGACCCCCAGGTCTTCGTTATTGGCGGCGGCGTTTCCAAGGCCGGTCAGATCCTGATCGATGTTGTTGTGAAGTACTTCAAGGCGAAGGCCTTCCATGCTTGCGAGAACACCCAGTTCGCTCTGGCTTCCCTGGGCAACGACGCCGGCATGTACGGCTGCGCCAAGATGGTCATCGACGCCTAAGTTACACTGATAGAAAAGATGCGCGGATTTCCGCGCATCTTTTTTATTTTCTGTCAAGGTTTTTTTCTTGACAAGCAGCCTCGTGTATGGTATAACTAATAGGCTGTCAAGGAACAATGCTTTACAGTGAGGAGGCGCGCCATGAAGACAGATCCTGCCCAGATGGCGCTGCTGTTCGATTTTTACGGTGAGCTGCTCACCGAAAAACAGCGTGTGCTGTTTGACCTTTATTACAATCAGGACTTTTCCCTGGGTGAGATCGCCGAGAACGAAGGCATCAGTCGTCAGGGCGTCCATGATGCCATTGCCCGCGCCGAGCAGGCGCTGCGCAACTATGAGGAAAAGACCGGCTGCGTGGCCAGGCATCGCCGCACGCAGGAGGCGGTGGCCGCCATCGCCGAAGCCGCGGAAGGATTGACCTCCTCCGCCGCCCCGGACGCCAAAACTGCGGCGCAGATCATCCTCGCCGCCATCGATTCGATCAAGGAGTAAGCTATGGCCTTTGAAGGATTGACCGAAAAACTTTCCGCGGCCTTTAAGCGTCTGCGCGGCAAGGGCCGCCTGAGTGAGGCAGATGTCAAGGAAGCCATGCGCGAGATTCGTCTTGCGCTGCTGGAGGCCGACGTCAGCTACAAGGTCGTCAAGGACTTTGTGAAATCCGTCACCGAGCGCGCCATCGGCCAGGATGTGATGGAGAGCCTGACCCCCGCCCAGATGATCGTCAAGATCGTCAATGAGGAACTCATTGCCCTCATGGGCAGCGAAAATGCAAAAATCAACACTTCCGGCAAATCTCCCACCGTTGTGATGTTGGTGGGTCTGCAGGGCGCGGGTAAAACCACCAACGGCGCCAAGCTGGCAGGCTTGTTCAAGAAGCAGGGCAAGCGTCCGCTGCTGGTTGCCTGTGACGTCTACCGTCCTGCGGCCATTCGTCAGCTGCAGATCGTTGGTGAAAAGCTGGACATCCCCGTCTTTGAAGAAGGCGCGGGTAACCCCGTTGAAATTGCCAAGCACGCCATCGACCATGCCAAGCGCCACGGCAACGACATGGTCTTCCTGGATACCGCAGGCCGCCTGCACGTGGATGAAACCCTGATGCAGGAGCTGCAGAACATCAAATCTACCGTCCAGCCGGATGAGATCCTGCTGGTGGTGGACGCTATGACCGGCCAGGATGCGGTCAACGCCGCCCAGAGCTTCAATGAGTGGCTGGAAATTGACGGCGTGATGCTCACCAAGCTCGATGGCGACGCCAGAGGCGGCGCGGCCCTGTCCGTCAAGGCCGTCACCGGCAAGCCCATCAAGTTCGCCGGCTCCGGCGAAAAGCTGGATGCCATCGAACCCTTCCATCCCGAGCGCATGGCCTCCCGTATTCTGGGCATGGGCGACGTGCTCACCCTGATCGAAAAGGCCGAGCAGGCCCTGGATCAGAAGAAGGCCATGGAGCTGGAGAAGCACCTGCGCGAGAACAAATTCACCCTGCAGGACTTCTACGATCAGCTTGTGCAGCTCAAGAGCATGGGCGGCATGCAGGAAATGCTGGCCATGATGCCCGGCATGAATGCCAACGCCATGAAGAACGTCCAGGTGGACGAAAAGGCCCTCTCCCGCACCGAGGCGATCATTCTTTCCATGACGCCCTATGAGCGTGAGAATCCCAACGTGCTCAACCACTCCCGCAAGCAGCGCATCGCTGCCGGCGCGGGCGTCAAGGTGGAGGAGATCAACAAGCTGCTCAAGCAGTTCTCTGCCATGCAGAACCTGATCAAGCAGTTCTCCGGCCCCGGCGCCAAGCGCAAGATGAAGGGCATGGCCGGCCGCTTCGGTGGTCTGCAGCTGCCCGGTATGTAAGTTTGTCCCAAGCGTACGCTTGAGATGTATAGAGATTATTTTGGAGGTGAACCCAAGAATGGTTAAGATCAGACTTCGCAGAATGGGTGCAAAGAAGGCTCCGTTCTATCGCATTGTTGTCGCTGACTCTCACTTTGCCCGTGATGGCCGCTTCATCGAGGAGATCGGCACTTACAACCCCCTGACCGATCCCGCTACCGTCGAGATCGACGTGGAAAAGGCTAAGACCTGGATCAAGAACGGCGCACAGCCGACCGATACCGTGAAGGCCCTGCTGAAGAAGAACGGCGTTCTGTAATCAGGAGTGCAGGTATGAAGGAACTCTTGCTTTACATGGCAAAAAATCTCGTGGACAACCCCGATGAGGTCACTGTCACCGAGATTCCCGGCGACGAAATCGTCCTGCAGCTTCGTGTTGCGCCGTCGGACATGGGCAAGGTCATCGGCCGCGGAGGCCGGATCGCCCATGAGATCCGTACGATCGTCAAGAGCGTGGCGCAGCGCAAGGGATTGCATGTAACGGTCGATATCGTTGACTAAACGGTGGGTTTATGCGTGGTTAAGGGATTAACCACGCATTTTTCCGCTTTTGGGAGGAAGAAACATGAAACAACAATTTCTGGAAACCGGCGAGATCGTCAACACCCACGGCATCCGCGGTGAGGTGAAGGTGCTGCCCTGGGCAGATGAGCCGGAATTTATCCTGGAATTTGATGAAGTATATATTGACGGCCGCCCCTATGCGATCGAGTCCGCCCGGGTGCAGAAGACCTGCGTGCTCTTGAAGCTCGAAGGCGTCGACAGCGTGGAGCAGGCAATCGCCCTACGCGGCAAGGTGGTTTCCATTGACCGCACGGACGTCGAGCTGGAAGAGGGCAGCTACTTTATCGCTGACCTCATCGGCCTGCCGGTCTTTGCCGACGGCGAAGAGATCGGCAAGATCAAGGAGGTCCTCACGCCTCCGGGCAACGATGTCTACGTGGTGCGCGGCAAGCACGAGTATATGATCCCCGTGGTGCAGGAGTTCGTCCTGGACGTGGATCTTCAGCGCGGCGTGCAGGTGCACTTGATCGAAGGGATGCAGACCGATGCGGATTGACATCATGACCCTCTTCCCGGACACCGTGGGCGATTTGATGAACGAGTCCATCCTGGGCCGGGCCCAGGAGCGCGGCTATATTCGCATCGAGACCCACCAGATCCGCGATTACACCGTCAACCGCCAGAACCAGGTGGACGATTACCCCTACGGTGGCGGCCAGGGCGCGGTGATGACCGCTGACCCTCTGTATCGCTGCTGGTGCGAATTGTGCGAGCAGGCCGCCGGCCCGGTGCACACCATCTACCTCTCGCCCTGCGGCACGGTGTTCAACCAGGCCCACGCCCGGCGCCTGACGAACTATGAGAATCTCATCCTGGTCTGCGGCCACTACGAGGGCATCGACCAGCGTTTTATCGACGAGTGCGTGGATGAGGAGATTTCCATCGGCGACTTTGTGCTCACCGGCGGCGAGATTCCCGCCATGGCCGTGGCCGATGCCGTGGCCCGTCTGATTCCCGGCGTGCTGTCGGAGTCCGCCTGCTTTGAGGACGAGAGCCACTGGTCCGGCACCCTGGAATACCCCCAGTATTCCCGCCCAGAGGTCTGGCACGGCTTGCAGGTGCCCAGCATCCTGCTCTCCGGCCACCACGAGAAGGTCCGCCTGTGGCGGCGCAAGCAGTCGCTGCTGCGTACCCGTGACAGACGCCCGGATATGTACAAAAAGCTGGACCTGTCCTCCAAGGAGGACCGCAAGATCCTGCGTGAGATCGCCGATGAAGAAGCGGGAGAGGATGATATCTGATGAGGCCTCTTGAACGCTTTGCAGAACTGGTGAAGAACGCCCGGAACATCGTCTTCTTCGGCGGCGCGGGCGTGAGCACGGAATCGGGCGTGCCCGATTTCCGCTCCGTGGACGGACTCTACAACCAGAAGTTTCGCTTTCCGCCGGAAACCATGCTCAGCCGCAGCTTTTTTGACCGCCATCCGGAGGAGTTTTATGACTTTTACCGGGACAAGATGCTGCCCCTGGATGTGCAGCCCAATTCTGTGCACAAGAAGCTGGCGGAACTGGAGCAGCAGGGGAAGCTCCGCGCTGTGGTGACTCAGAACATCGACGGCCTGCACCAGAAGGCGGGAAGCAAAGTCGTGCACGAGCTGCACGGCAGCGTGCTGCGCAACTACTGCATGCGCTGCCGTAAGTTCCATCCGGCGGAGTTCATTCGGGATTCTGTCGGTGTGCCTCGCTGCAGCTGCGGCGGCATCGTCAAGCCGGATGTGGTGCTCTATGAGGAAGGCCTGAACGAGGCTGTCATGGATGCCGCCATCGACGCCATCTACGCGTGTGATCTGCTCATCGTGGGAGGCACCAGCCTGGTGGTCTATCCCGCGGCGGGTTTGCTTCACTACTTCAAAGGCGAGCACCTGGTGCTCATCAACCGGGACGAAACGCCTTACGACCATATGGCAGAACTGGTCATCCACGACTCACTGGGAAAAGTCTTTGCGCAAATTTAAAAGCCACGACGTTAAGTCGTGGCTTTTTTGTTATTCAGACGGCTGCCCAGGTGTTCTTGATCCACTCGATGGATTCTTTGATGCCCTTCAGGGCGTCGCCATAGTCAAACATCTCGACGATCAGGCCGCCGTCATAGCCCATGGCCTTCAGCCGGCGGAAGATCTCTTTCACCTGGATGGCGCCCTGGCCCAGGGGCGTGGAGTAGAGGCAATGGCCGTCGGCGCAGACGCGGGCCAGATCATCCGGATGGTGCTGCACCGGGCCGCGATCTTTGACGTGCATGGTGCAGATCAGATGCTTCATCTGCTCAAAGGCCTGCAGCTCATCTTCATTGTGCAGCACGAAGTTGCCGCTGTCAAAGCTGCACTTCAGGCCGGGGACGTTCTTCTGGAACCAGACCATGCCGTCGATGGTGCAGTTCGGGGAGGCCAGGTTGTCGAAGGGCTCCATGGAATAATCGATGCCCTTCTCGGTGGCGTAAGCGACGGCGCGGCGGAGGGCGGAGGCGGCGTTCTCCATCAGCGCCTCGTGGTTACCCTCGTCCCCTTCGCGGAACAGGCCCACGTTGCTCATGACATTCTTGACGCCGGCGCGCAAGGCGGCGTCCACCTGCTGGATATAGCCGGTGTCATCGGGCTTGTGAAGAAAGTCGAAGAAATCATACAGGCCCTCGATCTGAAGGTCAAACTCCTTACACAGCGCCAGCATGCCTTCCTCGTCGCTGCGGAAGGTGCGGCCGGACATGTAGAGTCTCTGCAGGCCGGCTTCTTTCATTTCGGCGACGGCGTCGTGCACGCTGATGCCGCGCTGCTTGGCGCCGGTCAGGATGTTCTCATAAAATGCTGCAATTTTCATGCTGATTCCTCCTCGTATATTTCTGTAACGCTGCTCCAACGCCCGCGCAGGGCGAAGAGTAGGCGGATCAGGTCTTCGTGATATGGGGCGAAGCTGCCGTCCCGGATGGCGGCAAGGATCTCTTCCCGGCTGGCCCAACGCACGGCCTGCACTTCTTCTTGCTGCAATTGGAAGTGCTCCGGGGTGAAGTCAATGAGATAGATGTCGTCAAAACCCCGGTCGCCGTGGTCAAATTGCATGGTCAGGTTCGGTCGGCAGCGGGAAAAGTCATATTCCACGCCCAGCTCCTCTTTGAGTTCCCGGGCCGCGGCGTCCCGGCTGGTCTCGCCCGACAGGGCGCTGCCGCCCACGGTCAGATCCCAGCGATTGGCCCAGGTGGACTTGGCCGCGCTGCGCTGCTGGATGAGCATCTCACCCTTGCCGTTGAACAGGCATACATGGGCCACCAGGTGGTAGTCGTCCTTGGCCATCTTTTCGCCGCGGATCATGGTTCGGCCGGTCTTTTGACGGTCAATGTTGTAAATATCCCAGCGTTCCATGGAGCCTCCTAATCAAAGGCTTCTGCGGCACAAACCATGCGCAGAAGTTCGAGATCCACTTTGTCGCGCCCGTAAACATCCAGAAAGCGCTCGGAATAATCCTCGGTGCCTAAGTTGTAGCGCAGGCTCCACAGCGCCCAGTAGAGGTCAATGTGACGGTTGCCCACGCCGCCCTGTCCCAGGTCGATGAAGGCAGAAAACTGCCAATTTTCCAGCATCACATTGGGCAGGCAGTAGTCGCCGTGGATACACACGTCGGCGGTCAGGGCCTGCTTTGCCTCCTGCACGGTGCGGAAGGCCTCTTCCGCGCTGTTCCAATGCCAGCCGGTCAAAAAACGGGAGGGGTGGAAGCTGCCGCGGGAATAGAATTCATCCGCTGCGGCAAAATAGCTGTCCATGCGGTTGGGCACCGGGCAGCCGGCGGGGTCAGTTTCGTGCAAGCCGCGCAAAAGGGTCGCCAGCGTGTCGCACAGGCGCTGGGGTTCGGCCAGATAGCGCGGGGAGATGCAATCCTCGCCCCGGGCGGCCTCGGTGAGCAGCCAGTCGAATTCCTCCGAACGGTAGTCGCAGACCGGAACGGCCAGGCCCTTACCGTTCCACCAGCGGGTCAGTTCCGCCTCGGTGCGCAGCGTGTCTTTCTCGGCGCGCTTGAGGTAGTAGCCGCAATCTAGGTCGATAAAATAGACCTGTGCGGCCTCGGAGCAACTGCTGTCATAGATCGCAGCATTCTGCAGCAGGGGATGAAACGCGGCAGGAATCACCGCAAGGTCGGGCTGTATGGGTGTTTTGTTCATGGCGGAACCTGCCTTTCTCTTAAGTGTTTTTAGTATAACATAGAAGCTGAACAGTGGCAATGTTCGGGAGAAAAGAAAGAGCACCCCGTGGGGGTGCTCTTTTTTCAAATCAACCATTGATTGAAAAGGGGGATTCTTCGCAGAAGCAAGTAAGTACAATACGACAGCGCCAGGTTCAGAATGGAGATGACAGGGATGCTGATGAGACAGGGAAACAGCTTCACGGTCAGGCCCAAAGCGCCAAACAGGTAAGTATAAAACACATGCACCAGATAGATGCAAAAACTTGCGTCCGAAATTCGGTGCAGGAAGGATGCAACCTGTTCGTTGATCCGCTCCTCCAGGCGACAGCAGAAAGCAAAAATCATACCGGCATACAGGAACACACCGACGGACATACCCTCCAGCGCGGGCGTGTGAAGGCTGCCGTTACGGGCAGACAACAGAACCGTTATAAAGAAGAATAGGGCAAAGGTGCCGGCCAAAAGGAGCCACTGCACGCCCCCCCCTGTTGGTTAATATAGTATAACGGTTAATGTAGTAACCGAGCAATCCATACCCGATGGCAGCGTAGGTCATGTTGAGCATCCACTGGGAGGGGATGCCACCCAAGAGAGAAAGAGGCCAATAAGGGCGCAGCGTGGGGTACACGATGCCCAGCAGAAACCACAGAATCAACGCGTAGCGAAGCTCTGCCTGGGATGCATGGCGTGTGAATACTCGCATGATGGGCAGAAGCACATAAACCAACATCATAATATGCAGGAAGTACAGGTGACACTCATGCCGAAACAGCAGAAGTTCCTTTGCTGCCTGCATGATTGATGCGGTGTTCAGATTATCTGTGGCAATCAGGTGATAGGCCTTGTAACATAAGGCCCAGAAGAAAAGAGCCAGAACGATGCGAGGCAGGTTCCGGGTGTAGAGTTTTTTGAATGAAAGAGGCTTGTCCGGATCCAGAAGCAGCGCACCGCTGCACATGAAAAACAAAGGAACGCTGGCCCGGGAAATGCAGCCCCAGAAAACGGAAGAGAGCCAGTTTGCTGACATCAGCGGATTCTCATACCCCAAAGAGCAGGTGTGGATCACCACCACGCCGATGATTGCGATGGTTTTGATAAGGTCGATGCTGACGGATCGTTTTTGCGGCATGGGATTCATCCTTTCTGTCTGTGGGCCGGTGTCCTGTTGCGCTGCCATCGCCGGGAGCCGCTTTGCAAGGTGCCGGTGTCCCGTTGCGCTGCCCGAAATTCTTTGCGATAGGGAGCGGTGACCGGGATCGCGTCCTTCGGACACTAGGCTTTGCTTTGCAAAGCCGTCGCCGGGAGCCGCTTCTCCCTTGCGACCACGAAACCAATAAAAGAGCACCCAAACAGGGGTGCTCTTTTATTGGTGCCGGTGACCGGGATCGAACCGGTACGAGTGTTACCTCACGGGATTTTAAGTCCCGGGCGTCTGCCAGTTCCGCCACACCGGCGCAGGTCTATGGTATCATGTTTCGCCGCGCCCGTCAAATGTTTTGACGGGCGCGGCGGCAGTTTTAGTCGTCAGCCTGCTCCAGGGTGTCGGAGAGTTCCAGGCCCGGATTGCGCTTTAAGATAAAATCAATGCTCCAGGAAGAGGAGAATACCAGCAGGTTGTTGCCGCGGTAGTCCTCCAGAAGCTCTGCATCCGAGGTCAGATTCAGGTCGCTCAGGTCATGGGGCCATGCAGTGATGAAACGCAGCTGCTCATAGGGCAGACTCGTCATGCGCAGATCCACGTTGTACTCGTTTTTCATGCGATGCTCGAACACGTCAAACTGCAGCGTGCCCACGACGCCCACGATGACCTCCTCCATGCCGGTGTTCGGCACCTTGAAGATCTGGATAGCGCCCTCCTGGGCGATCTGCTCGGTGCCCTTGATGAACTGCTTGCGCTTCATGGTGTCACGGCTGGAAACGCGGCAGAAATGTTCGGGTGCGAACGTGGGAATGCCGGAGAAGCGGAACTTCTTGCCCGGCACGGTGATGGTGTCGCCGATGGAGAAGATGCCCGGGTCGAACACGCCGATGATGTCGCCGGCGTAGGCCTCGTCGATGATCTCGCGCTCGGAGGCCATGAGCTGCTGGGGCTGGGACAGGCGCAGCTTTTTATTTCCCTGCACATGGAACACTTCGGCCTCGCGCTCGTACTTGCCGGAGCAGATGCGCATGAAGGCCAGACGGTCGCGGTGGGCCTTGTTCATGTTGGCCTGGATCTTGAACACGAAGGCGGAGAAGTCCGGGCTGAAGGTATCGATCTCGCCCTGGCTGCCGGATCTGGCCAGGGGAGGCGGTGTCATGCGCAGGAACTCTTCCAGGAAGGGTTCCACGCCGAAGTTGGTCAGGGCGGAGCCGAAGAACACGGGGCTCAGGGTGCCTTCGCGCACAGCCTGCAGGTCAAACTCGCGGCCGGCGGAGAGCAGCTCCACTTCTTCCATCAACTGCTCGTGGCGTGCCTGGCCGATGATGGAAGAAACCTGGGGATCATCCAGACTGGTTTCCAGCTTATCGGCGCGGTTCTTGCCGCTTTCGCCGGAGAAGAGCAGTAGGCGGCTGTTCTGGCGATCGTACACGCCCTGGAACTCCTTGCCGGAGCCGATGGGCCAGTTGCAGGCGTAGGTGTCGATGCCCAGCTCATGCTCCAGCTCGTCCAGAAGGTCGAAGGGATCGCGGGAGTCGCGGTCCATCTTGTTGATGAAGGTGAAGATGGGAATGTGGCGCATGGCACAGACCTTGAAGAGCTTTCTGGTCTGGGCCTCCACGCCCTTGCTGCCGTCGATGACCATCACAGCGGAGTCCGCCGCCATCAGGGTGCGGTAGGTGTCCTCAGAGAAGTCCTGGTGGCCGGGGGTGTCCAGAATGTTGATGACGAAGTTCTCGTACTGGAACTGCATGACGGAGCTGGTGACGGAGATGCCGCGCTGCTTTTCGATCTCCATCCAGTCGGAGACAGCGGCGCGGGAGTTCTTTTTGCCCTTGACGATGCCTGCCTGGGCGATGGCGCCGCCGTAGAGCAGGAATTTTTCGGTCAGGGTGGTTTTACCGGCGTCCGGGTGCGAGATGATCGCAAACGTCCGGCGTCGGGAAATTTCTTCTTGCAAAGTGGGCATGTGGGTCCCTCCAATTGGTAAGATTTCTTGTATTTAGAAGAGGTGCGTGCTAATGGGGGCCGCACACAGAAATGAATTGCAGCACAAAAATACCTCCAAATCGGTGTTCAACCTTTATATTTTACCATAAACACCAGAGAATTACAACAAAAATCCTGATAGATTCCCGGCTGTTTGGCGAAAAGCACAAATTTGGCTCTTGAGAATTGTGCAAAGAGGAGAATCGCGGTGCGATCCCTTGCGATGGACGACACCGGATGGTAATATGAAAATAGAAAAAGTATCAGGAGGGGTTGAACATGAAGAAAATCCATGTGTTTCTCAGCATTTTCCTGCTGATTCTGACCCTCAGCGCCTGCGCAAAAAAGCAGGGGAACCTGACGTTTTATGACACGAAGGGAAAAGTGGAGTTCTCCATCGAAGAAGTGGAGGGCGCCATTGTCTGGTACGATGCGAAGGGGAATGAGGTCGCCCGATGCGAAGAACCCCATCGGGATATGCAGGGCAGGGTGGACGATGCAACCCTCACTGTGAACGGCGAGGAGCTGACCCTGTTTTGGAGCTACGGCGTGTATGATTTAGGTATGCAGGCGGATGCCCCTTTGGGTGCGTTTTCAATTCGCGGTGAGGATGATCGGTATCTGCGCGCCCGCTGGTTCGACCCGGATGGAAAGATCTATTATGAGGTGCGCTACGAGTTCGATGGGATGAACCGTCCGATCAGTCTCTACAGTACCGGCGCAGAGCCGGAGTTCTGCTATCGCGTGCAGTGGGAGTACAGTGAACGGGTGGCTGGCATCGGAGAAAAAGCCCTGTGCATTACAGAGCACAAATACGATGCCAATGGTGTGCGTATCTACTCTCAGGAAACATGGGGCGGCAATCAGTCCATCGATGATTACCGCGACCTGGCCTCGGAGGCCAACCACTTCTCATACGAGGCCGAGCGCTTTTCGTGGTTGGATGTGACCAGAAAAACAGACTATTCCGAAGGCGGTATTGACTATCAGATTCGTACAGAGGATCGGAAGAAAGACGGCGAGCTGCGCTACTACGAGAAAATCGGAACAGAAGACGGCAAACCCTATTCCAGCTATATCTATCGTCGGGACACGGAAGATGAGTTTATTGTGAAGCGTTGGAGCGCTCATCGCTGGGACGGCGGGGAAGGCAGCCATCAGATCCGCATGGTATATCGCGTGGGTGAGGAGCTGCCGACGACCTCCCGGGACGAATTTTATGATGAGGCCGGAGATCTGACCCTTTCCCTGGACTACGACGCCAGGATCGGCTACACGAAGATTGTGGAGTACAATGGTGAGGAAGAGAAGATTCGCCTTCTGCGTGAAATCCGCGATTCCCGTGGCGCCGACGGCGGCTGGTACTGGGCCGATGTGGAGCAGCTGGATGAAAACGGCTCGAAAATCGAATTCGCCTGTATCCATGGAAATGTTCCGGAAACCTTCCTGCCCGGTGCGGTGCGGCACTTTGTGCGCTGCAATAAATCCGGCGAAGCAGAGCGGGACGTGTACTTCCACAGAAACAACGTCCTTGTTGGCAGCGATTACATGGCATGGAAATAAAAAAGAGCAGGAGCTTGGCTCCTGCTCTTTCTGATACTTTTTAGAAGTACTTTTTCAGGTTGTCACTGGCGTTGGCGACATCCTCAGACAAGGTGACGGTGAAGTCCATGTTGTTGAGCTTGCCAAACGCATCGCACCAGTCGAGGAACTTTTCGGCCTCGGCCAGGTCGGTGGTACAGGCGAGTTTATAAAGACCATCGATAAAGACGTGGGTAATGTCAAAGTTGCCGGCATGCAGGCCGCAAATAAAGGCCTTCAGGAAGTCCATGCTGTCAACGTTATATTCATTGGCTTCGATCAGACGGACGCGATGGGAGATATCGAAACGAAGGTTGTCCTTCTTTTCAATGCAGACGATGCTGCCGGTCTCGGTTTCAACAGCTTTGTTGATTGCCTCGATCAGGTGCTTGGTCTTGCCTGCGCCCTTCGCACCCATAATTACTTTCACCATAGGGAATTCCTCCTTGTCGTAGCGCCGCGCTTATCCGCGGTCTGCATCTTTATCTTACCAGTAAAACGCAAAAGATGCAAGTGATAGTGCTTGAAATTAATAAATAATTAATAACCGGGCTTGCCCAGCAGATGGAACATGTTCTTCTTGTAGAACTCAACGCCCGGCTGGTTGAACGGGTTGACGCCCAGGGTGTAGGCGCTCACGCCGCAGGCGAGCTCGAAGAAGTAGAACAGTTCGCCGATGGTGGAGACGCTGATGTCGCCTGCCTGCAGCAGGATGACGGGCACGCCGCCATCGGTGTGGGCAGCCAGGGTGCCGGCGAAGGCCTGCTCCTGAACGAAGTCCAGGGTCTTGCCTTCCAGGTAGTTCAGACCGTCCAGGTCCTTCCAGTCCATCTCAATGGCGACCTTCTTCTTGGGAGGAGCGAACTTGACAACGGTCTCGAAGAAGTTGCGCTCGCCCTGCTGGATCATCTGACCCAGGGAGTGCAGGTCGGCGGTGAACTCGGCGCAGGCGGGGAAGATGCCCTTGCCGTCCTTGCCCTCGGACTCGCCGAAGAGCTGCTGCCACCAGCGGCCGAAGAAGGTGAAGTCGGGCTCATAGCAGCACAGCAGTTCCATGACCTTACCGGCACGGTACAGCAGGTTGCGGCTGGCGGTGTACTGCCAGACGGGGTTGTCGAAGGAGCGGATGTCCAGTTCCTTGCGTGCCTGGTGGGCGGCGGTCAGGATCTCCACGGGGTCGATGCCGGCAACGGCCATGGGCAGCAGACCGACAGCGGACAGAACGCTGAAGCGGCCGCCGACGTTGGGCGGAATGACGAAGGTCTCGTAGCCTTCCTCGGTGGCCATCTGACGCAGGGCGCCCTTGGCGGGGTCGGTGGTCACGAAGATGCGCTCCTTGGCCTTCTCAGCGCCGTACTTGCGCTCGGCCATCCAGCGCAGAGCGCGGGTGGCGATGGCGGGCTCGGTGGTGGTACCGGACTTGGAGATGATGTTCAGGCAGAAGTCCTTGCCCTCCAGCAGCTGGCACAGCTCATGCCAGGAAGCGGTGGACAGGTTGTTGCCGGCGAAGAAGATCTGGGGATGGCCCTTGGTCAGGTTGTGGTTCTGGCCGTAGAGCAGTTCCAGAGCAGCGCGGGGGCCCAGGTAGGAGCCGCCGATGCCGACCACGACAAACACGTCGCAGCTCTCGCGGATCTTCTTGGCAGCAGCGCGGATGCGCATGACCTCGTCGTTTTCGGGATCGTCAGCCAGGTGACGCCAGCCCAGGAAATCGTTGCCTGCGCCGGTGGCATCTTCCAGAGTCTTGTGTGCGTCGAAGACTTCCTTCTCAATGGAGAGAAGATCGGGCAGCGCAGCAGAACCCCAGATATTGGAAATATCTACAGAAATCATTTGTAACACCTTTCTTTTTTAGGTTTTGCCTTATCATACCGCAAAATTCCAAAAAACTCAATAGCAGCGGCGATTTTTTCAGGCGCTTTCTTCTATTCCGGACAAGCAAACCGAACGCAGGACCCGGCCCAGAATTTGAAGAAAACTCAGCCGGCCGACGGCCTCGGGGGCAATGAGGGGAATCTCCCGCAGCACCTCGCCGCCGGCAGAGAGGGTGATGGTGCCCAGCTGCTGCCCGGCCTGCACCGGCGCGTCGACGCTCTCATCCAGGGTGACTTGCTTACTCAGGCCGGAGGCCTGGGTCTTACTCAGAAGCAGCGCATCTTCGGTCGCTGGGATGGGAACCACGGAAGGCGCCTGTCCCAACTTTACCTGGACTGCGCCAATGGGCTCCTCCGGCAGGGCGGAGACCAGGGTGTAGTTGGCAAAGCCGTAGTCCAACAGGGCCTTGGCGGACTCAAACCGGTCGGTGGAGCTTTCACAGTGCAGCACCACGGCGATGAGTTCCAGCCCGTCCCGCTGGGCCGAGGCCGAGAGGCAATGGCCTGCTGCGGAGGTGTAGCCGGTTTTCAGACCCGTGGTGCCCTTGTAGAAGCGCACCAGCTTGTTGGTGTTGGAAAGTCCGAACTCGCCGCCCCGCACCGTGTCCATCCAGATGGTGGTGTACGCGCGGATCTCATCGTGGCTGAGCAGTTCCCGGCTCATCACGGCGATGTCGTGGGCAGAGGTGTAGTGTCGGTCGGCCCCGGCCTCGTCGTCGAGCCCCGTGCAGTTGGCAAACTGCGTGTCTGCCATGCCGAGCTGTTGGGCCCTTTCGTTCATCATCTGCACAAAGGCCGCTTCGCTTCCGGCGATGTGCTCGGCCAGGGCCGTGGCGCAGTCGTTGGCGGAGGCGACGACCACACTCTTGAGCATATCGCGGAGCGGCATCTGCTCGCCCTCTTTTAAGTACACCTGGCTGCCGCCTTTTTGAGAGGCAGCGGTGGAGGCGGTGACAGTGTCCTCCCAGCCGATGCGCCCGTCAGTGAGGGCTTCCATGATGAGCAGCAAGGTCATGACTTTCGTCACGCTGGCGGGCGGGAGCTTTTCGTGGCTGTTGTGCTCCAGCAGGATCGTGCCCGTGGCGGCGTCCATCAGAATGTAAGACGGCGCGGCCACCGTTACAGGAGCCTCTGCGGCGAAGGCGCCCGAGGTGCAGCAGAGGAGCAGCAGAAAGCAAAGAAGAAAACTCAACGTGCGGCGAAGCATAAAAAATCACCCTTCCGATTCAATTTACCGTGGTACAGGCTATGAACCGGAAGGGCAGAATATTCAATTTTCAGCTGCGCAGCAGCAGGGGGGAGATGGCACGGCAGAAGTGCGCCACCTCAGACTCATCACCGTCGACTGTGATGTGGATCGGTTCCCGCAGATCCAGACTGAACAGTCCCATGAAGGACTTTGCATCGATGCGATCCTCCCCGGAGATGGCTTCGATGGAGAAGTGCTGCTGGCTGGCAGCACGGACAAAGTCCTGTACGTCGGTGAGGGAGCCCAGTTTGATGAGAAGTTCGTGCATACAAAAGGCCTCCTTTATAAAATTTTCTGTACAAGACAGGGGGAATCGGATATAATAATTGCACTCCGATCCTCTTTATCATACTACAGTACTAAACGATGCGCAAGCGGCCTTTTGGACGAAGTGCACAAAAAACATACTTTGAATTTGGTGAAAATGCCCATGAAATTTGCGATCCATACCCTTGGCTGCAAGGTCAATCAATATGAATCCCAGGCCTTAGAGCAGCTTTTGCGCGAAAAAGGTCATGAGATCGGCTCCGACAGCGAGGTCTGTGACGGCTATCTCGTCAACACCTGCTCGGTGACGGCGGTCAGCGACAAGAAGTGCCGCGCCGTCATCCGCCGCCTCAAGCGCCAGGCGCCGGAGGCCGTCATCGGCGTGTGCGGCTGCTATGCCCAGGTGGCTCCGGAGGCCATCCGCGCCCTGGGGGTGGACGTCATCTCCGGCACCGGCGGACGGCAGGCGTTTTTGCAGCTGTTTCTGCAGGCCGCTGAGGAGCGGCAGCATCTGGAGGCCTTGGACGATGCCCTGCGCAGAAAACTACCCTTTGAGGTGCTGCCCGCGGGCTCCCTGGGCGAGCGCACCCGTGCCATGCTCAAAGTCCAGGACGGCTGCCAGAATTTCTGCAGCTACTGCATCATCCCCTATGCCCGTGGCCCCATCCGCTCTCTTCCGCTGGAGAAGGCCGTGGAGCAGACCCGTCAGCTGGCTGAGCAGGGCTACCGGGAGATCGTCATCACCGGCATCGAGATTTCCAGTTGGGGCCGCGATCTGGGCGGCAGACCCCTGCACGAGCTCATCGCCGCGGTCTGCGAGGCCGCGCCGGGCCTTCGCATCCGCCTGGGCTCCTTAGAGCCCAGGACCATCGACGAGGCCTTCTGCGCCGCGTTGAAGAACTATGAGAACCTGTGTCCCCAGTTCCATTTGAGCCTGCAGAGCGGCTCTGACAGCGTCTTAAAGCGTATGAATCGGCGCTATAACACTGCCCGTTATGCAGAATCTGTGCACCTGCTGCGCCAGGCCTTCCCTGGCTGCGCCGTTACCACGGATCTGATTGTGGGCTTCCCCGGTGAGACGGAGGAGGAGTTCGCCGAGACCCTTGCCTTTATGGAGAAAATGGCCTTCTCCCAGATGCACATCTTCCCTTATTCCCGCCGTCCGGGGACGCCTGCGGACAAGATGCCGGATCAGATTCCCGGCCCGGTGAAGGACGAGCGCGCCGCCCGGGCAGCGGAAGTGGCCAATGCCATGTCCCTGCGCTATCGCGAGGCCATGAAGG
Organism: Oscillospiraceae bacterium; assembly: GCA_015067925.1. Classification (GTDB taxonomy): domain Bacteria; phylum Bacillota; class Clostridia; order Oscillospirales; family Oscillospiraceae; genus SIG488. Next base: position 21,418 of record SVLN01000017.1, read on the forward strand.
ATACCGTGGTGCCGGTGCTCTTTGAGCAGCCGGAGCGGGGCGCCTTTGCCGGCCACACGGCCAATTATGTGAAGGTCTATGTGCCCACGGCTCCGCTGCACAACGAGCTGAAAAACGTGCGCATCGGCGAAGTGTACTTAGACGGCGTGCGCGGCACGCTAGAATAAACGGTAGAGGGGAAAGCTTTGGCGGAACAGCACAAAGCGCAGGACATCATCTGCAAAAATTGCCAGAACAGAGACCGGAATCCACAGAAGAAAATATGGAAGACAGACCTGCCCCTTGAAGTTCAGGGGCAGGTCTTGATAATCCCACACGTTCAGACCCAGAGCCACATTGACGAGCATGCCGCAGGAGAATTCCAGGATGGTGATGATCCCAGCGCCCAGCAGGCTCTGCCAGAAAAGGCCCAGGGGAGAGACTTCGTTGAGCCAGCCCACCAGAAAGAAGCAGAGTCCGCCCAGAAGGAACATGCTGATGTGCGACCGACCCCGCCAGAGGTATTCCAGGCCCACATACAGTGCACCGCCGAGCAGAATGAGCGTTATGACGTGCATGAACACGCCCCCTTTCGCGGTTATTTTGCGCGACGACAAGAAAAATATTCCGCAAAAAGGGTAGAATAACGGTTGACAAACGGGCAAAGACTCTGTATAATAATCTTCGCTGCGCAGGGTAACTGCGCGGAACTAAATATGGCGGCGTAGCTCAGTTGGTAGAGCCCCCGGTTCATACCCGGTCTGTCATTGGTTCAAGTCCGATCGCCGCTACCAGGCCCGTTGGTCAAGCGGTTAAGACACCGCCCTTTCACGGCGGTAACATGGGTTCGATTCCCGTACGGGTCACCAAAATAAAAAGCTGACTTGCTTTGCAGGTCAGCTTTTTATTTTGGTGACGCATCGCGCAGCGATGCAGAAGATCCAACGTGAAGGAAAACCCTGATGGTTTTCCTTCACCCTTCCTTTCCTTCCGAAGGCCGGAAGGTCGCTTATAAGCTCAGCGCCCTGCAGATCTCTTCCTCCGAGCTGGTACTCCCGTGCGCAATGCAGCCGGGACGGACGCAAACCGGAATTGCTGTATTGCCGCAGCGAATCAGAAGCCGGCACCGGTCTGTGTAGCCTGCGTCCAGAAGGTACTGGGCAAAGACCTTTGCCGCCGCCGGGCAGCAGAAACACTCCGTGCCGTCGGGGCGGAAGACCCGAAGGCTCCATCCCGGGCCGGAGAGCGGCCCCACCAGGATGGAATCGGCCTGCAGGCAGAAGCTGCGCGAGCGCGCCAGTTGGCAGACGGTTTCTTCCTCACAAGCCGCGCGGCGGGGATCGAAGAGCAGAAACACCCGCCCAAAGGCCCGATAGGTCGTTAAAAAAAGCAAGCACCCCACCTCCTACGCCATTGTATGCGGCGCAGCGAGGCGGGGTGTTTTTTATTCGATGTCAGCGGGCAGGGTAATGGAACCCATCGCTCGTTTTTCCAGGTCTGAAAGCGAGAGGTTGTGGGCGAAAAGACCGTCCAGATCCAGATAGAAGTTCTGATCGTCATAGGGACTTTCGCCCAGAATGTGCAGCTGGCCCGGATGCACATTGCCCTCGTGCAGGGCCCGGATGATGGTGCGTGCTTCGCGGGCGAAGTCCTCGGCGTCGTCGTATGTGCCGGACAGGCGCAGGCTGATGGCCAGGTCGGAGTCGGAGTACAGGTCGTTGGTGCTCATGTTGTAAATGCAGACCATTCGCTCCCAGTCATACCGGTAACCGTCGAACCATACGTCCACGGCTTCTACGTCCTCCTTGGCCAGAAGGCCCGCGCAGGTGTCGCGGATCTCGTCACGCCAGTTGTCCATGCGCACAGGGGCCGTCAGGGCCACATCCGCGGCGATGCCCACGCAGGTGCCGCAGGTACCGGCCAGCAGCACGAAAAAGCAGACGATCACGCTTAAGAAATCGTATTTGAGTCTTGCTCTGGGGAAGCGGAAGTGACTGATGAGCAGTTCAGCACCCAGGCAAATCAGAACCACGGGGGAGAACTTTAAAAGCTGCAGAACCTTCGGGTCCGGCTTGACCAGAAAGGCGCACAGCAGCGCGCCGCTTAAGATCAGGCACAGACCCATGGTGAATGTGCCCACCCGGCGGGAGGCCGGCTTTTTCTTTTTCTTCGGCGCCTCGGCAGTCGGAGCGGCGGGGATGACGGGGACCTCATTCATCGTCTTCATCCTCCTCGTCCTCTTCCTCCTCTTCGGCGGGCTCCAGATACTCCGTGTAGTCATCCTTTGCCTTGCTCAGGCCGCGGCCGCGCATGAGGGCGATGCCCATGATGATCAGCAGCACACTCACCAGCAGGGTAGGCGCCCGGGCGACCAGATGGTAGATTTCCCAGAGGCCGTAATCGCCCAGGATTTCCTGCAGAGTATCCAACACAAAGTTGTCAAAGATGAACCAGCTGCCCAACAGCACCAGGAGCCAACCCACCAGCACGTGGCGGCGGGCCAAAAAGGCGCGGAACATACCGTCCTCCGTGCCGTCGGAGAACAACAGCGCGTCCGGTGCGGCGGTACCCTGGTCCAGCTCAGTGCGCAGGCGATAGGTGTCAAAGAAGCTGTAGGCCCAGATGACGGGCAGGAAGATGCCGGCGATGCCGATGATGCTGGTCAGAAAGACGTTGCAGGCAAACAGCAGCATCAGGCTCACGCCGCGCTTCATGTAGGACTGGTACATCTGTCCCGCGCCGGGGATCAGGGCGAATAAAAGGGTAAGAAAGGCGTTCTTTTTCATGGTTTAAGACTCCTTTATGGTAGAATCTGCGCCGCTTTCGTCGGCGCGGGGATCGGGGTAGGTGAGGGTCAGCTCCGTCAGAGAATCGGAAAGACCGTTGAAGAAACCGTTCAGCCGGTCGGAGAGGGAAATGCGCTGCTCGGTGACCGGCGCGGAGAGGATGGGCGCGTCCGCGTCAGGTACGATGTTGGAGAACACGTCCGTCATCCACAGGGCCATGGCCAGGATGATGGCGGCGGCCGCTGCGGCGAAGCGGGTGAAGAAGCCGCTCGTGGCTCTGCGGCGCAGTTCCGTCCGGACCCGCTGCACCACGGATTCGGACGGCGTGAGGCAAATTTCATCCGTGAGCAGGTCGGTGTACTTCTTTAAGCAGCGGTCACAGGTGCTCATGTGCTCGGCACAAGCAAGGCGTTCGGCTTCGCTGGCTGCGCCGGCGATCAGGCGCACCAGCAGGGGATCGGTCAGATGTTTCTTTTTCATGGCGCGCCTCCTTTCAGGTGTTTTTGCAGTAGTTTCTTTGCCCGGGAGAGTTGGGTGTAGATGGTCTTTTCCGGGCGGCTTAAGGCCCTGGCGATTTCGGGAATGCTGCGTTCTTCCAGGAAGAACAGCACCGCCGGGGCCCGGTAGGGCTCTTTCAGGGCCCAGATGCGTTTTCGCAGGTCCTCTTCTCCCACTGCGTGCAGCAGCAATTCCTCCGGGCCGTCCCGGGCGGAGACTTCGGGCAGAGTTTCTACGGGCGTTTCCCGCCGGGCGGCGCTTTTTAAGTAGTCTTTGGCCTTGTTCACCGCGATGCGGGTCAGCCAGGGACGGTAGGAAGCCGGGTCGCAGGCGTCAATGCGGCGGTAGGCGGTAAGGAAGGTCTCCTGGGTCAGATCCTGGGCGGTGTGGTGGTTCCCGATCAGCTGGTAGCAGACGGTGTAAATCAGCTTTTCGTGCGCTGCCACCAGTTGTTCAAATTCTTTTTGTGTCATGTTGCTGCCCGGTTCACCACCCTTCCAAACGCCTGTACTGATAAGACGAGTATAGCATAGTTTTTTCTTCAAAGTTGGGAAAATTTTTTGCGGAGCAGCAAAAAGGCCCCCTTGTGCAAAGGGGGCTGTCACCGAAGGTGACTGGGGGATTGTAAGCGAAGTCGTTTGACAATCCCTCCGTCTGGCCTGCGGCCAGCCACCTCCCTTTGCACAAGGGAGGCTTATAAAAAGGTCCGCCCATAAGGGCGGACCGGTGTATGTTCCGTTATATGCGTTCGAATCCAAGGTATCTGGTGCCCTGGAACGTCAGATTGCCGCGGTCACCCTCAATCAGAAGGCCGTACTCATGGCCTGCCATGGCAAGCTCCATCCGATCGCCGCTTTCCACCTGAAAGGTTACGTGGTATGTGGTGGAAGTGTGATGGTGGTGATGTTCATTCACGCCGCCGTGGCGGTGGCGTGACACGTTGGTTCTCTTGGCAACGACGGTTGCAGGAACCGTTAATCGCGGGGAGTTGTTGTTTTTGCTCCACTGGCCGATGCCTCTGACGGCGGTTACGATAAACATACCGACCACCAGCAGGAATACGACGCTGAACATGATGCCGAACAGACCGCGACCGAATACAAAACCCATGTGTTCCTCCTATGCTAAAAAAGGTGGCCTCACATTTGTGAGGCCACCTGAAATACAAATCAGTTCTTGCCGAACTCGCTCAGAGAGGCTGCCAGACCCGCCAGGGACTGGATCTCGGAGGGAATGATGATCTTGGTGGCCTTGCCGTCGGCGGCCTTCTCCATGGCCTCCAGAGCCTTGAGCTTGATGACCTGATCGTTGGGGCAAGCCTCGTTCAGAAGACGCAGGGCGTCGGCGGTGGCCTGCTGGACCTTCAGAATGGCCTCGCTCTCGGCTTCGGCAGCCAGGATCTTGGCCTGCTTTTCGGCCTCGGCGTGCATGATCTTGGCCTGCTTTTCGGCATCAGCCTGCAAAATCATGGCCTGCTTTTCGCCTTCGGCCACCAGAATCTGGCTGGCCTTCTGGCCTTCGGCCTGCAGGATGGACTCGCGGCGCTCACGCTCGGCCTTCATCTGCTTCTCCATGGCGTCCTGGATCTCCCGCGGCGGAATGATGTTCTTCAGCTCCACGCGATTGACCTTGATGCCCCAGGGGTCGGTGGCCTCGTCCAGAATGGCACGCATCTTGGTGTTGATGTGGTCGCGGCTGGTGAGGGATTCGTCCAGCTCCAGATCGCCGATGATGTTACGCAGGGTGGTGGCGGTCAGGTTCTCAATGGCGCTCATGGGATGCTCCACGCCGTAGGTGTACAGCTTCGGGTCGGTGATCTGGAAATAGACCACGGTGTCGATCTGCATGGTGACGTTATCCTTGGTGATAACGGGCTGGGGAGCGAAGTCCACGACCTGTTCCTTTAAGGAAACGGTCTTTGCCACGCGCTCAATGAAGGGGATCTTCAGGTGAAGGCCCACGCCCCAGACGGTGCGGAAGGCGCCCAGGCGTTCCACGACGGAAGCCTTGGACTGCTGCACCACGCGGATGTTGGACGCAAAGATAATCAGCGCCAGGAAAACGATGCCGATGATGATGATGACACTTACAATACTGCTGCTGGGCATATTAGCTCCTCCTTAAACTTGTTCTACATATACTTTGGCGCCTTCGATCCGGACGATGCGCACCAGGGTGCCCACGGGGATCAGAGCGTCCGATTCACTTCTTGCGCTCCAGGTGATGCCGCCGATGCGCACGGCGCCGGTGGCCTGGAGATTGTGGATGGCCTCGGTGACCAGCACCTCAGCGCCGATGTTGCGGTCGGCGTTGGTGGGCTCCACTTTGCCGTTGATGTACTTTTTGCACAGGGGACGGAAGGCAATCAGGCTCAGGATCGTTGCCACAATGAAGGCCACGATCTGGATCCACAGGTTCGCACCCAACAGGGCACAGACCAGCGCGATCAGGCTGCCCGCTGCGAACCAGATGGACGTCAGACCCACGGTGAGGGCTTCGCCGATGACGAAGACCACCAGCAGTCCCGTCCAGATGAGTTTCATGATCATTTGATCCGACTCTCCTTTCGATATACTGATACACGAGAGCACCAGAAGCACAATGGCCAGCAGCGCAGCGGCTGCACCAAACATGGCCTGGTGATAAGGGGAGAGGTTGGTGAAAAAGCTGCCGAAGGATGACTTCAGGGGTGGGGCGGTCATGGCGCTCGGGGTTGGCGTTTCGGGCTTTGCGTTGGGATCGGAAAGATCCGGAAGCTCTTCATCAAAGAGTTCGTCCATGCTCACGCCGTAGCAATTGCAGATATAAAGGATCTTTTCAATTTCCGGGTAACCCTTGCCGGATTCCCACTTACTTACCGCCTGACGGGAGACCTGCAGCTGCTGGGCAAATTCTTCCTGGGTCAGGTCATGCTCGCGCCTCAGCTGCTGCAAGCGTTCAGCAAAAGCCATTGGAATCCTCTCCTTTCTTATGGGTCTAATATAGTCATTTTTTGCGCATAAGTCCACCAACTTTAATTTGCGTTTGCAAAAAAAGCCGCGCAACTTCAAGTTGCGGACAAAAAACCGCATCCAATTACAAATAGTATAGCACGTGAACGAGAAAAATGCGATGCTTTTGCAAAACAAATCCCAGAAATCCATTGCCATCGGAAGAAAATTTCGGTATACTGATATAAGTGATACTTTGCGCTATGTCTTTATTTAAAGAGAGGAACGGATCACACATGTTTACTTTTTCCGTCCCGTGCCTGTTCGGCCTGGAGGGCCTGGTGGGCGACGAACTGAAACGAATCCAGATGCAGAACGTGCAGGTGGAAAACGGCCGCGTTCTGTTTGAGGGCTCCGAGGCGGACATCGCCCGGGCCAACCTGCGCCTGAGAATGGGAGAGCGGGTGCTGCTGCGGCTGGGCAAGTTCCGCGCCGTCAGCTTTGAAGAGCTGTTCCAGGGCGTGCGCGCCCTGCCGCTGGAGGATTTCATCCCCAAGAACGGCGAGTTCCCCGTCAAGGGCCACAGCCTCAACAGCGCCCTGCACTCCGTGCCGGACTGCCAGGCCATCATTAAAAAAGCCGCCGCCGATCGCCTGGGCAAGGCCTACGGCCTTACCTGGCTGCCGGAAAACGGCGAAAAATACCAGATCCAGTTCTCTATCATGAAGGACGAGGTGGAGATCTACCTCGACACCTCCGGCGCCGGCCTGCACAAGCGCGGCTACCGCGCCGTGGGCAACGATGCGCCCCTGCGCGAAACTCTGGCTGCCGGTATGGTGACGCTGTCCCGTTATCGCGGCCGCGAGACCTTCCTGGATCCCTTCTGCGGTTCCGGCACCATCGCCATCGAAGCCGCGCTGATCGCAATGAACCGCGCCCCGGGCCTCAACCGTACCTTCAGCGCCAAAAAGTGGGGCTTCGTTCCCCAGAAAGCCTGGACCGACGCCGTGGAAGAGGCCAGGGATCGGGAGTATCACGGCTCCTATCGCATTTTTGCCAGCGACAACGACCCCAAGAGCCTATCCATCGCCATCTCCAACGCCCGCAAGGCGGGCCTGAGCGGTATGATCCACTTTGCCGACGCGGATGCGCTCACCCGCGCCCTGCCGGACAAGGGCGGCATCATCGTCTGCAACCCGCCCTACGGCGAGCGCATGATGGAACAGCGCTCCGCCCAGCGACTCTATCAGGCCTTCGGCCGCCGCATGGCCCCGGAGAAGGACTGGAAACAGTTCATCATCACCTCTGAGCCGGAGTTTGAGCGCTACTACGGCCGCCGCGCGGATAAAAAACGCAAGCTTTACAACGGCATGATCCAGTGCAGCCTTTATATGTACGACTGAATCTGCACAGAAATAGACAGAAAAAGGGGATGTCCCCCGTGCGACACGTTTTTATTATCAACCCCGCGGCAGGTAAGCGGGACAGAACTGAGGAATATTCCGCCAAAATCCGGGCAGAACTGGAAGGAAGGGCAGAACCCTTCGAAATCTGCGTCTCCGCCCAAAAGGGAGATTGCACCCGCCTGGCCCGAAAGGCGGCCGAGCAGGGTGATGAAGTGCGCATCTACGCCTGCGGCGGCGACGGCACCCTGAACGAGGTGGTCAACGGCGCGGCCGGCTACGCCAACGCCGCCATCACCTGCTTTCCCGGCGGCAGCGGCAATGACTTCGTCAAGTGCTTCTCCGAACCCGAGGCCTTCCGCTCTCTGGAACGTCTGCTGGACGCCGAAACGGCTGAATTTGACCTGATCCGCTGCGGTGACCGCTTGGCCATCAACATCTGCTCCATCGGTTTGGATGCCCGCATCGGCACCGAAGTCAGCACCTACAAGCGCCTGCCCTTCGTGGGCGGCACGGGCGCGTACATCCTCTCCACCATCGTGAATATCATCCGCGGCATCCACCGTCCCTACCGGGTGCAGTTGGATGACGAGGCCTTTGAGGGCCGCAAATCTCTGATCTGCGTTGCCAACGGCCGTCACTACGGCGGCGGCTTCCATCCGGTGCCCGGTGCCAGCCTGGACGACGGCCTTCTGGATGTGCTTCTGGTGACCAAAGTCAGCCGTCTGATCGTGCCCATCGTCATCGGCAAGTACGCCGCCGGCCGCTACGCCGAGCTTCCCAAGCTGGTGACCTTCCGCCGGTGCAAAAATGTGAAAATCACCTGTGAAACGGAAGAACCCGTGAATTTGGATGGTGAAGAAGTTCGCGGAACTGAGGTTTCTTTCTCCGTGGCGGAGGAGAAGATTCGCTTCTTCTACCCCCGTGGCCTCATTTATGAGGCGTGAAAACGAAGAAAACGGGAGTATTTTCAAGCAAAACAAAGAGAACAAAAGCAATCTACATAATTCTGTATGATGAAGCAGGAATTTAACGGAATACGCGATGAAAAACGGGAATTTTCCACTTGCGCATTGCGCTAAGCTGCTTTATTATAATACATGTTAGCACTCCGAGCGATTGAGTGCTAAAATGAGTAAATTCTGACAGGCATCTGGCCGTCATAAAATTGGAGGAAATAACCATGAAACTGATTCCTTTGGCTGATAAGGTCGTTCTGAAGGCTGCCGAAGTCGAAGAAACCACCAAGTCCGGCATTATTCTCAGCTCCGCTACCCAGGAGAAGCCCGCTTTTGCCACCGTCGTTGCGGTTGGCCCCGGCGGCATGGTCGACGGCGTTGATGTGAAGATGGTCGTTGAAGTCGGCATGAAGGTGCTCGTTGCCAAGTACGTCGGCACCGAGGTCAAGCTGGACGAGACCGAGTATACTGTTGTCCGCCAGAGCGACATCCTGGCAATCGTGGAATAATTTAGGAGGAAACAACAATGGCAAAACTGATTGCTTATGGCGAGGACGCCAGAAAGTCCCTGCAGGCCGGTATCGACCAGCTTGCCAATACCGTTAAGGTCACCATGGGCCCCAAGGGCCGCAACGTCGTGCTGGATAAGAAGTACGGCGGCCCGATGATCACCAACGACGGCGTCACCATCGCCAAGGAGATCATCCTGGAAGATCCGTTTGAGAACATGGGTGCCCAGCTGGTTCGCGAAGTCGCCACCAAGACCAACGACATCGCCGGCGACGGCACCACCACCGCCACCCTGCTGGCCCAGGCCATCATCCATGAGGGCGTGAAGAACGTCACCGCCGGCGCCAACCCCATGGTGATGCGCAAGGGCATCGACAAGGCCGTTGCCACCGCCGTTGAGGCCATCAAGGCCAACAGCCAGGTTATCTCCGGCTCCGAGGACATCGCCCGCGTCGGTACCGTCTCCTCCGGCGACGAGTCCGTCGGCAAGATGATCGCCGATGCCATGGATAAGGTCGGCACCACCGGCGTGATTACCATCGAAGAGTCCAAGACCGCCGAGACCGTTCTGGACGTCGTCGAGGGTATGTCTTTCGACCGCGGCTACCTGAGCCCCTATATGATCACCGATACCGACAAGATGGAAGCTGTCCTGGACGACGCTTACATCCTGATCACCGATAAGAAGATCTCCTCCATTCAGGAGCTGCTGCCCCTGCTGGAGCAGATTGTCAAGGCCGGCAAGAAGCTGCTGATCATTGCTGAGGACGTTGAGGGCGACGCCCTGTCCACCATCCTGGTCAACAAGCTGCGCGGCACCTTCACCGTCGTTTGCGTCAAGGCTCCCGGCTTCGGCGACCGCCGCAAGGAAATGCTGAAGGACATCG
>SVLN01000059.1 GCA_015067925.1 Oscillospiraceae bacterium
GTGGCGGGTGGTGTTGGAGTTTTCGGCACGGAAGGTGGGGCCGAAGGTGTAGATGCTGCCGAAGGCCATGGCGTAGGTCTCGCCGTCCAGCTGGCCGGAGACGGTCAGGCTGGTGGGCTTGCCGAAGAAGTCCTGGGTGAAGTCCACCTCACCGTCCTCGGTGCGGGCGGGCTCGGAGGCGTCCAGGGTGGTGACGCGGAACATCTCGCCGGCGCCTTCGCAGTCGCTGGCGGTGATCAGCGGGGTGTTGACGTAAACAAAGCCGCGCTCCTGGAAGAACTGGTGGATGGCAAAGGCCGCCAGGGAGCGGACGCGGAACACAGCCTGGAAGGTGTTGGTGCGCGGACGCAGGTGGGCAACGGTGCGCAGGTACTCCATGGTGTGGCGCTTGGGCTGGATGGGATAATCCGGGGTGGAGACGCCTTCCACGGTCACTTCCTTGGCCTGGATCTCAAAGCTCTGGGCGGCGTTGGGGGTGCTGACCACCTCGCCGCGGACGACGACAGCCGCGCCCACGTTCAGCTTGCCGACTTCGGCAAAATTGCTCAGGGTGTCGGTGACGACCACCTGCAGGGTCTGAAAGCACGAGCCGTCGGAAAGATTCAAAAAGCCGAAGGCCTTGCTGATGCGGGTATTGCGCAGCCAGCCGCAGACGGTCACTTCGGTGCCGAAATACTGCTCCGGAGAGTCAAACAATTTACGAATGGGAAGTCTGTCCATAACAATTCGCCTCATTTTCAGGGTTCTTGGCGCGCAGCGCCAATTTTTACTATTGTAGCACACTTGTTCCCATTTGAAAACCTTTATATTTCACTTTTTCTATGGTAAAATGGTCAAAAATCAAGAGAAAGAAGGCCCCTGATATGATGCTTCAGGAAATTGCGCCCCATATTTACCATAATGAGTACCGCCCGGCGGAACCGAAGGCCACGGATCCGGCCATTCTCTGGCGCGATGGGAAAATCGCCATGCAGCTGTGCGAGGGAGGCGTCTGCCTGCCGCAGGTAGCTCAGGTGGAAAGCAGCGCCTGGCAGTATCTGTTCTGCATCGACGAGACGGATTACTTCCTGTGCATGGAAGATGTCCTTTGCCCCGAGGGCTTCGAGTGGCTGCCCAGCCGGGGTGTGGATGATTCCATCCCCCAGCATGCGAGCTTCGCCCTGGCCGTGGCGGCGTCCCTGGCCCGGTGGTACTCCGGCCGCCGCTTCTGCGGCGCCTGCGGCGAGAGGATGCAGCACTCCGACAAGGAGCGGGCCATGGTGTGCCCGGCTTGCGGGAAAATCGTCTATCCTACCATTTCTCCTGCGGTAATCGTGGGCGTGGCAGACGGCGAAAAGCTGCTGCTGACCCGCTACGCAGGCCGGCCCTTTAACCGTTACGCTCTGGTGGCCGGTTTCAATGAGATCGGCGAGGGCATCGAGGCCACTGTCAAGCGGGAAGTAAAGGAGGAGACCGGCCTGGACGTGGGCGATCTGAGGTTCTTCGCCTCCCAGCCCTGGTGCTTCTCTGACAGCCTGCTGATGGGTTTCTACTGCCGCCTGACGGGAGAAAACCGCATTGTCCTGCAGGAGGACGAGCTGGCCGAGGCCAGGTGGTTCACCCGGGAGGAATTGCCGGAGAATCACTCCCGCCTGAGCCTGACGGGCAATATGATTGAGTTCTTCCGGGAAAACGGCCCTGCCGCAATCTGGGGAGAATGAGGCACATTCCCGGTTTTAAGGGAAAAATGCCCGATTCTGTGCATGGAAAATGAGATAAATTGGCGAAAAAGCAGCTTGTAAATCGTATGCGCATGAAGTATGATGTTCGTGTAAAAATTTAGAGGAGGAAATCCCAATGCCCAATCTGAACAAGGGTAAGTCCATCTGGTCTCTGCCCTATATTCTGATGATCGCCATCAGCCTGTTCGACACCCTGTCCTACATGATGGTAGTTTACGTCATCACCCAGTACTCCGTGGATATCGGCATCAAGGCATCCGTTGCGTCCATCATCGTCAGCGCTATGAGCGTTGCCACCCTGGTGATGCGTCCCTTCGGCGGCCGCCTGCTGGACCGTTTCAACCCCAAGAAGGTCCTGACCATCGCCTTCGCCGGCGTTGTTGTGACGATGCTGCTGTACTTCGTGGCCAAGAGTTTCGTGGCTCTGCTGCTGGTGCGCATCCTGCACGGCATCTGCTACGCCATCACCACCCTGGCCACCGTCGCCCTGGTCGGCGAGATGCTGCCCATCGAGAAGATGGGTTCCGGCATGGCCTGGTACGGCATCGGCCTGGTCACCGGCATCACCCTGGGCAGCGTCATCGGCACCAACCTGTACTTTGGTCCCGCCGGCGCCAAGGGTCTGTTCACTGCCTGCCTGATCGCAGCCGTCGCTGCTTTCGTGCTGTGCTTCTTCATCCCCAACAAGAAGAAGGCTCCCGCTGCTCCGGCAGAAAAGCTGCCCTTGGGCAAGCAGATCTCCGGCATGTTCTGCCGTGAGGCCCTGCCCGCCGCCCTGTGCAACTTCCTGTTCATGTTCGCCCAGGCTGCTTACGGCGCATACATCATGGTTTTCATCAACTCCATGGGCGCTTCCGTTGGCGCCATCGGCACCTTCTACCTGGTCTGGGGTCTGGCCCTGTATGTGGCTCGTCCGCTGGCCGGCGCCATCTATGACAAGCTGGGCCTGTCCACTGCCATGACCTTCTGCATGGTTTGCTTCGCAGGCTTCCTGGTTGTGGTCAGCTTTACCACCAGCCCCATCATGACCTATGCTGCAGCCATCCTGGGCTCTCTGGGTTACGGCGGTGCCATGCCTGTCATGCAGGCCGCTGCCAACTCCTGCGCCACTCCCGAGCGCCGCGGCGTTGCCAACTCCACTCAGCTGGTGGGCGGCGACGTGGGCAGCTTCATCGGTACCCTGGTGGCCGGCGCCATCGTGGGCATCTTCTCCATCGACGGCGTTGCCGTGGCTTCCAGCTACCGTGCAGCGTTCCTGCTGTCCCTGGTGCCCTTGGCCATTCTGGTCGGCATCTGCATCTCCCGCCGCAAGCAGTGGGGCAAGAACGCCAACTGATTATTCCATATAAAATCCGCGGTACGGCCTGTACCGCGGATTTTCTGTTCGGTTTTCAGACAATATGCACAAAAACACAGCTCCACATTAAGGAAAAAGTACCAATTGATTTTTGCAACAATTAGGTATATAATGAACTGTATCCTAAAAAACTTGAAGGAGCTGAGCAATAATGAACTATGTTCCCCCCAAGGGCCCGAAGCGCGGCGTATCCCTTTACAGCTACACGGAAATGATCCAGCGCGGCATGACCCTGGAAGAATGCTTCATGGAAATGCACGCCATGGGCGCCCATGGCGTTGAGATCCTGGGCAACTCCCATATCGACGGCTACCCCGTTCTGACCGACGAATTCCTCACCAAGTGGCATGACCTGTGTGAGAAGTATGAGATCATCCCCGCCGAGTACGGCCACTGGATCGACGTTCGTATGTGGGAAGACCGCATGCTGAGCGTGGACGAGTGCGTGGAACTGCTGGAGAACGATTTCAAGATCGCCAACGCTCTGGGCTTCCATTGCCTGCGCACCAAGCAGACCGTTATCAACGACTATCTGGATCCCGTTGAGAACTGGCGCGACATCATCACCGCTGCCACTCCGGCTGCTGAGAAGTATGATGTCATCATGCTGCCCGAGATCCACATGCCCACCATTCTGGAGCAGCAGATGGTCGCTGACTTCTGCGAGTATGTGGACAAGACCAACTCCAAGGTCTTCGGTCTGAACATCGACCTGTCCGTCTTCAGCCCGCAGCCGAACTTTGACGGCTCTGTTCGTTACTCCAAGCCCGAGGGCATCATCCCCTACCTGAAGTACGTCAAGTGCATCCATGCCAAGTTCAACTCCATGGTTGACTGCGAAGACGGCACCTTCAAGGAAGAGTGGATCCCCTATCCCGAAATCATCAAGGTCCTCGTGGACAACGGCTGGGACGGCTGGATGGTCGCCGAGTACGAAGGCCGCGATCGTGA
>SVLN01000018.1 GCA_015067925.1 Oscillospiraceae bacterium
CGGTTGAAGATCCAACCCATCTCATAAACGCCCTCTTCGAACGCATTGAACAGGATATATCCCAGAAGCGTTCCGTCCTCTTTTCCTGTCGCTGCCACAGCCCCATTGCGGCCAATGCAGAATTCGGCCAGGAATTTCTTCGTTTTCTCAAAATCATAGGCCGGCTCACAGTTGCGCATGGTTTCTTCGTCGCCAAAGATGGCATGCAGACCTGCAGCATCCTCCGGTGTGAAGCTGCGCACGATGAGTCGCTCAGTTTGTAAATACATTCTTTTTCCTCTTTTCTTTTTCCCAACCCCGATCAATAATAGCGCATTTATAGGACATTTGCAATCTTGCCCTTGGATTTTGATCTTTGAGGGGTTATAATAGGAAAAAGTGCAACTTTGGAGGATGACTATGGAATTTCGTGTTCTGGCTGTGGGCGATGTGGTTGGCAGCAGCGGTTTGGAATTTTTGAAGAAGAATCTGCGTTCGGTCAAGCGCCACTACGGTATCGATTTCTGCGTGGTCAACGGCGAGAACGCCGCCATGGTTGGCCTGAGCCGCGACCAGGCCCTGGACATGCTGGACGCCGGCGCGGACGTGGTGACCCTGGGCAACCACACCTTCGGCAACCGCTCGATCCTCTCCGAACTGGACGAGAACGACTACCTCCTGCGCCCTTATAACCTGGCACCCCAGCTGCCCGGACGGGGCGTGGGCGTTTACGACAGCAAGGCAGGCCCCGTGGCTGTCATCAATCTTTTGGGCCGCTGCGGCATGGATTTTGGCCCGGACAACCCCTTCCTGCAGATTGAGCGAATCCTCAAGGACCTGGACACCAAGCTGATCCTGCTGGATTTCCACGCCGAGGCCACCTCGGAGAAACTGGCCATGGGTTACATGCTTGACGGCCGCGTCAGCGCCGTCTGGGGCACCCACACCCACGTTCCCACCGCCGACTGCCGTGTGCTGAGCAAGGGCACCGGCTACCAGACCGACATCGGCATGACCGGCCCCCGCGAGTCCATCCTGGGCATCCGCCCGGAGCAATCCATCGCCAAGTTCCGGGGCAATCTGACCAGCCGCTATGAGGCGGCGCCCGGTCCCTGCAGCCTGCAGGGCGCCGTGTTTACCATCGACACCGCCACCGGCCTTTGCACCAAGGCCGAGGCCATTGAAATCACCTGAAAGGAGGCGCGTTATGCTTCGATTCCTCCATGCGGCGGATCTGCATCTGGATGCGCCTTTCTCCGCCCTGAGCCCGGAACAGGCGGCGCTGCGCCGCGCTGAGCTGCGGGAACTGCCCATGAAGATCTGTGAGCTTGCCAACGAGCAAGGCTGTGAGCTTCTGCTGCTCTCGGGCGATCTGTTTGACACCGTAGGCGGCTATCCTGAGACCATTGAGGCCCTGCAGCGGGCCTTTGCCGCCTGCCGTGCAAAGATCTTTATTTCCCCCGGCAACCACGATTTTTACTCCGCCGCCGGCCCTTACGCTCGGATTCAATGGCCGGAGAACGTACATATTTTCCGCTCCAGCCAGCCGGAATGCGTGTATTTGCCTGAGTTGGATTGCGCCGTTTACGGCGCGGCCTTCTTAAGCCAGGACGCTGCATCGCCCCTCATTGGCTTCCGTGTGCAGGACCCCGATGCAAAAAACCTGATGGTGCTGCATGCCGACGCCATCAACCCGGCCAGCCCCTATGCGCCCATTACGAAGGAACAAATTGCCGAAACAGGCCTGGATTACCTGGCCCTGGGCCACATCCATCTGCGCGCCGAGCCCGCCACCGCAGGCAAAACTCTTTACGCCTGGCCCGGCTGCCCCATGGGCCGCGGTTTCGACGAGACCGGTGAAAAAGGCGTATATCTGGGCGAGTTGGATGAGGCCGGATGCCGCCTGCGCTTCCACCCCCTGCCCGGACGCCGCTACGAGATCCTCCGCGTCGCCGCAGGTGAGGATGCCCTGCAGAGCATCCTCACCGCCCTGGGTGACACACCGACCCGGGAACACTGCTACCGAATTCTGCTCACCGGCGAGGCAGAACCCATTGATCTCAAGGCGCTGCATGCACAGCTGGAGGAGCGCTTCTTCAGCCTGAGTGTCCGCGACCACACCATCCCCAAGGCCGACCTCTGGGCCAGCGCGGGTGAGGATACCCTCAAGGGCCTGCTGCTGCAGAATCTAAAGCAGCAATGGCACGCTGCGCCCACAAACGAGAAAAAACGTTATGAACTGGCCGCGCGCTACGCTCTCTCGGCGCTGGAAGGACGGGAGGTGCCCCAGGTATGAAGATTCTTTCCCTGAACGCCAGTTTTGGAAAGCTCAATCAGGATGCTCTGGAGCTTTCCGGCGGTCTGAATGTCATTACGCTGCCCAACGAAGCGGGCAAGAGTACCTGGAGCCAGTTCATTCTGGCCATGTTCTACGGCATCGACACCTCCGAGCGCGCCAAAGCAGGGACGCTCCCCGCCAAGACGAAGTTCAAGCCCTGGTCCGGTGCCCCCATGCAGGGCAGCATGGACCTAGAGTGGAACGGACGGCGCATCACCATTGAGCGCACCAGCACCGGCCGCGGCCTGATGAACAATTTCCGCGCCTATGAGACCGAAAGCGGTCTTCCCGTTGCGGAACTCACCGCCGAAAACTGCGGCAAAACCCTTCTGGGCGTGGAGCGCAGCGTCTTTGAGCGCAGCGCCTTCATCCGTCAGGCAGGTCTTGCCGTCACCCAGGACAGCGCCCTGGAGCAGCGGCTGCAGGCCCTGGTCACCACCGGTGACGAGGGTGCCAGCTTCTCAGAGGCTGAACGTGTGCTCAAGGACCGCAAAAACTATCTGGGCCGCGCCCGCACCGGACAGCTGGACCACCTGCAGCAGGAACTGGAGCAGGTGCAGACGCAGCTGCAGGAGCTGGAAGAACTGGGCCAAAGCATCTATACCCTGCATAAAACCCGGCAGAAGTTGGAAGCAGACCAGCAGGATCTGCAGCATGGGCTTTCCCTCGCCCGTGCCCACGAGGCTGCTGCGAAACTGCAGCAGCTCACCCTCGCCGAACAGCGCGCAAACGATTCCCATCAGGCGCTGCAAGACATGCAGCAGGCCTGTGCCGAGTTGCCAGACGAAGCCACTCTGGCTGTTCTGGAACAGCAGCTCGACGCCCTTCCCCAGCCGCCCTCGCCGCCCGGCGAGGTACCCGCAGCGCCGCAGCTGCCCGAGGCCCTGCAGAACATGGATGAAGCGCAGATCCGCAAGACGGTAGCCGACGACCTGGCTTCATTGGATACGCTGAGCGACGTGAAAAAGCCTTCCCTCCTGCTGAAGATCCTCAGCTGTCTGTTCAGCATCGGCGGTATTGCCGCGGTGTTCTTCAATCTGCCCTTGGGTCTTGGCCTGGTGGCCATTGGTCAATTCCTGCTGCAGCTTGGCCTGCATCAAAGCCGAAAAGCCAAGGCTGCCAACACGCAGCAGGCACGGATGCGGGAAGAGATTCTGCAGAAATACCATGCTGCCGATCGGGACGAGATTGTGCAGCTTTCCGAGCGCTGCTGCGCGGAGCTTGCGCTGCATGCGCGCCAGATGGACCAGTACGCGGCAGCTTTGCAGACCCACGAGCAGGCACAGCGCGATTACGAGGCCGCCTGCAGCGCAATTCTAACTCAAGTTCGCATCTTCCGCCCCGTTTCGGCGCTCAGCGAAGTACGTCCTGCTCTGCGGGATGCAAAGGCTGCATATGAAGCTCTGCGTCGGGCAGAGGCCGAGCATCGCCAGGCAGATCAGAGTTATGTCAACCTCAAGTCCGCCCTGGGTGATCTCCCTGCACCGGATCCCACCCTGCTGCTGCAGCCTGTTACCCGTAATCGTGCGGAACTGGAACGGGATTTGGAAAACAACGCCCGTCAGCTGCTTCAGCTGCGCAGCCAGATGGATCAGCTCTCCGGCCGACGGAGCGCCATTGGCAATCCGGACACGCTGGCGGCCCGGCAAGAAGCACTTTTGGAGCAGTGCGAGGCCACGCGCCTGCATGTGCAGGCCCTGGACATCGCCATGACGGCGCTTACCGAGGCAAACCGCGAGGTGCAGACTCGCATCTCCCCCGCCATGGCGAAAAAGGCCGGCGAATACTTCGCGGAACTGACCGGCGGTCGCTACGACAAGGTGCAGCTGGATGCAGATTTCTCCGCCTTTGCCCGTCTGAGCGGCGAGAGCGTGCACCAGAGCCTTTCCTATCTCTCTGCAGGCACATCGGATCAGCTGTATTTGAGTGTCCGCCTGGCGATCTGCGCCCTGGCTCTGGACGAGGAGCGCGGTGCGCCGCTGATTCTGGACGACGCCCTGGCTTTCTTTGACGATCAGCGTTGCCGCACGGCCCTGAATCTTCTGAACAAGATCTCTGAACAGCGGCAAGTCTTGCTTTTCACCTGTCAAAATCGCGAATCGATGCTTTTAAAATAAACAAAAAACGCACCGCAGAAAGAGATTCTGCGGTGCGTTTTTGTGCTTTGTCCTTGGTGATTATCACCAAAAAGGAGGCTGTAATTTTGTGCACTTGGCTGAAACTGTTGACTTATACATGTTTTTCATTGCGATGTACAAGATAGGATGCTATAATAAATTCAAATGTGAGGTTCTCGCATAATAATTTTGAACTGGAGGAGTTTATTATGTTTGATTCTTTTCTGATCAAAGAAGGTTCTCTGGAAAACTTCGTGGAAAACGGCAAAGTCGCCGGTTTCAAGTTCGCAGTTCATATTGCTGACTACCGCGGCGCATTCCTGAGCCTGCACAACGGCTATTACATCGAGGTGGACGGCACCGTCTATCCCCGCGAAGTGCAGAAGTTTGAGATCAACGGCAAGGCCCCCCGTGATTTCGAGGAAATCAAGAAGGCCACCTGGGAGCATTGGGATTATGACGATTATGGCATCGTCTGGGTTTATGTTGATGGCGGCCTGAGCGCCGGCGTGCATCACATTGGCCTGCAGCAGTCCGTTCTGGCTCAGTACGGCTACGGTGCCCACGACCAGGATTGGATCGACAATCCGCCCGTCCCCGGCATGGGTGCCGGCTCCGGCAAGACCCGCAACATCTGCTACTACGATCTGGAAGTTAAGTAAGGGAGGAACGAACAATGGCAATTAAGAGAGGCGTTTCGCTTTACAGTTATCAGCAGACTCAGTTCTTCGGCAAGATGAACTGGAAAGACATGGTCAAGGAAGTCCATGACAATCTGCATACCGATGGCATTGAGATCATCAACGAGTCCATCATCCCCAAGTATCCGTTCCCCACGGAAGAATTCATCTATGACTGGAACAATTACCTGGCCCGCTACGGCATGAAGGCCATCACCAAGGACGTGTATCTGGACACCATGCGCTTTAGAGACCACGTCATGAACTATGCCGAGGCCGCCGAGCTGCTGAAGCTCGACATCAAGATCGCTGCCGACATGGGCTTCCAGAACGTCCGCTGCCTGTCTGCCGTTCCTCTGGAAGTCATCGCCATGGCCGAAGAGACTGCTGTGAAGTACAATGTCCGCATCGGTAAGGAAATCCACGCTCCCTGCCCCATCCTGTACGATCCCAACAATCCCCGCAGCGTCCTGGTCAAGGAGCTGGTGGAGTACGTGGACAAGACCGGCAGCAAGCACATCGGCCTGGTTCCCGACTTCGGTATCTTCCAGCATCACATCCCCAGAGTCACTGCTGAGCACACCATCCGCAATGCAGAGCCCGATAAGCTGAAGTTCGTCCAGGACAACATGCATCTGGGTCTGGCTGCTCTGAAGAAGGCTTATGACGAAAAGTTCCCGACTCCCGTCGGCACCTGGGGCGACCGCCTGGTTGAGTCCTTCTTCACTGAGCAGGAGCAGCCCGCACAGGCTGAGCACCTCAGAGAGATCGTTCCCTACATCGTCTCCATGCACGGCAAGTTCTACGAGATGACCGAGATCGAAGGCGAACCCGGCCACTATCATGACGCCGCTGTTGACTACGCCAATCCCATCCGCATCCTCAACGAGTGCGGCTTCGATGGCTACATCAACTCCGAGTACGAAGGCCAGCGCGACCAGCAGGACCGCGGCCTCGAGTATCTGCCCGACGAGGTCAAGGAAGTCCGCCGCCATCACGAGATGCTGGCCCGCCTGTCCGGCGAAGGCGAGAACGTCATCACCAGCGTGTACTAAGATTTCTCAATACAGCAACTTACATAAAAAACGCCCCACCTTTCGGTGGGGCGTTCTTTTTGCGCAAAAAAGAACCCGTACCGAAGTACGGGTTCTTTCTATGAAATCTTACTTGAACAGACCGGTGATCCAATCCCACAGGTTGTAGCGGGCGAAGACCGCAACAGCAACCAGAGAAACGTTGGACATGATCTTGATGAAGATATCCAGGCAGGGGCCGACGGTATCCTTCAGAGGATCGCCGACGGTGTCGCCGACGACGGAAGCGTCATGGGCGGGAGAGCCCTTGCCGCTGCCTTCGATGGCGCCGGTCTCGATGTACTTCTTGGCGTTGTCCCAGGCGCCGCCGGCGTTGCCGGTGAAGATGGCGATCATGATGGCAGCGATGGTAGAGCCGATGATGATGCCGCCGACGAACTTCGGACCAAACAGGAAGCCGCAGGCAACGGGAACAACGATGGCCAGCATGGAGGGAACCTTCATCTCGCCGATGGCGCCCTTGGAGGAGATCTCAATGCAGGTCTTGTAGTCGGGAGAAGCCTTGCCTTCCAGGATGCCGGGGATCTCGCGGAACTGACGGCGAACTTCTTCAACCATCTTACGGGCAGCCTTGGCAACAGCCTCGATCAGCATGCCGGAGAACAGGAACGGCAGAGCGCCGCCGACGATGGCACCGGCCAGGACCATGGGCTCGATGACGTTCAGCACCAGGGTAGTGCCGGGCTGGTTGTAGGAGTACAGGTAGGCGATCATCAGAGACAGAGCAGCCAGAGCGCCGGAGCCAATGGCGAAGCCCTTGCCGATGGCAGCGGTGGTGTTGCCGACGGAGTCCAGGGTGTCGGTGATCTGACGGACGCCCGGCTCCAGCTCGCTCATCTCGGCGATGCCGCCGGCGTTGTCGGAGATGGGGCCGTAGGTGTCAACGGAGACAGTAGCGGTAACGAAGCTCAGCATACCGACAGCAGCCATGGCCACGCCGTACATGCCGGAGACGTAGTAGCTGATGATGATGCCGGCGCCCAGGATGACACAGGGAGCCATGCAGCTCTTCATACCGAGGGCCAGGCCCTGGGTGATGGTCAGAGCGGGGCCTTCCAGAGAGGCCTTCGCCAGCAGCTTGGTGGGGTTAAAGTCAGCACTGGTGTAGTGCTCGGCGATGGCACCGATGACAACACCGGAGATAACGCCGATGGCAGCGGAGATCCAGGGAGAAACGAAGCCAGCCTTGAAGCCAACAGCCTCGCCCAGGCCGGTCATGCCGCCGAACATCAGGTAGCTCAGCACGAAGCCGAAGATGATGGTGGTGATGGAAGAAACGTAAGTAGCGCCGTTGAGGTCCTTGTGGGGATCCTTGCTCATGTTCTTCTTGAACAGCAGGAAGGCGATGCCCACGCAGCAGGCGATCAGGCCGCCGGAAACGAAGACCAGCGGGAACAGGAACATCTTTTCCAGCAGAGCCAGGCTCATCAGGCCATGGGTAGCCTGGGAAGCAGCAAACAAGTGGAAGGCCAGGATGACAGCAGCGGAGATGGAGCCGACGAAGCTTTCCAGCAGGTCGGAGCCCAGACCGGCAACGTCACCGACGTTGTCGCCGACGTTGTCAGCGATGGTGGCGGGGTTACGGGGATCATCCTCGGGGATGTGGGCCTCGGTCTTACCGACCAGGTCAGCGCCCATATCGGCTGCCTTGGTGTAGATGCCGCCGCCGACACGGTTGAACATGGCGACGATGGAGCAGCCCAGGGCATAGCCGGACAGAGTCATGGTGAAGGGGATGAACTCAACGCCCATCCAGTTGGTGGTGAGAACAAACTGCTCAGCGGTCAGCTGCTTCATGGCAACACCAAACACAATGTAAACAATGAAGATGCCCAGCAGAGCAAAGCCGCCGACGCACAGGCCCATAACGGAACCGCCGCGGAAGGCAACCTTAACGGTCTTGCCGATATCCTTGGTCAGGCGAGCCTCGTTGGCAACGCGGACGTTGGAATAGGTGGCGATCTTCATACCGACCATGCCGGCGCAGCCGGACATGATGGAACCGATGGCCAGGGCAACACCGGACTGCCAGCTGGTGACAATCGCCATAACGACAGCCACGATGGCAACAACGAGATACAGGACCTTGTACTCGTAGTTAATGAATGCGTTCGCACCAACGCGAATCGCTGCGGCGATCTCCTGCATTCTTTCGGTGCCTTCGTCCATCTTCTTAACAAAGATGAAGTTGAAAGCAGCAAAAGCCAGAGCCAGAAGAGCCGCGATAATGACCAGAACCAAAATAGACATTTTCGCTTTCGCTCCCTTTTTATTTTTGCTGGAATCAGCTTGCACCGAAACCATGCAGACTATCATATACCATAAATCGGGATTCTTTTCAAGTTCTTTATTTTTTTTCGTGATTTTGGACAAATCCCCCTGCGCTTTTTTTGCCAAAATGTAAGTTTCGGATCTTTTGCGCTAAGTAGGCGTAAAGATTTTTCTGTTTTCTTAACAAAGGAACGGAGGCCTTGGCCTTTTCTCGAATTTTACACAGATTTAACAAAGGCCTCGTTTGGTTTTTACATAAGGCCTTTAAAATATAAAATAGGTAAAATCATCCACACGTATGCAATCAAGAGAAATAGAAGGAGCGTTCTTATGGATCTGTTTTCTGTCATCACCCTGCTGGGCGGTTTGGCTTTCTTTCTGTATGGCATGGAAGTTATGTCCGGCGGTCTGGAACGTATGGCCGGCGGCAAGCTGGAGCATTCCCTGCGCCGCATGACCTCCAACCCCTTTAAGAGCCTGGTGCTGGGCGCCGGCATCACCATTGCCATTCAGTCCTCTTCTGCCCTGACGGTTATGCTGGTGGGTCTGGTCAACTCCGGCATCATGAACATCTCCCAGACCGTTGGCGTCATTATGGGCTCCAACATCGGCACCACCCTCACCGCCTGGCTTCTGTCCATGGTGGGTCTGGAAACCGACAACCTCTGGCTCAAACTCTTAAAACCTGAGAACTTCTCCCTTGTCTTTGCCCTGGTGGGCATCATTATGATTATGATGTCCAAGAACTCCAAAAAGAAGGACATCGGCTCCATCCTGGTTGGCTTCGCCGTTCTGATGTATGGCATGAAGCTGATGAGCGGCGCCGTCAGCCCTCTGGCAGACATGCCCGAGTTTGCCAGCCTGCTCACCGCCTTTGAAAACCCGATCCTGGGTGTCATCATCGGCGCGGTGTTCACCGGCATCATCCAGTCCTCCGCCGCTTCCGTCGGCATTCTGCAGGCCCTGGCTCTGACCGGCAGCATCACCTTCGGCATGGCACTGCCCATTATCATGGGTCAGAACATCGGTACCTGTGTCACCGCTCTGATCTCCTCCATCGGCGTCAACCGCAACGCCAAGAAGGTCTCCGTTATTCACATCAGCTTCAACCTGATTGGCACCGTGGTGTTTATGATTCTGTATTACGGTCTGGATGCCATTTTCCACTTCTCCTTTACGGATCTTCCCATTGATGCTCTGGGCATCGCCGTGGTGCACTCCATCTTCAACGTCGCCACCACCGTCCTGCTGCTGCCCTTCAGCAAAATGCTGGTCTGGATCGCCAACACCGTCCTGCGCGACAAGCAGGATACCACCGTGGCTCCCACCGAGCTCATCGACGATCGTCTGCTGGCAACTCCTTCCATCGCCATCTCCGAAGGCAACTCTCTGACCCGCAAGATGGCCCGCTTCACCCATGACACCCTGCTGTTGGCTCTGAGCTGTGATTCCAGCTTCAGCGAGGCCAACGCCAAGCAGATCCTGGAGAACGAGGACACCCTGGACCGCTATGAGGACAAGCTGGGCACCTTCCTGGTCAAGCTCTCCGCCAAGGAACTCTCCGACACCGACTCCAAGAAGATCTCCAAAATGCTGCACGCCATCGGCGACTTAGAGCGCATGGGCGACCACGCCGTGAATCTGATGCGTGTATTCGAAGAGCTGCACACCAAGAAGCTCACCTTCTCCCAGCAGGCCCAGCAGGAAATCACCGTGCTGCAGAACGCCATCCGCGAGATCCTGGATATGACCGTCAAGGCCTATGTGGATACGGATCTTGCCCTGGCCAGTCAGGTTGAGCCTCTGGAGCAGGTCATTGACAAGCTCGTTGCCGCCATCAAGAGCCGCCACATCGCCCGCCTGCAGGCCGGCAGCTGCACCATTGAGCTGGGCTTCATCCTCTCCGACCTGCTCAACAACTATTCCCGAATTTCCGACCACTGCTCCAACATCGCCGTTTCCATCATTGAGATCTCCCGCGCCAGCTATGACACCCATGAGTATCTCAACACCATCAAGTCCGGCGACAGCGACTTTGAGAGCAACTTTGCCCGCTTCAGCGCCAAGTATCAGGTCTGATCCAAACAAATCAAGCCGCGCCATCTTTTGATGGCGCGGCTTTTATTTGCGTTCTTTTCCGTGTTCCATTCGGCGGAATGCCCGCAGCAGGCTTACTGAAGTAGCCAGGCTGATGCCGCCGCCCACAATCAGGGCCGTCACGCTGACCCAGCCTCCCAGGCCGAACCGCGCGCTTCCCCAGCGGGCCAACAGGCACAGGCCCACCGGCGGCGCTGCCAGACTCAATCCCAACTGCAGAAAGTAAAGAACCCCTTGCCAGACATCGCGTTTCATCTCGTTCCTCCCGGCTCATTTTTCCTAGTTTCTGCCGTTCGGCCCATTCTATGCAGAAAAAAGGGACGCGTCGCGTCCCTTTTCTAATTACCTGGCGTATTTTTCGATGTAGTTGCGAATCATGGCGTGGTGACGACGTACCTGCTCCACACCGCGGACGGCTTCGATATCCTGGGTGTGGCGGCCGCCCTCATACTCGGAGTTGATGTAGCCGTCGAAGCCTTCTTCGCAGAGGATGCGGATGGGATCTTCGTAGTTAATGCTCTCTTCCACCAGATCTTCGGTCATGTTCCAGAATTTGCCGTGGAAACCGCAGATGTAGGGAATCAGGGCGCGCAGTTCCTCGGGGTTGTTGTAAGAGTTGCTGAACACGCGGCCCACGCCGTTCATATCGGCGGGCGTGGCACCCAGGGAAAGGCAGTATTCCGAAACCTGCTTGCGATCCCAGCCGGCAGCGCGCTTCTCTTCAGCGATCTGAATGAACTCCTCCCGGCAGCCGTCGCGCAGGTTCTGACGCTGAATGACGGGCGTGGGCTTCGTTTCAAAGATGCCGAAGTCCGGCAGCAGGCCCATGGCCTTGGTGTGCAGATGCTCACGCTCGTCTACCCATTTCTGATAGAACTCGTCGGACAGATTGCTGGGAGCGTGGATCTCAATGCCCAGAATCACGTTCTTTTCCTCGGCGTAGGGCACCACCTGGCGCAGCACGTCGAAGTTGCGGATCTGGCAGCGGGTGTACTTGACGCCCAGCTTGGATGCCATATCCACATAGGCCTTCTGGATGGTGACAGCTTCCTCCAGGGTGGGCTGACGGCCCTGACGACGAAACAGGCCGTTCTCTTCGGAGAAGGAATCCATGGCCACGGGTTCCACGCCGTACTTGTCCATCCAACCAAACCACTGATCCAGGAACGCATCGGTCATATGGAACGGATCACGGATCATCTCATCGGGCAGGATCTCGATGCCGGTGGCGCCCATATCGGCCACGGCCTCAATGCAGTCTTCCAGGGTCATGTCGCGGCGGAAGAATTCGTCCTGATAACTGTAGAGGGATACACCCAGTTTGATTTTGTTGCTCATTTTTCTTCCCTCCTCAGACAATGGTCAGCTGTTTGGCCTGATAAAAAGCGGTGGCAAAGGGCAGATAGGGCACATTGATGCGCTGGGTGACCTTCACGGTGTGCAGGCCGCGTGTCAGGCCGCCTGGCTTTTTGATGCGCAGGTAGGCCTTGTCGCCGTACTCCCAACGCTCCTCGGTGTAATTGCCCAGCTCGGTGACGGGATAGTAGGTCTTGCCGTCAACGGAGAAGTCGATGTCCTCATTGACGAACGTCTCATCATCCACGATGATTTCATAGCCGTCAAGCAGACTGAACGGGATGCCGCGGTAATAGCTGATGCGCACCCGCAGCTGGAAACCGATGACTTCGTCATTGTCCTTCAGATTCTTAAACCCCTGTTCGCACAGGATGCTGTTGCCGTATTCAGGCATTGCCCTCACTCCTTTCAGAATAAATTGTGATACATCTATTATAGGTATCCCTTCCGGGACCGTCAACGTACGTTGCGTACGATATACTGGAGAAAACAAACAAGCCGCGCGGCCATTTTATTCTATAAATTAGCGAAATAAAGTTCCGGGAAGTATTGCATTCTTTCTCCGTTTGTGAGAAAATGATGGCAACTTTTCTAAGAACCGAGGCAACTTATTATGGGCAAACGAATCGTCATCAAGGTCGGCACCTCCACCCTGACCCACGCAAACGGCGGCGTGAATCTGCGCAACATGGACCGTCTGGCGCGGGTGCTCTCCGACTTAAAGCACGCAGGCAACGAGGTGGTGCTGGTCTCCTCCGGTGCCATCGGCGTGGGCGCGGGTAAGCTGCACTTAAAGCAGAAGCCCACGGAACTGCGCATGAAGCAGGCCGTGGCCGCCATTGGCCAGTGCGAACTGATGCACCTTTACGATAAATTCTTCGGCGACTACGGCGTGACCGTAGGCCAGATCCTGCTCATCCGCGAAAATGTGGATGACCCCGTGCAGAGCCAGAATCTGCTGGGCACCTTCGACGCCCTGCTGGAACTGGGCGTGGTGCCCGTTGTGAACGAAAACGACTCCGTCAGCTTCGAAGAGATCGAGCGCGACCATCACGAGGGCAATCACAAGGTCTTCGGCGACAACGACACGCTCTCGGCCTTGGTTGCCCGGTTGGTGCACGCCGACCAGCTCGTCATCTTCTCCGACATCGACGGCCTGTATGACTCCGACCCCCACGCAAACGAAGATGCCCGTCTGATCGCAGAGGTCCGGGAAATCACCGACGAGATCCGCGCCCTGGCCGGCGGCGCCGGCTCCGCCTTCGGCACCGGCGGCATGGCCACCAAGATCCAGGCGGCTGAGATCGCCATGGAAAGCGGCTGCGATCTGATCATCACCAACGGCGCCAGGCCGGAAAACCTCTATGACATCGCGGAAAACCGTGCCCGGGGCACCCTGTTCCGCGCCAAGAAAGGAGCGATCGTATGACCGCTTTGGAACTGCAGGGCCAGGCCGCAAAGGCCGCCGCCCGAAAACTCGCCATCGCTGGCTCTGCCGACAAAAACCGAGCCTTGCTGGCCATCGCTGACGCGCTGGAGGACCGGCAGGAGGAGATCCTGGCTGCCAACGCCCAGGATTGCGAAAATGCAAAAAAGAACGGCATCTCCCCGAGCCTTCTGGACCGTCTAACCCTCAACCCGGCGCGCATCCGCGCCATGGCCGACGGCGTGCGGGAAGTCGCCGCCCTGGCTGATCCCGTGGGCACCGTAACCGAGATGGTCACCCGGCCCAACGGCCTGATGATCGGCAAAAAGACCGTCCCCCTGGGCGTCATCGGCATCATTTACGAGGCCCGGCCCAACGTCACTGTAGACGCCGCTGCTTTGTGCCTGAAGGCAGGCAATGCGGTGATTCTGCGCGGCGGCAAGGAGGCCTTCCAGTCCAACAACACTCTGACGAACATCATGCGCGAAACTCTGCAGCAGTGCACCGTTTACGCCGATGCCGTGCAGCTGGTGCAATCCACCGAGCGCGAGAGCGCCACGGAATTGATGCAGCTGACCGGTTATCTGGATGTGCTGATTCCCAGAGGCGGCAAGGGCCTGATTGAGTCCGTCAGCCGCAACGCCAAGGTGCCCGTGATCGTCACCGGCTGGGGCAACTGCCATGTGTACATCGACGACACCGCCGATCTGCAGATGGGCGCCAACATCATTGAAAACGCCAAGTGCTCTCGTCCTTCCGTCTGTAACGCGGCCGAGACCCTGCTGGTGGCCAGAAGCGTGGCCAAGAACTTCCTTCCCCTGGCTAAGGCACAGCTGGATACTTACAGCTGCGAAATTCGCGGCTGCAGCGAAACCTGCTCCATCCTGCCTGACGCCATCCCTGCCACGGACGAGGATTGGGACACCGAGTACGGCAACTACACCCTGGCCGTCAAGGTTGTCTCCGGTCTGGACGAAGCACTGGAGCACATTGCGGCCCACTCCTCCGGCCACTCGGAGTGCATCGTCACCGAATCCTATGCCAATGCTCAGCGCTTTTTGAACGAGGTGGATTCCGCCGCCGTTTACGTCAACGCCTCCACCCGCTTCACCGACGGCGGCGAGTTCGGTCTGGGTGCGGAGATCGGCATCTCCACCCAGAAGCTCCACGCCAGAGGCCCCATGGGTCTTGAGGAGCTGACCAGCTACAAGTACCTGATCTACGGCGCAGGCCAGATCCGATAAACGCAATGCCGCCCGAAAAGGCGGGTGTTCGCAAAACAGTAAATCCTCCCCATGAAATTTCATGAGGAGGATTTTTTCGTAATCGTACTGTAGCATAATACGCACTACGCCAAACGGGGGGGTATACGCATAAAAGAAGAGAGGCGTCGCCTCTCTTCTTTTATGTTACAGTTATTTTACAGTCACTTTTTCACTCACAGTAATCGTCGTACTTTCACTTCCCGGCTCAAGCGCATATGAACACTGAGCAAAAATTTCGTATTCTCCCGGCTCTAATACTAATTCTTCGTCCATCAGGAACTCTTTCCAAAAGCTTACCGCGCCCTCATCGGTGTTTAGGTGCCAGCCCACATACTTCACAAAAGGAAATTCAATCGGCTCATTCTTGTAAATAATCCGGGGATACTGTCCCTTGTTCAGCAGGTCCTTTTCCCCATTAAAATACTGTCCTCCACCGATAGCGAACATGACAATCGGATCTCCAGAATAGAACTCAAATGACGTTCCTTCTCCAACATAAGAAAGTACTGCCCTACACTCTATCGGCTCACCAGCTTTATACTCCTTAGCAGAAAGGATCAACTCCAATCGAAGTTTTTCTTGGCTGTCATTCGCTTTTGTATCTGAATTGACTTTTGTGCAAGCTATCAATGTCATAACCATAGACAGTACCACCAAACACAAAAACAACGTCCTCCTCACTCACCAATTCACCTCTCCTTTGAATTTTTCCGTACCATCAATACACTACAACAAGTTAATTATATAACAGACTTTCTTTTTTTCAACATGCGCTTCTTTTCTTCAAATTCAAGTACAGCAAGGAATTCAAATCGATCGAGTTGCTATATTGCAATTCGATCGTGCAGGTGTAATATATACAAGAGCAGTCCCGACAGCTTGTTCTGCCGGGACTGCAACTGTTTTATGGCATCCTTTTTGTCACAGATCATCCTGATCCTGCACGGGCATTTCCCAGGGATCGGCGGGAACGCCGGTGTAGCTGCCCTGGGGATCGGTCAGCTCCGAACGCAGCTGCGCCGGCTGGATCCGCTCATGGACCTCCGGCGCCTGTTTTTTCTTCATTTTCTTCGCACTCCTTCCGTAATGGTTCGTTTTCTCCATGAATTGATTCCAAATCGTACTTGCGGGAAACTCTCAGGCCATGATATACTTTCAGTATCATCCAACTATTGCGCTTTTATCCCTGCAAACACCGAATTTATTTACAGGAAGGAACGATATCCATGAAAGAACTGCGCGTTGCCATTATTGGCTGCGGCACGATCTCCCACCGTCACATGAAGGTCTGGAAGAACATCCCCCAGGTCAAGGTTGTGGCTGTGGCTGAGATCGAAGAGCCCACGCTCAAGCTTTGGGGCGAGCGCTACGGCTTTGCCGAGAAGGATCTGTACCACGATTTCCGCGAGATGCTCAAGCGTGACGACATCGACGCCGTCGACGTTTGCGTGCACAACAACCTGCACACCCCCGTCTCCACCTACGTCCTGAAGGCCGGCTATCCCTGCTACTCCGAGAAGCCCATGAGCGCCACCTACGCCGACTCCAAGCTCCTCTACGATACTGCCCAGGCCACCGGCCAGAAGCTGGCCATCCAGATCAGCTCCCTGTTCTCTATGCAGACCTACATCGCCAAGAAGGTTCTGGAGGCCGGCAAGCTGGGTAACATCTACCACACCCGCGTTGCCAACGTCTCCCGCCGCCGTAGAAACAACGTCGACCGCGCTGCCCTGTTCACCTCCCCCGCTTTCCGTGATAAGGTCATCGCCGGCCACGGCCAGATCGTCGATCTGGGCATCTACCACTTCGGCCAGATGCTGTACCTGCTGGACCTGCCCGAGCTGACCAGTGTTCTGGGCAAGCTGCACAACGGCGTTGAAATGCCCAACGAGGCCTGGGCCAAGAGCCATGCCATGGGCGTTGAGGACATGGGCGTTGGTTTCGCCACCTTCGCAAACGGCATGTCCATGGAAATTCAGGAAGCTTCCGCTGTGAACACCGACGAGCACAACGACCATCACATTCTGGGCTCCAAGGGCGCTCTGATGTGGGGCATGACCGACGACTTCGGCGGCGACTGGTCCATGGGCGGCAACGGCGGCGGTTTTGGCGGCGGCGGTCTGCCCCCCATGCTGCAGCCTCAGCTCAAGTACCGTGGTCAGGACGAGTTCGGCTTCGACGTCACCATCGACTATCATGCTTATGATAATCAGCAGGACTTCAAGACCTACGATCCGGACATGATGCAGTGGTTCGACAATCAGCTGCACTGGTACAACTACCTCACCGGCAAGCTGACCGACGAGACCCGCTACAACACCCCGCTGATCGGCCTGAACACCAGCCTGCTCACCGAAGGTCTGGTCCTCTCCTCCGATCTGGGCCGCGCTGTTTCCGCCGACGAGATCAAGGCCATGTCCAAGAGCCTGGCCATCTGGAAGCAGGAGACCCCGTGGGGCATCTTCGACTACGAAGCCTAATTCCCTTATACACAAAGACCCTGCAGCGAAAGCTGCAGGGTCTTTTCTTGCTTTTTTCACACGGATTTGCTTCCGGCTTACCTTCTGTACCGCCGGGGCGATTCCTTTTCCCTTGCCAGGGCCTCTGTTGTGATTTTAATAAAATCACGGCCATAGCTGGGCAGGAAATCATCCTTCCGATAGCAGGCATAAAAATGTCGGTTGTTCTCATAATCCGCCAGCGGAAAAAATGCTCCGCCTCTTTCGCGCACGTAGTCATCCACATATATATTGGACATCAGCATGCAGCTGCCCGTTTCCAGCACAATTCGGCGTCCCACTTCCAGCGAATCGGTCTGGAGCAGCATCTGCGGACGAAATCCGTAGCGGCGAAACAGCTTATCCTGCACCACACGCACCGAATGGCCCTGCGTTAGGGAAACAAATCGATCAGCTTCTGCGTCCTTCAGTGTTACCGGAATCCCCGCCGTCAACCGTCTGGCAATGTCGGAGTCCCTTCCCGCCAGGATGCCGATGGTCTCTTTCTCAATCAGTTCATAGGTCAGACTTGCGCTGGTGGATTCAATTGCAGCAAAGGCCAGATCAATATCACCCCTGTGCAGCCGCTCTTCCAAATTGGCAGAGCCGCCTTCGGAAAGCTCCAGCGCAACATTGGGATACCGAATCTGAAAAATGGGAATGACCAGCGGCATGACCTGCATGGCACGCTGGACGCTGATTCCCAGGCGCAGTTTGCCGAAGTGCTCCTTTTTGATTTCACGCAGTTGGTTTTCCAGTTGTTCGTTGGCCGCAATGATTTTCTCCGCGGCCGCCAGATACTGCTCACCTGCAAAGGTGATCGTAAACGGTGACACGCTGCGGTCAAATAGGGTCAGGCCAATGTCGGCTTCGATCTGAAGGAGCATTTTACTCAAAGAGGGCTGGCTCACATACAGTTTTCTTGCTGCTTCGGTGATACTTCTGCATTCTGCAATCGTCTTGATATACTTTGCCTGCTTTAAATTCATGCAAGTTTCGCCTCCAAATCTTGCAAAAAAATAAACATTATGTTATGTATCTTATCATTATCATAACATTTATTCTATAGAAGTCAAGAATTTCTCCGCAGTTATAACCTATTCTCTATTATAATAATAATCCAAAATGTATTTGAAGTTATGATAAAAATAGGTTAATATATCGTGGCCTCTGAAAATCTTTAAAAAAAATGAACAATACGACAGGAGAAGGAAGCTATGACCATTCTGAATTGCGCGGTTGCCGGCACTTTAGAATCCAGCGATGCCCAGGTCACCGTTGAGCCCCATAGTAATGGAATTCTGCTGGAAATCTCCAGCAGCGTGATGAACCAATACGGTCGTCAGATCCGCGAAACCGTTCTGGAAACCCTCAAGCGTTTGGAAGTTACCGACGCAATGGTAACTGTCATTGACAAGGGTGCCCTCGACTGCACCCTGAAAGCCCGCGTCGAATGCGCCGTTTTCCGCAGCTGCAACACCTCCGAGGAGAACATCCCTTGGGGAGGTGCCGTTCGATGATTCAGCGCCCCAAGCCCGAGCGTTTCCGTCTTCGCCGAACCATGATGTTCATGAATGCCCAGAAGCCCGGCCTGATCAAGGACGCCTACATCTATGGCTGCGACTCCATCATGCTGGATCTGGAGGACTCCGTTGCCGAGAGCCAGAAGGATGCCGCCCGCTTCTCCCTGTATCATGCTTTGACCACCATTGACTACGGCAGCACCGAAGTGATTGTCCGCATCAATGGTCTGGATACCCCTCACTGGCGCGAGGACATTCGCGTCTGCGTCGCCGGCGGTGCCGACGGCATCCGCATTGCAAAATGCGAGAGCGCGCAGGATGTAAAAACCGTAGAGGCCGCGGTGGAGCAGGCCGAGCGGGAGTTCGGCGTTGAGGTTGGCCGCACCCTGCTGATGGCTGCTCTGGAGAGCCCCAAGGGCGTGCTGAACGCCTATGAGATCTGCTCTGCCTCCGAGCGCATGTTCGGCGTTGCCATTTCCGGTGGCGACTTCCGTAAATGCCTGCAGACCACCTTCCAGCCGGACGGCGTGGATCTGTTGGTTGCCAGAGGTCAGATGCTGCTGGCCGCCCGTGCGGCCGGTATTCAGTGCTTTGACACGGTGTTCACCGACCTGAACGACCAGGAAGGCTTCGAAGCCGAAGTGCGCCAGAACAAGGCCATGGGCTTTGACGGCAAGAGCCTGATCAACCCCAAGCAGATCCGAACCGTACATGAGATTTTTGCCCCCTCCGAAAAGGAAGTGCGCCAGGCCGAACGCATTGTGCGCGCCTATCGTGAGCAGTCCGCCGCCGGCATAGGCGTCTTTACCGTCGACGGCAAGATGATCGACATCGCCTTTATTCCCGGTGCAGAAAGAACGCTCCGGCTGGCGAAGGCCTGCGGTATGTACAAGGGGGATCTATAATGAAGAATGCAGTTGGACGTGACATTCCCGACGCTCTGCTGACCAACGGAAAGCAGGGCTACCAGGGCAAAAACTATATGGATGGCAAGTACTTCCAAAAGGCCGCCCCCCAAACCCGCCGCTACGAGGCGCCCCAGGAGTCCAAGATTCTGGGTTCTTTGGCAGAGGCGCTCCGCCATTGCGGCGCCCGGGACGGCATTACCTTCTCCTTCCATCACCATCTGCGCGACGGCGACTATGTGGCAAACATGGTCATGACCGCTGCCGTGGAGGAGCTGGGCCTGAAGGATTTGACCATCGCCGCCACCAGCCTGGGCGGCGCCCACGACACCATCGCCGACTACATTGAAGATGGCAAGGTCATTGGCATCCAGACCTCCGGCATCCGCGGCCGTGTGGGCGAAGTGGTTTCCGCCGGCAAGCTGAAAACCCCCGCTATCATCCGCAGCCACGGCGGTCGCCCCCGCGCCATCGAAGCGGGCGAAGTGCACATTGACATCGCCTTTGTCGCCGCCCCCACTTCGGACTGCGTCGGCAACTGCAGGGGCATCGGCGGTAAGAGCAACTGCGGCTCGCTGGGTTACGCCATGGCCGATGCCAAGTACGCCGACCACGTGGTCGTTGTCACCGACTGCCTGGTGGAATTCCCTAATTTCCCCGCCTCCGTGCAGGCCATTGACGTGGATGCCGTTGTGGTGGTGGATTCCATCGGCGACCCCAAAAAGATCGCCTCCTCCGCAGCCCGCATCAGCCAGAATCCCCGCGACCTGATGATGGCCGAAAATGTGGCGAAAGTCATTGCTTCCACCCCTTATTTTAAAGAAGGATTTTCTTTCCAGACCGGTGTCGGCGGTCCCTCTCTGGCAGCCAATCTGTTCCTGGAAAAATATATGGACAAGCAGAACATCAAAATGGGCTGGGCCATCGGCGGCATCTGCGGCCCCATGGTAGAGCTGCTGAAAAAGGGTAAGGTCGGCAAGGTCATCGACGTGCAGGATTTTGACCTGGACAGCGTCAACTCCATCCACCAGACCCCCGGCCACTACGAAATGTCTGCCAGCCAGTACGCCAACCCCGCCAACAAGGGCGCCATCGTCAACAAGTTGGACTTCGTGGTGCTGGCTGCCCTGGAAATCGACACTGCCTTCAACGTCAATGTTCTCACCGGCTCCGACGGTGTGCTCCGCGGTGCGCCGGGCGGACATCCCGACGCCGCTGCCGGCAGCAAGGTCTGCATCATCGTCACACCCCTGACCCGGGGCAGAATGGCCACCGTCTGCGAGCATGTCGTGACTGTCACCACCCCCGGTGACTGCGTGGACGTTCTGGTCACCGATTACGGCATTGCCGTCAATCCCCTGCGGCCCGATCTGGCCGAATGTCTGGACCGGGCGGGCGTTCCCCATGTCTCGATCGAAAGTCTGAAGGAAAAGGCCTATTCCCTGGTGGGTCGCCCGGACGATCTGGAATGGGAAGACCGGGTTGTCGCCATTCTGGAAGCCCGCGACGGCACCATCCTGGACGTTGTCCGCAAAATCAAGCCTTTCACTCTCGATTAAATCCTCTTGGCGGAAAGGACTGAAAGAGATATGTCATATACGATTACAGAAATTCGTCCCTCTGATGTTGTCAGTATGTACCAGGTCGATATCCTCCTGCACCAGGAGGGCATCCGCCGCGACAACAACCTGGACTATATCTGTGGTTTGTACGACGAAGACTGGAACCTGATCGCCACAGGAAGCTGCTTCCGCAACACGATCCGATGCCTGGCCGTCACCGGCTCGCATCGGGGTGAGGGCCTGCTGAACGACATTCTGACCCACCTGATCGAGGCACAGATGATTCGAGGCATCACCCATCTGTTTCTCTACACAAAGCCCGAGGGCGTAAAATACATGCAGGCCCTCGGTTTTTACGAGATCGTCCGGGTCCCGGGCGCACTGGTCTTTATGGAGAACCGCCGCAGCGGCTTTGCCCGCTACTGCGATACGCTCCGTCTGAATCAGCCCATCGGCCAGCCCATCGCGGGCATTGTCATGAACGCCAATCCTTTTACCCTTGGCCATCTGCACCTGGTGGAGCGGGCGGCCTGGGAAAACAAGGCGGTTCACATCTTCATTCTTGCGGAGGAATCGGGCCTCATCCCCTTCTCGGTGCGCAAAATGTTGGTGGAGCAAGGCATTCGGCACCTGAAAAATGTGACCTGCCACACCACCGGGCCATACCAGATCAGTTCCGCCACCTTCCCAAGCTATTTTTTGAAGGATGCGGACGCTGTGATCCGCGCCCAGGCGGAGCTGGATCTGCGCATTTTTGCAAAAATCGCCGAGGTGCTGAGCATCCGGCGCAGATATGTGGGCCAGGAGAACAGCAGCCATGTAACGGCCCTGTACAACGAAACGATGCTCCAGAAGCTCCCGGGAACGGGAATTGAATGCATTGAGATTCCCCGCCTGGCCCAGGGCGGCACCGTCATCAGCGCAGGTCTTGTCCGCCAGGCCATCCACGACGACCGGGCAGACGATATCAAAGCCTGGGTTCCCGAGAGTACCTATGAGTTCTTCCGAAGCTCCGAGGGCCGGATGATTTGCGCCGCGATCCGTCAGGAAGCTGACGTGATCCACTACTGAGCGCGGAGGTTTTTCATGGAAGTCGTTCTGGAACAGATGCTCGCCGCGCGGGAGACCCGCGCCATGCGGCAAACCTCCCTGCACCGCGAATACGGCCTGCCCATGATCAGCTTCTGCATGAACATTCCCGGTCCTGTGAAGGATACGCCCCTGATTCGCCGCGGTTTTCTCTCAGGCTGCGCCATGCTCGATGCACAGCTCCCCGGGGAGGCGATCCGGTATCGGCAGGTTTTCCCCGCCGTCACCGGCTGGGAGGCTTTCTACGTTCTTGATCTGCCCGCGCTGCAGATCAAGAAGATCACTACAGTTATTGAAGATTCCCTGCCCCTGGGCAGACTCTTTGACATGGACGTCCTCACCGAGGACCTGACAAAGCTCGACCGGGACGAGGTCGGTGGAAAAAGCCGTGACTGCATCGTCTGCGGTGCAGCCGGGCGCGGCTGCGCTTCGCGCCGCACCCACAGCGTTGCAGAACTGCAGCAGGCCACCCGGGAGATCCTCACCCGGCATTTCGCCCGGGAGGATGCCGAACGCATCGGCGCCCGGGCGGTGCAGAGCCTACTGGACGAGGTGGACACCACCCCAAAGCCCGGTCTTGTGGATTGCCGGAACAACGGCAGCCACAAAGACATGGACCGCGCCATGTTTTACGCCAGCGCCCGGGCCCTGCAGTCGTACTTTCACCGCTGCGCCCGGATTGGCATGCAAACTGCGGCGCAGAGCCCGCAGGCCACCTTTCATCAGCTGCGTACAGCCGGTCTGCAGGCCGAGCAGGAGATGTTCGCCGTCACCGGCGGTGTGAATACCCACAAGGGCGCCATTTTCACCCTTGGCCTTCTTTGCGGTGCGGCGGGCCGTCTCTGGAACCCTGTATCCGGTTGGGATCCCGACGCTCTGTGCGCAGAAGTGGCCCGCATGACAGCAAGCACCATTCTGAAAGATTTTGAAGCCGGCCAGGCAGACACCGTCGGCCGGCGTCTGTTTGCCGAGCGCGGCATTCAGGGCATCCGCGGCGAGGTCGCCCGGGGCCTGCCCTCCGTCGGCAGCTTTGGCTTGCCTCTTTTTCTGGACCTTACACGCCGGGGCCTCTCCGCCGAGCAGGCCGGTGCCGTTACCCTGCTGCACCTGATTTGCCGCGTGGAGGACACCAACCTGATCGGCCGCGGCGGCCCGGAGGGTGCCGGGCAAGCGCGCGAGCAGGTTCAAAGCCTGCTTGAGGCGCAGGACCTCCCCTCCCGCGAGCAGCTGGAAGCCCTGGACGATTGGTTTATCGCCCGCAATCTCTCCCCGGGCGGCTGTGCCGATCTTCTGGCCGCCATTTACTTTGTCAAACAGCTGGCTTGCGAAGGCCAGCCTGATTGAATCTTTCCTCTTCCTTGCAAAACAGCACGAGCGGCCTTTCGGCCGCCCGTGCTGTTTTCTTTATCTGTATTTTTTCACACGTTCATCATCGATCACGCCGGACCAGTTCAGGCCGAAGGCGTAGTCGTAGCAGTTGCCGTCGACGTCCACATGGCAGCGCATATCCCGGGCCACGTCCTCGAACTGCTCCTCCACGGTGCGCATATCCGCAGGCATCTGCATAGGAAGCAGGCCGCTGGGCTCTGCGCGGCCGGAAATCACATCCAGCAGCGCCTGCAGCTGGATATCGTAACCCACCAAGATGGCGTCCGCCTTGTCCTCGAACTCGGAAACCACCATCGGGCCCTGGCACAGCAGGCAGGCAATTACAGGCTTGTCGCCCATGGCCTCACGGGCAGAGAGGAAGTCATCGAGCACATGGGAGTTGATGGCCTTGTTTTCCTTGCCGCGGTAGCTGCGGTTGGCGTCCCGGGTGATGGGATCTCCGCCGGCCAGGCTCACTTCCCGGGCGGTATCGGCCTGATAGGGGCCGTACTGCAGGGAAATCGGCAGGTAGCCGCCCTGAGCGGCATCGTAGCCACCGGAAACGGGTGCATCCATGAACACGATGGCCGCATCGGCATCAGAAGGATCGGTGACCACGTCAAAGTACTTGCTCAGCAGCTCGGCAGGAACCGGATCGGTGCCGGTTTCAGCGGTGATGTTGCCCATGATATGGTTGAGCATCTCGCGCTTCTTGGGCACATAGACCTTCACGCGTTGCAGGGGCAGGACGCTATTATGGTTCTTGAGCATGACGACGCTCTTCTTCTGAGCCTCGTAACCCGCGGCCATGAAGTCGGGGTTGCCAACGATCTTATCGGATTCCTCAGGATCCAGATAGGGATTCTCAAACAGACCGGTGCGGAAGATGTTGCGCAGCAGGCGCACCGCAGACTGCTCGAAGCGCGCACGCATAAACTCCTCGCCCCGGGAGGCCACACCCATGTGATAGGCTGCCACGATGGGTCCCATCTGGTTGTTGCCGCCGAACTGATCGATACCGGCCATCAGGCTCTTGTAGTGGCGCTCAGCGATATTCAGGTGCTCGGTGCCCCAGCACTTGCCCTGGAAGGCATCCAGGCTGTTGCAGTCGCCGGTGATGAGCCAGTCGGTGCACACCACGCCGTCGTAGCCATACTGCTCGCGCAGCAAGTCGCCCACGATGTACTTGGAGAAGCCGTTGCCCACGTTTTCGCCGTAGACCTTGTCCTGGTCGTAGCTGATGGTGTAGTAGGGCATGATGGCAGCGGCCTGCTTGGTGCCGCCATTGAGTTGGAAGGCGCCCTCGGTGAAGGGCCTTAAGTGCTCATGAAAGTTCTTGCCGGGATAGACGGCAAACTTGCCGTAGCCGTAGTGGGCGTCACGCCCTGCTTCGCCGGTGCCGCCGCCGGGCCAGTGCTTGGCCATGGCGTTGACGCTTTCCATGCCCCAGCCATCCTCCAGCTCCTGCTCGCCCTCGGAGGTCTGGAAGCCGTCGCAATAGGCCCGGGCCATATCCACCGCCAGCTTCACGCCCTCGCCGAAGGTGCCGGAGTTGCGCACCCAGCGGGGTTCGGTGGCCAGGTCGATCTGGGGCGACAGGGCCGTGGCGATGCCCAGGGCGCGGTATTCCTTCGCGGCAATCTGACCGAACTGCTCCTGCAGCTTGGGATCAAAGGTGGCCGCCATGCCCAGGGCCGAGGGCCACTGGGAGATCTGTCCGTCGGCGCCCACCAGGTACTCGCCGTTGGACACGGCACTGTGGCGCGGGTCGGAGGAATTATTGATGGGAATGCCGAAATCCAGGCCTTCCACATAGGCCTGGGCGTTGTTGTTCCAGCGGGCAGCATCCTGGGGAGACTGCACTGTGGTCAGCAGCACATGGCGCAGGTGGTCTTCCTTCAAAAAGTGCAGCTGCTGATCGGTCAGGTCGGAGATTTTTGCATCCGACTCTGCAAACTTCTTGCCGCCGTAAGTGCCGGCAAAGCGGGCAGTAAACGGATCGTTCATATCGGGCGGCATGATGGACTGGTGCACGCTGTAGAGCATCAGACCGGCGATGTCCTCCACGGTCAGCTGCGCAGCCAGATCCCGGGCGCGCTCTTCCATGGGAAGGCGCCAATCCTCATAGGGATCCAGCTTTCCGTTGCGGTTTAAATCTTTGAAGGCCCAGCCGTCTGCCTCCAGCAGCTTCACGCCGGAATCCAGGCTGTAGCCCAGCGTCTTGCCGCCCTCGTTGAGAACCAGACAGTAGCCGTCTTTTTCAATTACTTGATACTTTTTCATGCTGCTCCTCCTCTTCGGTCTCTCTGATTCCACTATATTTTATGTACTTCTGTTTGTCAACGAATTTAACAAAGAACCCCTGTGGATGCGCTCCGCAGGGGTTCTTCCCACATCATTATACCAGTTTCTGCAGCAGGCCCTGGCAGCCTTCCAGCACGTCGCGGTAGGTTTCGTCGAAGTTCCCCGTATACCAGGGATCGGCAATGGGGCCGGGCCGGTCGGTGTAGTCCAAAAGCAGGCTGATTTTGCCCTTAGGGTCGTTGTTCAGCATCCGCAGCAAATTGCGCAGGTTGGCGTTGTCCATGCCGATGATGTAGTCAAATTCTTCATAATCCTGCTTCGTCACCTGTCGGGCGCGGTGGTCGCCGCAGGGGATGCCCACCTGAGAAAGCTTCTGCCGGGTGCCGTAGTGCACGCGGTTGCCGATCTCCTCGGTGGAGGTGGCGGCGGAGTCAATATAAAACTGCGCGCTCCGACCGGCCTGCTTCACCAGATGTTTCATCACATATTCTGCCATGGTACTGCGGCAGATGTTGCCGTGACACACAAAAAGTATCTTTTTCATCATTTTCTCCTATGATTTGCTGATATGCGCTCATTTCTCCAGGCAGGGTAGGCGAAAAATCGCGACCCGCTCACGTCGGGGTTCCCCCTCAATCAGGCCCTCGCAATCGATCTGGCCATAAAACTCCAATTCGTCCGTGGTCATCAAATAAGAAATGTACGCATCCGATGGATAAAAGAAGAACAGCAGCACTTCCCTGGGGCGTTCGTAATAGGAAGCGATCACATTCGCCAGCACCTTGTGCAGAATCTCCACGGAGAACGGATTGAAGAAATAGCACCGGTTGACCGCCTGCGGCACCTCATACTCTTCCGCTCTTGCGAGGACAAATTCCGTTCTGGCCTTCGAGGCAGCGCTTTGCTGGTTCTTCAGCGCCTGCTTATAAATGCGCTCATTATACTCGATTCCGATGACGCTCGCCTTTGTCCGATAGGCCAGGAAGAAACCGACGCGCCCTTTCCCGCAGCCGTAATCCAGCAGAACATCGCCCTCTGAAAAAAAGCCGCGATTCACCAGGCGTTCCAAAACGCCGTAGGGCGTGGGCTCGTAGGGGTAGCAATACTCGTCGGCATTCGTGTCGTCCCGGCCGCTTGTTTTGATGTGCAGGCGCTTATCCCAGGTGTTTTCGTTCTCTGCCATACCCTGCACCCTTACAGCACCAGGAAGGTACAACTTCCCGGAGCGAGCACGATCTTTCCGCTGACCGTTTCACCGGAAAGGTCGGGCAGAGTGTCGTTTTCGCCCAGGCGCAGATCCCGGCCGTTGAGGGTCATGACAAGGCTGCGCATGCCGTCCCGGCCGGTGAGGGTATAGCAGGTGGCCTCCCCGGGCAGCTCCACGGTGGTTTCCTCGGTGAGGGAATTGTTGATGATCAGATACACGCAGCCTTCCTTGCCGTCCTTGCGGGAGTGGCAGTAGACATGCGCGCCCTCGCGGATGGGCTCGCCGGAATCATAGACCGTGGTGCCCATAAGCATATTCCAGAGCAGCACGGCAAAGTAATTGGGGCGGGGTTCAAAGGTGCCGTGGCGCAGCCAGCCGTAGTCGGAGGAGGCCAGGGTGTTGTGGAAGATCACGCCGTCAGAGATGGTGCCAAAGACGCCCAGCTCGTTCAATGTGCGCAGCACATCCAGATAGGTGGAGGCCCAGGTATCGCCACCGCCGCCGGCGTCGCCGGCCTCCGTCACCCAGAGCTGCGCGCCGGGCATATACTTGTCGCGCACCTTTGCAGCGGCCTTGGCACAGTAAGCGGCTGCGTCCAGGTATTCTTCCGTGTGGGCCTTTTCTGCGGGCCAGTGCACAAAGTGCATACCGGCGGTGATTCGCTCGGATACACCATTATAATAGTGGTAGCTGAACACTTCCATGGGTTCCTTGGCGCCGATAAGGAGTTTCTCGGTGCCCATCTTCTTGCCAATGAGCTTCAGCAGGCCCTCTTCCATCTTCAGTTTACCCATCTGGCCGCCGCCCACGGAGCAGGGGCCCACCGCCAGCGTTTCGGGGTAGTTCTCGTGGAGCCATTTGTTGAAGATGTCCTGGTCGCGGATGTAATCGTCAAAGGTGTAGCCCTTGGGCGCGCCGGAGCCGGAGAGCAGGTTCGGCTCGTTCATAAATTCCGCGGCGGCAATGGGTACGCCGTATTCACGGCTGAGGTCAAACAGCAGCTTGGCCTGGTCGGGCTTCCAGGGCTCGTGGGCGGAATGGATGCCTTCGCAGTTGGCCACGGAAACCAGCAGCTTGCCGCCGACTTCCTTCACGAAATCCAGTACGCCCAGCCACTGCTGCTTCGTCAGCACGTTCTGGAAGCCTGCCGGGGCAACGCCGCCGGCCTTGCCGTCAAAGTCATAGTAGGTCTTGGTGGCCCAGGTGCCGGACACACGAATCCACACGGGGCCGAGCTGCTTGGCAAGCTTTCTCAGGCGGGGATTCGTCAGGTCGATGGGCGGATACACCTGCATCAGAGAATCCTTTTTGAAAATGCCGATCATGGGGAATTTGCCCTTACCGGCAATCTCCTCCGGGGTGTACTCCTTCCAGAAGGTACCGCCCGTGACTTCCGTCATCTCCACATTGTAGGAAACCAGTCTGGGATCGACGGAGCGGATCGTCCGCAGGCCGTTTGCGCGCAATTTGATATTCTGTGCCATATTGATTCTCCTTTGTTGGGGTTTTCCGGGGAATGATGCTGCAAATCCCCAGGGCAAGTTTTTCTTCATTATACGAAACGGGTGCTCATCTTGCAACCGAAACCTCATCAAGCCGCACCTTGTGCAAGCAAAAACAGCTCACACCTTTCGGTGCGAGCTGTTTCAGCGTGTCGAAAAAGTGTTTTCGACACGCTGTGCGGTTTTCAAAACATTTGAAAACCTGTTTGATCATACGCGAAGGGGGCTTTTTGCCTCCCTTCCCCCGCTGCTCTATTGCGGAAGACCTCACCATCGTTTTTTGACAGTCTCAAACAGCTCACACCAAAAGGTGTGAGCTGTTTTTTTCTTATTCCTTTGCATTCAGGGTGCTCTGGATGTACTCGTGCATGGCCTCGGCCACGCGCTTGGAGTAGGCCACGGCCTCCACCACGGTACGGGCGCCGTTGACCACGTCGCCGGAGGCGAAGATGCCCGGGCGGCTGGTGCGGCCGCACTCATCCACGGTCAGAAGGCCCCGCTGGTTGGTATTCAGGCCGGTGGTGGAGTTGACAATCAGGTTCTGCGGGCCCTGGCTGATGGAAATCATGATGCTGTCGGCAGGATACAGGGTATCGCTGCCCTCCACCTCGGTGAAGGAACCGTCCTCATTCTCAATGATATCCCGGAAGATGACGCCCTCGTCCACGATCTCCACGGGTTTTTTATTGTATTCAAATTCCACGCCCTCCAATTGGGCATAGCTGAACTCATACTGGCTGGCAGCGACCTTCTTGCTCAGGGAGAAGCAGGTCACATAGCGCGTGCCATGGCGCATGGCCGTGCGGGCCACATCCATGGCGGCGTTGCCCGCGCCGATGACGATCACGCGCTCGCCCAGTTTATAAACGTCGGGGTTATTCAGGTAGTTGATGGCGTAGTGCACGTTACCGAAAGTCTCACCCTTGATGCCCAGGGTATTGGCGCGCCAGACGCCGGTGCCGATGAAAATGGCCTTGTAGCCGTCACGGAACAGCTCATCCACACCGAAGGCGGTACCGATGCGGGTATTGGGGCGGATCTTGATGCCCTTGAGCTCCAGATGGCGGTACTGGATGTCATCCAGCACGGCCTTGGGCAGGCGGAACTCGGGAATGCCGTAGCGCAGGATGCCACCGATCTTATCCATGCCCTCAAAGATGGTAACCTGGTAGCCGTAGCGGGCCAGCAGGATGGCAATGGTGATGCCCGCCGGGCCGGAGCCCACGATGGCAACCTTCATGCCGTTGGACGGATGGGGCCCCTGGACCATTTTGGTGGCGTATGTACTGGAGATATACTGCTCGATCGTGGAAAAATGCACGGGTGCACCCTTTTTACCCAAAATGCAGTGGCCCTCGCACTGCTGCTCATGGTTGCAGATCAGGCTGCAGACCGTGGTCAGGGGATTGTTCTCAAACAACAGACGGCCGGCCTTGTCCAGTTCTCCTGCTTTCAGCATCCGGATGACCTCCGGGATGGGGGTATCAATGGGACAGCCCTTCTGGCATTGGGGATTCTTACAGCCCAGGCAACGATTGGCCTCGTCCATAACGTGAAGCGCCATAACAGTTTCCTCCGATTTGCATCTTTTTCAGAAAAATCTTGCATTTTTACTATTATATACGATTGTATCGCGTTTCTCCAGTAGTTTTCAATACTTTGTTCTGTTTTCGTTTCCTCCACCTCCTGATCGACACCATATTATATATTGTATCTCCCTCTCCGCCCCCCTACTTCATCTTGCGGCCGCACTTTAACTCTTTGCCGATTTAGTTGCAAAAAGTGCGTAAAAATGACGGAAATATTTAAAAAATTCGTTTTGTGCCTTTACATTCTGGAAGATACACGATATAATAGATCGAAACTTTTCACTTTTAATATGGTATGGCTCGGGGTGTTTCCAGGTGGATTTCTTCCGGATTTCTCCTTGGGCAGGATCTCATCGTGGGGGTACCCCCACGCGCGTGTTCTGCATTGCAGAACACGGTCCACTCCAAAGGAATCCGGATTCGGAAGCGCCGCCTGCTGCCGAAAATGAAAAGTGAATTAGGAAAGAAAGGAAAATCACAATGAAAAAGTACGCAAAGCTCCTTGCATTGCTGCTTGCTCTGGCTATGGTTTTCGGTATGCTGGCTGGTTGTGCTAAGGACAACACCAC
>SVLN01000060.1 GCA_015067925.1 Oscillospiraceae bacterium
GGCAGATACCGCCGGTCATGTTCAGATAGCACTGAGCGCAGGCGTCGCAGGCCTTCTTGGTCAGCGCCATGCCGTGATGGCCGGTGTAGTTCAGGGAGTTGGCAGCGGCAACGATGCTCTTGCCGGTAACATCGGCCACAGTCTGGATGCCCAGACCGCA
The DNA here is from genome assembly GCA_015067925.1 of Oscillospiraceae bacterium. Classification (GTDB taxonomy): domain Bacteria; phylum Bacillota; class Clostridia; order Oscillospirales; family Oscillospiraceae; genus SIG488. The sequence goes on from SVLN01000060.1 coordinate 161, forward strand.
GGAAATGACCACCACATGCTCGGTGCCCTCGGGGATCATGTCGGGCAGATTCTTGACAGCCTTATACTTGTTGCACAGGAAATCTGCCTTGGCGGTGCCGGTGATGGTCTTGTCCAGACCCTCAGCCAGCTTCAAAAATGCTTCGCAATCAGGCTCATTGTTGGTTTCAAATTCCTTGAAACACTTGTTGCAGGCGATGACGAAGAGATTGTCCTTGCCTTCCAGCAGGTCGGCCAGTTCTTCATATGCCTTCAACCGATACTTGGTATAGTTTTCCAATTGCTCACCTTCCTTAAAATTGTTCATCCACACAGCGTTATCAGCCTCCAACCCTTCGAGCCGTAGGGAGAAAACTGGTACCGCCGATTTAATGCGCTTTCTGCGCAGATATACAACTTACACTATAACACATCTTTTGCTGATTTTCTACCCTATTTTTTAGTTTTTCTACATTTTTATGTAGAAAAATATATCGGAGGCCTTTTGAAAAATGAATGATATGCCGATAGGATAGATATTTTGGACTCATACAGAAAAGTGTCTTTGATGTGCGGACAAAACGGGGGTTTGTGCTTGACAGAAACAACAAATTTCGCAGAAAACGGGAATTTCCTTGAAATTATGGTTGAATTCTTATGCTGTTTGTGATAGGATGTATGCGTATCAATATGGGCAAAGTGCGCCCTTTTGATGAGATCCCGAGCGACAAGGAGAAAAAACTATGCCTCATACCATTGCTGTTGCCGGCAAGGGTGGCGTGGGTAAGACCACCACCTGCGGCATGATCATCGATTATCTGTGCAAAAAGAACAGAGGCCCCGTTCTGGTGGTGGACGCTGACGCCAATTCCAACCTGAACGAAGTGTTGGGCGTGGAAGTGGAAACTTCCCTGGGCGCCATCCGTGAGGAAATGGCCCAGGCCGAACTGAAGGGCACCATTCCCAAGGGCATGACCAAGGCCGATTACGCCGAATTCAAGTTTAATTCCGCCCTCATCGAAGAGGACGATTTCGATATGCTGGTCATGGGCCGCACCCAGGGCAAGGGCTGCTACTGCTATGTCAACGGCGTGCTGAAGACCCAGGTGGACAAGTATGCCAAAAACTATTCCTACATCGTCATGGACAATGAGGCCGGCCTGGAGCATGTTGCCCGCGGCACACTGCCTCATGTAGATACCATGCTGCTGATCTCCGACTGCTCCCGTCGTGGCGTGCAGGCCGTGGCCCGCATTGCGGAAATGATCAATGAGATGGAACTGAAGCCTGCTCAGATGGGCCTGATCATCAACCGGGCGCCGAATGGGCAGCTCAGCGACGGCATCAAAGAAGAGATCGAACGCCACGGCCTGAAACTCTTTGGCGTTCTGCCTCAGGATGAGGCGGTGTACCATTGCGATTGCAACGGTGAGCCTTCTGCCAAACTGCCGGAAAATGATCCTATGAAAACCGCCCTCCGGGGCATCATGCAGACTATCGGTCTGTAATTCACTTCAGAATACAAGATCCTGTTTGGGGGAAACGCCGCTTCCGGCAGTTGCCCCAGGCCGCCTGATCAGCGGTACGCTCTGCGGTCATGAGGCAGAGTGGTGCCTGCGGACAGCCGGCGCAGCGTATTTCCCGAGGAGGACTTTGTATAAATATCAAAAAACAAACCAAGGGGGAAATCAACTATGTCTTTCGCACCCAAGACGGCACCTTACAGCGGCAAGATCAATGCCGTGACCCTGGGCACCGGTGACAAGGCAATCGTCATTGGCGGCCAGAATGTGCTGCCCTTCTACACCTTCGATGCACCCATCGAAAACGCACCCAAGATCGGCGTTGAAGTTTCCGACGTCGCTGCAGACTGGACCCACGAGAGCCTGAAGGCTTTCTACGCCGGCTGCACCACCATGGCCGACTACGCCAAGAAGGCTGAGACCATCGAAGGCGCAGATTTCATCTGCCTGAACTTTGTTGGTGCTGATCCCAACGGCAAGAACCGCTCCGTTGCTGAGTGTGTTGCCGATGCCAAAGCTGTTGCCGAGGCTGTCAGCCTGCCCATCGTTGTTGTGGGCTGCAAGAACCTGGAGAAGGACGGCGAGCTGCTGGCCGCCATCGCTGAGGCTCTGTCCGGCAAGAACGTCCTGATCATGTCCGCAAAGAACGAGAACTACAAGACCGTCGGCGCTTCCGTTGCTCTGGCTAACGGCCAGAAGCTGGGCGCTGAGACCGCAGACGACATCAACCTGGCCAAGCAGCTGAACATCATGCTCAAGGGCCTGAATGTCAACCCTGCTTCCGTTGTTATGGACATCGGTACCGCCGCTGTTGGTTACGGCTACGAGTACGCCGCCTCCACCTTCGACCGTATCCGTCTGGCCGCTCTGGCTCAGGGCGACGCCGACCTGCAGATGCCCATCCTGGCTACCGTTTGCAACGATACCTGGGGCGTCAAGGAGTCCACTGCTTCCGTTGAAGATGAGCCCGTATGGGGCTGCCGCGAAGAGCGCGCCATTTCCATGGAAGTCGCTACCGCTGCTGCCGACCTGACCGGCGGTGCTGACGCTGTTGTTCTGCGTCACCCCGAGTCCGTGGCTACCATCAAAAAGTTCATCACTGAACTGATCTAATCGGAAGGAGGATACATACAATGGCTTTGAAAGGTCTCGATATTTTTAAGCTGTCTCCCAAGACCAACTGTAAGGAGTGCGGCAACCCCACCTGTATGGCATTCTGCATGAAGGTGGCCCAGGGCGCTGTTTCCATCGATAAGTGCCCCCATTTCTCCGCTGAGGCTCTGGCTACTCTGAACTCTGCCACTGCTCCTCTGATGAAGACCATCACCGTTGGCGAGCACAAGCTGGGCGGCGAAACCGTTCTGTTCCGTCACGAGAAGACTCTGGTCAACAAGAATATGTTTGCTGTCTGCCTGTGCACCGATTGCGCCGACAAGGCCGACGAGAAGATCGCCGAGCTGATGAAGGTCGACTACGAGCGTATCGGCGAGCGTATGTACGTGGAGTTCATCCATGTTGCCAACAAGCAGGCTGATCCCGCTGTCTACGCTGAGCTGGTCAAGAAGGCTGCCGCTACCGGCCGCGACCTGGTCCTGGAGTGCTGGGATGTGGAGTGCGCCAAGGCTGCTCTGGCCGTCTGCGGCAAGAACGTGATCCTGGACGGCGCTACCCCCGACAACTGGGAAGCTATGAACGCCGTTGCTACAAGCGCTGGTGTTGCTCTGGGCGTTTGGGCCGAGAACATCTCCGACCTGTACGACACCGTTAAGAATCTGGAAGCCAAGGGCAACAAGAACCTGGTTCTGGATGTCACCGGCAAGACCGCCAAGGAGACTCTGGCCAATGCCGTCAACGTCCGCCGTACCGCTCTGAAGCAGGAAGACCGCACCTTCGGTTATCCCTCCATCGTCAACGTTGCCAAGATCGCTAAGGGCGACTCCCGCCTGCAGACCGCTCTGGCCGCTATGTTCGTGGAGAAGTACGCTTCCA
>SVLN01000001.1 GCA_015067925.1 Oscillospiraceae bacterium
AGGCGTATGCCGAACAGGTCAAGGCGAGCGGGTTTACCGTTGACGCCGAGGAGGAAGACCAAAACGTTTACGGGGTCGTCGTCTACACCTATTCGGCTTATAACGCAGACGGATATCGCGTTGAGGTCACCTTTACCAACGGCACGAGCGGAATTACTATAAGCAAATAAAAGCCTATCTATGCCGATAAGGGCATCACCGGAACAAGCTACAAAAAAAACGAGATGAGTTCAATCGCATGATCAATAACGGTGACCGCCCGAAATACTATGTCGTGAACAACCATCCGGCAATTATCGACTCCCTTACATTCAGCAGAGTCCAAGAAGAAATCGCTCGGCGTAACAGTAAGAAGAAAGTGAAGCAGAAGGGCTCGAAATTATCTTTAATAGAATTAGCTTTAACATTTACACCAGCTATCCATTTAGAATGCCTACAGTATTTTAGACAGTTCTTTTCGGACTGGTCGAATACTGTAGGCATTTTGTTTTATCCTGCTATTAAGTTGTAAAACTCTTTTTCTGCTTAATTTGGAGTCAGAAAACCAAGCTGCTGATGAGGACGGAAAGCAAAGGACGTGGTGCGTAATGACATCTATCGTGTTGGGATTACACAAAAAAAGCAGTCACCCATTTGGGTGATTGCTTTTTTGCGAGCGGAATCCAAAACAATTGTTTTGCTTTTTCCTTTATCCGAGCTTATAATATTTATGTAGATTTGAAGTGGAGGGGACGTCGTTATGCAGAAAAAACTGTTTATGATTCTGCTGCTGGTCATTGCTATGCTTCTTTGCAGCTGCAATGCCTCGCAGCCAACCCCTCTTCCGCCAGCTCCGGAAACGAATTCAACGATTGATCCCCTTCCGGAGTCAACCCAGCCGGAGCAATCCGACAAATCCGAATTGGAGGAGGTTGTCACGCCTGAAGCGCCTTCTTCCGAGGAGGAAGAACCCACTCTACCAAACCCGGAAGAAGAAATCGAACCAACTCCGCCGTCTCCCCCGGAAGAAGAAACCGAACCGACTCCGCCGTCTCCCCCGGAAGAAGAAACCGAACCGACGCCTCCCCCTCCTTCTGAAGAGGAAGAAGCGCCGCCACCCGCTGAGGAAGATGAGGAGGAACCGACACCCGTGCTGCACACGGACCTGTATCTTCCCGACTACACGGCAGAGCAGATCATAGAGTATTTTGAAGAGGTCGTGCTCGACGTCGAATACTCCGATGGCGCAGGAGATATCCATCTTGTTCAAAAATGGATGAACCCTCTTTACTACCGATTCTATGGCTCCCCCACTGACACCGACAAAGAGGTTTTAAACGCCTTATTTGAACAATTGAACGCCATTCCCGGCTTCCCGGGCATTTATTATTCCGAAACAGAATCCCAAGTAAATGTAACTCTCAATTTCTTGAACGAAGCGGATTTCAACGAATCCTTCTCCTCTGTAATCGGTGGAGAATATGCGTATGGTGCGGTGCAGTTCTGGTACTATCTTGCCAATAACGAAATCCACACGGCACGCATCGGTTATCGCACGGATATTGATCAAAGCGATCGTAATTCCGTGCTGATTGAGGAAATCATCAACATGCTGGGAATCAGCGATACCCTCCTGCGCCCAGACAGCATCACGTATCAGTATTCCAATGAAAACATGGAGTTAAGCGATGTAGATCTGGTGATTCTGGCGCTGCTCTATCATCCCTCTATCCAATGCGGCATGAATGCTGAAAGCTGCGCTGAAGTGATCCGGGAGCTTTATTATTGATCTTACATTTTAAGGCAGCCGCCTAACGGGCGGCTGCCTTACTTTCAGAAAAATTTGTCAAACCAAAATAAAAACGCCCTCTTCAAACGTCTAATGGGCAAAGGAGGTGAAGCAGCAGTGAAGCAAGATGAATTTGCCATACGTGTGCAGGCCGTTCGCAACAAACTGTATAAAACAGCACTGACCTTCCTAGGAAGTGAATCCCTGGCATTGGATGCCGTGGATGAGGCTGTGTACAAAGCCTTGTGCGGCAAATGGAAACTCAGGCAGCCGGAATACTTCGACACCTGGATCACCCGTATTCTCATCAATGAGTGCCACAATGAATTGCGCAGACAAAAGCGTATTCATCCGTTGGATGAGCTTCCTGAAACCGCCACGGAAGAATTTGATTCTCTGCCCTTAAAAGAAGCACTGCAACGCTTACCAAAGGAATTGAAAGATGTTATCATCCTGCGATTCTTCGGCGGCTATACCGTGGCCGAAACTGCCCAAACGCTGCAAATCCCTGCAGGAACTGTTGCAACCAGGCAACGAAAAGCCCTGCAGCTGCTGCGGCTGGAACTTGAAGAGGAGGTGTCCTTATGAATCGAAACACAGAGTATACCGCCATGCTGGAAGAACTGAATCAACCGGCATCCGCTCTTGATTTCACTCTTGACCGCGCTTACAAGAAAAAACGAAAAAGAACCACAAAAATGATTGCTCGTCCGCTTACCGCCCTGGCAGCCTGTTTTGCCCTCTTTGTGGTTCTGGTCAATTTCTCAGCACCGGTCGCCTACGCATGTTCGCAGATCCCTGTTCTGCGGGAGCTGGCTGACGCCGTGACGTTCTCCAGATCTCTGAGCGATGCTGTGGAAAACCAGTACGTGCAGCCGATGGAGCTGACACAAACCGAAAATGACATTACCGCAAGGGTCGAATATCTGATCGTCGATCAGAAGCAAGTCAACATCTTCTTCCGTTTGGATTCCGATGTATACACGCAGCTTTTGGCCGATCCCGATGTCAATAAAAACAATGAGAATATCGGATTCTGCATCATCAACAACGATTTTCATGCTGAAAACGGGAAACTTCGATCCATTTCAGTGGATTTCACTGAAGGCAACGTACCCGATACGCTGCAGTTCATCCTGCACGTGTACTCGGACAATACAGATTACTCACAAGCACCGTCAGATCAATTGAGCGCAGACTATGAAGCGGATTTCTCCTCTGATCGTCCAAATTATTTGGCGAACTTTGAATTCACCTTAGAGTTCGATCCCGCATTTACTGCAACCGGAAAGGTTTTCCCGGTCAACGAAACCGTGATTCTGGACGGTCAGGCCATTACAATTACGAATGTGGAAGTGTATCCTACTCACATGAGGGTTGAGGTCGGAGAATCCCCTGATAATACCGCCTGGCTGAAAGGTCTTGCATTCTACATTGAAACTGATTTGGGCATGAAGTTTGAACCAGTCTCCAACGGCATTGTATCCACAGGCACCGCCGACTCCCCTTCCATGGTTTCCTACCGGGCAGACAGCACATATTTCTATGAAGCGAAACACCTGAAGCTGGTCATCACCGGCGCCCAGTGGCTGCGCAAAGACATGGAAAAGACCTATCTGAACCTTCTCACCGGTGAACACGGCGAACTTCCGGAAGGCGCGGCATTTGACTCTGCAGAAAGGCAGGGCAGCGGTTGGGTCGTCACCTTCCGCGCTGCGTTGCAGGAAGATGGCCCCATGTATCAGCTCTTCCGTCAGACGTTCTACGATGCAGACGGCAACGAGTACGAGATCAACCAGTGGAGCCATACGTATGGCGATGCAGATGAGAACGGCAACAACACTTACTTCTACGACGAGTTCCCCTTGAGAAACTACCCCTATGATGAAGTCTGGCTCAGTCCTCAGTTTTCTCACAACTGGGTGGCAGAAAACCAGATCATCCTCACCATCCAATAAACAAAAACCAGCCATCCTGTTCGGATGGCTGGTTTTCTTATGCATTAAGCAGTTCTTCCAATGCCGCCATGGTTTCGCGGGTAGGCTCCGGGATATGAGCAAAAGGAAAGTCCTTTCCCATATTATCATATTTGACCTGGCAGATCTTCTTGAACGGAAGAAGCTCGATTTTATCCACACAGGCGTGGGCCTTGCCAATCGCCTTCAAGGACAGGATATTCTCTTCCTTATCATTCAGGGTCGGGATAATCACCTGGCGCAAAGTAACAGGAATGGTTTTTTCATTGAGATATGAAAGAAAGTCCAGTACATTCGCCATTTTGCAGCCGACAAAGCTTTCGTAGGATTCTTCATCCGTGTACTTGATATCCAGAAGCACCCGGTCCGTTACCTGCAAAAGCGCGGCAACTGCATCGTTCATGATGCTGCCGGAGGTGTCCAGGCAGGTGTGGATTCCCTCCGCCTTGCAGAGGCGGAACAGCTCTTCTACAAACTCCGCCTGCAGCAGCGGCTCGCCGCCGGACACTGTGATGCCGCCATTGTCCTGAAAGTATTCCCGATAACGAATCACCTTTTGCAGCACCTGCTCGGCAGAATACAACGCTCCTGCTGTACAATCCCAGGTATCAGGATTGTGGCAGCAGCCGCAGCGCAGATTGCAGCCTTGCAGAAAAACCACAAAGCGAACGCCGGGGCCATCAAGCGTTCCCAGGCTCTGGAACGAATGGACGCGTCCTTCCATCATCTTACACAGCCTCGTGGAAGGTACGGCTGATGACTTCACGCTGCTGTTCCCGGGAGAGCTTGCAGAAGTTCACCGCATAACCGGACACGCGGATGGTCAGGTTGGGATACAGCTCCGGATTCTCATAGGCCTTCATCAGCGTTTCTCTATTCATCACATTCACGTTGATGTGGTGGGCGCTCTTGGCAAAATAGCCGTCGAGAATGGTAACCAGGTTCTCAACACGCTCCTCAGCTGTTCTGCCCAGGGCATCAGGCGTGATGGAGAAGGTATTGGAAATGCCGTCACGGCAGTCATCATAGCTGATCTTCGCCACGGAGTTCAGAGATGCCAGCGCGCCGTTTTCCTCACGGTTGTGCATGGGGTTAGCACCGGGTGCAAAGGGAGCGAAGGCTTCACGGCCGTCCGGCGTAGCGCCGGTGTTCTTACCGTAGGCAACGTTGGAGGTGATGGTCAGCACAGACAGAGTGTGCTCGGCATTGCGGTAGGTCGGCGTCTTGCGCAGCTCTGTGATCACGCGATGGGCCATGTCCTTGGCGATCAGGTCCACACGGTCATCGTCATTGCCAAACTTGGGGAACTCGCCCGAAGTTTCAAAACTTACAATATAACCGTTTTCATCCTTCACGGGATGCACGCTGGCGTACTTGATAGCACTCAGAGAGTCCGTCACCACAGACAGGCCGGCGATGCCGAAGGCCATAAAGCGGCCCACATTGGTATCATGCAGCGCCATTTGGGTCTTTTCATAGGCGTACTTGTCGTGCATGTAGTGGATGATGTTCATGGTGTTCACATACAGATGGCTCAGCCAGGCAATGTAAGTGTCGTAACGCGCCATTACGGCGTCAAAGTCCAGCGTTTCGCCCTCAAGAACCGGCATCTGCGGTCCGATGTGGATGCCGCTGGTAGTATCATAACCGCCGTTCAGGGCAATCAGCAGAAGTTTTGCCAGGTTGCAGCGGGCGCCGAAGAACTGCATCTGCTTGCCCACCTTCATGGCAGACACGCAGCAGGCAATGGCATAGTCATCGCCGTAGATGGGTCTCATCAGGTCGTCGCTCTCATACTGGATGGAATCGGTGTCCACCGATACGCGGGCACAGTATTTTTTAAAGCTCTCCGGCAGATTCTTTGACCACAGAATCGTCAGGTTCGGTTCGGGAGAAGATCCCAAAGTATACAGGGTGTTGAGCATGCGGTAGCTGCTCTTGGTCACCAGGGTGCGACCGTCCTCGCCCATGCCGCCAACTGCTTCGGTGATCCACATGGGATCGCCGCCGAAGAGCTCGTTGTATTCGGGGGTTCTCAGATGACGGGCCATACGCAGCTTGATGACAAAGTCGTCCATCAGCTCCTGGGCGCCTTCTTCTGTCAGAACGCCGTTGCGAATGTCGCGCTCGATATAAATATCAAAGAAGGTGCTCACACGGCCCAGGGACATGGCAGCGCCGTTCTGCTCCTTGATGGCACCCAGATAAGCAAAGTAAGTCCACTGAATCGCTTCCTTCGCGTTGGCGGCAGGACCGGAGATATCATAGCCGTACATAGCGGCCATTTCTTTCATATAATTCAGGAAGGCAATCTGCTGGAAGAGTTCTTCGTTGAGGCGGATCATCTCCGCATCAAAGAACCCCTCGCCCAGTTTTTCCTTATCCTTCTTCTTTTCGGCAATCAGGTGATCCACACCGTACAGCGCCACACGGCGATAGTCGCCAATGATACGGCCGCGGCCGTAGGCGTCGGGCAAACCAGTGATGACATGGCTCTTACGAGCAGCGCGCATCTCCGCTGTGTAGGCGCGGTACACGCCGTCATTATGGGTAGTGCGATACTTGAACTCTTCCTGCACCTTCTCGCTCAGGTTGTAGCCGTAGGCTTCGCAGGCCTGCTTGGCCATACGCATGCCGCCGAAGGGATTGACGCCGCGCTTGAGGGGACGATTGGTCTGCAGGCCAACGATCAGCTCATTTTCCTTATCAATATAACCGGGGGTATAGCTGGTCAGGGAAGAGACCGTTGCCGTGTCGATATCCAAGACACCGCCCAGCTGACGCTCCAGGGTGAAAAGTGCCTGAACGCGCTCCATCAGCTTGCTTGTGCGTTCCGTTGCTCCGGCGAGGAAGCTCTCATCGCCCGTGTACGGCGTATAGTTGCGCTGGATAAAATCACGCACGTTGATTTCGTTCTGCCAGGCACCAGCCTGGAATCCGTTCCAATGAATGTGTTCCATCTGTTGTTCCTCCTTGTTTCCCACCGAAGCCCTCAGGGTACAAAAAAGGGCAATTCAGTAGGTTCGACTGAATTGCCCAGACGGTCGGCATCATATTCCTTCACACTTCCCCGCGGTAATCCGCGAAATCCGTCAGTCATGCAAAGGTTACGTCAATATTGTAAACAATTTACAAGGTTTTGTCAATGTGTGAAGGACACACATTTTCACGATTTCTCCGGCAAAAGAGTTGTCAATGTTGTTGGTTTGTGATAAACTTTGTGCTAGATTCATCCACGCGAAAGGACCGATTATCATGAGCAACCCCATCCGTATTGCAATTCTGGGCTACGGCAACTTAGGCCGCGGCGTTGAGCTGGCTGTCCGCGCCAATGAAGATATGAAACTTGTAGCATTCTTCACACGCAGAGATCCTGCCAGCCTGAAAACCAACACTCCGGGCGTTCCCGTTTATCACATGGATCAGCTTCTGGAGAAAAAAGACGAAATCGATGTGCTGATGCTCTGCGGCGGCAGTGCAAAGGACCTGCCTGTGCAGAGTGTGGAATATGCCAAATACTTCAACATCGTCGACAGTTTCGATACCCACGCCAAAATCCCCGAGCATTTTGCCGCCTGCGACAAAAGTGCCGCCGAGGGCGGTAAGATCGCTCTGATCTCTGTGGGTTGGGACCCCGGTATGTTCTCTCTTCAGCGCCTGCTGGGCAATTGCATCCTGCCCAATGGCAGCGACTATACCTTCTGGGGCAAGGGCGTCAGCCAGGGTCATTCCGACGCCATTCGCCGCATCGATGGCGTGGCCGATGCCAAGCAGTATACCATCCCCGTTGACGATGCTCTCTTACGTGTTCGCGCCGGTGAAAACCCTGTCCTCACCACCCGTGAAAAGCATATTCGTGAGTGCTTTGTGGTGGCCGAAGACGGCGCCGATCTCGCCAGAATCGAAACTGAGATCAAGACCATGCCCAACTACTTTGCCGATTACGACACCATCGTGCACTTCATTTCTGCTGAAGAGCTCGCCCTCGACCACGCTGGGATTCCCCACGGCGGTTTTGTGATGCGCAGTGGTGTAACCGGACTGAACGGCGAGACCCAGCAAATGATTGAGTATTCCCTCAAGCTGGGCTCCAACCCGGAATTCACCGCCAGCGTTCTGGTTTGCTATGCCAGAGCCGCTTACCGTATGAACGCCAGGGGCGAAAGCGGCTGCAAGACCGTATTTGATGTTCCGCCTGCCCTGCTCTCTCCCAAGTCCGGCGAAGAACTTCGAAAAAATCTGCTGTAAATAAAAAAAGAGAAGCACTGCTTCTCTTTTTTTGTTCCGATGCGCTAAGAATCCGCAAAGAAAAAATTTATACATAAACCTCTTTCGTAGATATGCTATAATGGAATCAAAACTTTTCTGAGGTGACGAATTGAAGCTATTGAATCCAAAAATGCAGCATAAGTTTTCCGAAGCGCTCGCAGCCGTCCTCCCGATTGTTGCCATTGTGCTGGTGCTTAGCTTTTCCTTTGCGCCGATCACCCCCAGCGTTCTTCTGAGTTTTCTGTTCGGTGCCGTGATGGTCATGGTCGGTATGATGTTCTTTACGCTCGGTGCTGAGATGTCTATGACGCCCATGGGCGAAAAAGTGGGCTCTCGCATGACTCAGAGTAAAAAGGTCTGGCTGATCGTGGTGCTGTCCTTTGTATTGGGCGTGATTATTACCGTGTCCGAACCGGATCTGCAGGTTCTGGCGCAGTTGGTTCCTTCCATTCCCAATACCATGCTGATCCTGGCTGTTGCCGTGGGCGTGGGCATGTTCCTGGTGGTCGCCATTGTGCGTATGCTGCTGAACATCCCTCTCAGAACTCTGCTGGTTGTGTTTTACATCATCTCCTTTGGCCTTTTGTTCCTGGTTGTTCCCGATTTCCGGGCAATTGCCTTCGATTCCGGCGGCGTGACTACGGGTCCCATGACGGTTCCCTTCATCATGGCCCTGGGCGTTGGTATCGCAGCCATTCGTGACGATAAAAATGCTGCAGACGACAGCTTCGGTCTGGTAGCCCTTTGCTCCATCGGTCCGATTCTTGCCGTTCTGGTTCTGGGCCTGATCTTTCATCCGTCCAAAAGCAATGTGCAGCCCATCGTGGATCTGCAGCTGAACGATACGGTGGATCTGTGGAACATGTTCTCTCATGAGATCCCCCACTACATGAAGGAGATCGCTATTTCCCTTCTGCCGATCATTGTTTTCTTCGGCCTGTTCCAGGTATTTTCACTGAAACTTCGCAAGAAGACCCTGGGCAAGATCGTCATCGGCCTTGTTTATACTTACATCGGCCTGGTTCTGTTCCTCACCGGCGCGAATGTCGGCTTTATGCCTGCCGGCACTTACCTGGGAAATGTGCTTGCTAGCTCCGCATATCGCTATCTGCTGATTCCCATCGGCGCACTGATCGGCTTCTTTATTGTCAAAGCTGAGCCTGCCGTTTACGTGTTGAACCACCAGGTTGAAGAGATCACCGACGGCGCCATTTCCGCTAAGGCCATGGGCATCAGCCTCTCTGTGGGCGTTGCAGTTTCCGTTGCCTTAGCTATGATCCGTGTGCTGACGGGCATCTCGATCCTCTGGTTCCTGATCCCCGGGTACGCCATTGCGCTGGGTCTTTCCTATGTGGTTCCTAAGATCTTCACCGCGATTGCCTTTGACTCAGGCGGCGTTGCCTCCGGCCCCATGACTGCAACCTTCCTGCTGCCGCTGGCGCAAGGTGCCTGCGTCGCAGTGGGCGGTAATCTTGCCTCGGATGCTTTTGGCGTGGTCGCCATGGTCGCTATGACACCGCTGATCACCATTCAGATCATGGGTGTGATTCATGTCATCAAAAATCGCAAGCAAGAGCGTGTTTCCCTGGTTTCCGGCGAACTGGACTGGGCTATTATCGAGCTGTAAAGGAGGCTGACCAATGAGTGAACTTTATATGCTGGTCACCATTGCCAGCCGAAATATGACCAAGAAGTTTTCGAACTTCTATGAACAGGAAAATCTTCCCATCAGTTTCATTACAGTGGGCACCGGTACGGCTTCGAGTGAAATTCTGGACTATTTCGGCCTGGACGGTTCGGAAAAAAGTGTAATTTTCCATATCATTACCGACTCCACATGGAAAGATCTCAAGCGTCAGCTCCGCCTGAAAATGAACATCGATATTCCCGGTATCGGCATTGCTTTCACCATTCCTCTGAGCAGCATCGGCGGAATGAAGGCGCTGGAATATCTGACCTGCGGACAGGAATATGCAAAAGGAGAGGAAACGACCTTGAAAGAAACCAAGTATGAACTTCTTGTAGCCATTGCCAACCAGGGTTATACCGAGCAGATCATGGACGCGGCCCGCAAGGTTCAGGCCGCCGGTGGTACTGTGATTCACGCCCGCGGTACCGGCTCTCAGATGGCGAATAAATTCCTGGGCGTTACCCTGGTTCCTGAGAAGGAAATGGTTTTTATTGTGGTGCGCTCCAGCCAAAAAAACGAAATCATGCGCGCCATTATTGATGAAGCCGGCACCCACACGCCTGCCGGTGCCATTGTGTTCTCCCTTCCGGTTACCGATACGGCAGGCATGCGCATGATGGAAGAAATTGAAGAGTAACCCCTTTCAACAGGCAGTTTTATGAACTGCCTGTTGTTTTTTCATCTTCCTGTTGACATTGTAAACTCTCTAGATTATAATATGTTTACAATGTAAACAAGAAAGGAGTTTTCGGATGTCATCGACCATTAATCTCACCCCCACTGAATGGCAGCTGATGGAATGTCTTTGGGCCAAAAGCCCGTGCACAGGCAGAGAAGCAACGGAGTATTTGGCGAAACATGTAGGCTGGAGCCGCTCTACGACCCTTACCATGCTGCGCCGCATGACCGAAAAGGGGTTGATCCTCTGCGAGGATCTGGACGGCGTGAAGGCCTACTCCCCTCTCATTCGTCACGATGACGCCATTCTGCATGAGACAGAAGATTTTCTTTCTCGGGTTTATCACGGCTCTGTCAGCATGATGATGAGCGCCATTACGCAAAAGCAGGATTTCAGCCAGGAGGAAATCGACGAGCTGTATGCCATCCTGCGCCGGGCGGAGGAAAAGCACCATGATTGAATGGATTCTCTCCTCCTCTGTTCTGATTCTCGTTGTGATCGCGCTTCGCTTTATTCTCAGGGGCAAAATCAGCCTGCGGCTGCAGTATGCGCTGTGGGCAATCGTCCTTTTACGCCTCGCTCTGCCCATGAGTCTTGTCGGTGCTGACTTCAGTCTGATGCAGGCAGTAACAGAAACAGAAATCTACGAAACGATTGACCATACCATGCACACGACGCAAGTTCATTCCCATACGGTTCGTGACACAGAATTGGGGTATTACCAAGCCGAAGCAGGTTACGAAGGCACAATCTACAAAACACACGGTTACAGTGTTGAGAGCGGTAACAGTCACCTGCACACCTATTTCTTCCGGGATTCCCTGGACGTTGTTTTGGGGCGGTGGCTCAAAACAATTTGGCTTCTTGGCGCTGCCTGTATGGCCTTGTATTTGCTTGGCAGCAATCTGTTCTTTGGGTGGAAGCTGCGAAGAACCCGCATCTTATTTGATTACTCTTTTTCTCTTCCACTCTATATTTCTACCCACGTGCAGACGCCCTGCATGTACGGTCTGTTACGCCCAGCCATATACCTGACAGAGGAAATTGCCGAAGATCCCGCCGCATTGCGGCACGTGCTTGCCCATGAAGTGACCCATTACCACCACAAAGATCATATCTGGTCCGCGCTTCGCTGTGCGGCTCTGGCGCTGCACTGGTACAATCCTCTGGTCTGGTGGGCAGCAATTCTCAGCCGCCGAGATGCAGAGCTGGCCTGTGACGAGGGCGCGATCCGCCGTCTGGGCGAAGAAGAGCGAGTTTCTTATGGCAGCACTCTCATCGGCCTGAGCTGCACGAACAAACGGGCCGAGGGCGTTCTTTTGACCGCCACCACGATGACGGGCAGCAAAAGAAGCCTGAAAGAGCGCATTGTGCTCATTGCCAAGAAGCCGAAAACGGCAGCGATCACCTTCATTTTTGTGCTGGCAACCATCCTGGTCACATCGGCTTGGACTTTCACCGGTACAGAAAGTGGCGACAGTCTTTTTCATCGCTACCCTTCTTTCTCCGAATGGGTTGATACTCTGACGGTTGAGGAGATTCAAAGGGCAGACGCAGCCAGTAACTACGGGGTATATCGCATCAATTACACGCTCTCGCAAAATGATTATGAGGAGCTCGTTCGTATTTTCAAATCCTTGGATGAAAATGATTTCTCCCGCGAGAAGGCCGGGTCATTTGGTATCGATAACTGTCGCCTTGCTTTGTATCGGCAGGATAAGCGCTGGCTGTTCGAGTGCCTGGACGACGGCACCGTAGGACTGATGTTCAATGACTCAGAAACCGGCAGGTATTTTGGCAGTGAGGGCCGGCATCTGATCATTTTCAGTGAAGAACTTTGGAACTACATCACAGACCTTGTCGCTGAAAAAGGGTCGAGATATTAGTTTCCAAATTTCTACAACTATGCTATAATAAAGTCGCAGCTGTGTTCAGCTGCGGCTTTTTATATGCGAGGTGTTACCATGCAAGAACTTTCCCAGACTATTTTCGATTCCTACCAGGTGCGCAAAACCCGGGCGCAAAAGACGGCGTTTATTGAGCTTTTACAAAAAGAACTGCCCGAACACAAGATCACCGTGGAAGAAAGCGGCACGTTTAAGAGCCGCAATATCATTATTGGCGATGTTGCCAACGCTGAGTACATTCTCACCGCCCATTACGACACCCAACCGGTGATGCCCTTCCCCAATTTTATTGCGCCCAAGAACACGCCGGTATATTTTCTCTATGCGATTCTGATCGCCATGCCCGTTGCCATTTTGGCCGGCGGCCTGGCAGGCCTGATCCGCGCGGCGACCGATTCCCCCGCCCTGGCCTTTGCCGTTTGCTATCCCCTGCTGATTGCCTATCTTGCAATGATGATGGTGGGCAAGGCCAATAAGCACACTGCAAACGACAACACCTCCGGTGTCATCACCCTCATTGAGGCGCTGCATGACGAGACAATTCGCAGCAAGTGCGCCTTTGTTCTCTTTGACCACGAGGAGCTGGGCCTTGTAGGCTCCAAACAGTTCTCCAAGAAGCACAAGTCGGAGCTGGAGGGCAAACTGCTCTTAAACTTTGACTGCGTCGGCCTGGGTGATTATTTCATGCTGGTGCAAAATAAAAAAGCAAAGCCCATCTTCCAGGATCAGCTGAAAGCCGCTTTCCTGCCCGAAGAAGGCAAGCAGGTGCTCTTTGAATGTGCCTGCAACACCCGCTATCCTTCCGATCAGAAGAACTTCAAGCTTGGCGTCGGCGTGGCTTGTTTCAAGAAAATGCGCGTGATTGGCTACTACATGGATAAAATCCACACCAAGCACGATACCGTTCTGCAGGAAGAGAATGTTTCTTTCCTGGTCAGATCACTGCACCGGCTTTGCGAATGAACAAAAACGCCATCTTTCGAATGAAAGATGGCGTTTTATGGCACCCCCGGCGCGACTCGAACGCACTACATTCCGCTTAGGAGGCGGACCCTCTATCCTGGTGAGGTACGGGGGCAAATTTCAACAGTGCTATCTTACAAAAACAAATTCCTCCTGTCAATCATTCGGCAAAGATTTTAAGGATTGTGCATATAATGATCTATAGTGCGTTTACAGGAGGGATCACATGCATAAAAACACCATGCCGAAGGAGCCTGAGGCACCGGAAGATCTGGATGAATGGATCTTCCAGGACCAGGAGTATCGGGTCAGTGAGCGATAAGGCGGCCAAAAGCCGCCTTTTTGGCTCTTTACATATAGGAAAAAATCCGCTATAATCTATTGGACTAATTGAGAAAGTGGTTTTATTTCATGTTAGAATTTGCTGAATATAAAGTTAAACTCAACGACCTGAAGCCCGCCCTGGCCGAGCTGGCTGACAACCTCGGCATCGATTCCGCTAAGGACGAGCTGGAACGTCTGCACGCCCAGGCTGCCGCTGATGGCTTCTGGGACGATCTGGAGCGCAGCCGCACCGTTCTGCAGCGCACCAAGCAGCTGGAGAACAAGGTCGAATCTTATGAAAAAATGTGTGCCGATTGGGACGATCTGTTCACCATCTGTGAAATGGCCATCGAGGAAAACGACGACTCTATGCTCGAAGATGTGGGCGTTGGCATTACCGATCTGGCTGAGCGCATGGAAAGCGCCAAGATGGAGACCCTGCTCTCCGGCGAATATGATCGCAACAACGCCCTTGTGAGCTTCCACGCGGGCGCTGGCGGCACGGAAGCCCAGGACTGGTGCGAGATGCTCTACCGCATGTACACTCGCTGGACCGAGCGTCACGGCTTTAAGTATACCATTCTGGACTACCAGGATGGTGACGAAGCCGGTCTGAAGTCCGCTGACATCCAGATCGAGGGCGAGAATGCCTATGGTCTTCTGAAGAGCGAGCACGGCGTGCACCGCCTGGTCCGTGTCTCCCCCTTCGACTCCTCGGGCCGCCGTCACACCAGCTTCTCCGCAATTGAAGTCATTCCCGAAATTGATGACAGCGTGGAAGTTGAAATTCGTCCGGAAGATATTGAAATGCAGGTTTACCGCTCCTCCGGTGCCGGCGGCCAGCACATCAACAAGACTTCCTCTGCTGTCCGAATCATCCACAAACCCACCGGCATCGTTGTTGCCTCCCAGCAGGAGCGCAGCCAGTTCCAGAACAAAGAATGGTGCTTGAAGATGCTGCGTTCCAAGCTCGTTGAGATCAAAGAGCGCGAGCAGTACGACAAGATCTCCGATATCAAGGGCGTTCAGCAGAAGATTGAATGGGGCAGCCAGATCCGCTCCTATGTCTTCATGCCCTACACCTTGGCCAAGGACACCCGCACCGGCTTTGAGAGTTCCAACATCAACGCGGTCATGGATGGCGAGATTGACGGCTTCATCAACGCTTATCTCACCCAGCTGGCCAACGGAGAGAAAAATAAGGCTTGAAATTATAAGAAAGCTGTGCTAATATAGCATGGTTATGAGTATTTTGCCAATTATGGCTTGATTTGGCCCGCCGCCGGCCGGAAACGCGGCAGCGCTAATGCGTTACGGAGGATATTATGCAAGCTCTTACTGTTATTCTGACCATCGTCGAAGTCATCGCTTCCCTGTTCCTGATTGCCGTCGTTCTGCTGCAGTCCGGCAAGTCCGCTGGCTTGTCCGGTGCCATCGCCGGCGCTGCTGACGCTTTCATGAGCAAGGCCAAGTCCAAGACCCTGGACGCCACTCTGGCTCGTATGACCAAGTGGGTTGCTCTGGTCTTCGTCGTTCTGGCTTTCATTTTGAACCTTCTGTAAGACTTCATTTTTGCAGTCCTGAGGATTTCCTCAGGACTGCTTTTTTATTTGTGTTCCGTTGTAATAATATGACAGAATCTTGCGGTAGTCCGCGCCGCCCTCGGCCATGGCCTGGGCCCCGTACTGACTCATTCCCACTCTGTGGCCAAATCCCAAACAATGAATGCGAACAGACAATTCGTTTTCCGTAATCTCAAAATTCGTGGACTGCAAAGAAAACAAGCTGCGCAGCTGCACACCGGTGAACACAACACCTCCAATTTCGATGGCCTTCACGCCGCCGCCTGCAGTCAAAATTGGCTCACCGATCTGTAAGTCCGCCCTAATTTCAGGTGCAGCTTTCTGCAGCGTTTGTAAGAACATCTTCCGTGGGATCGTAACTGTTTGCTCAAATCGCGGAGCCTCTTCCTCACCTAAGGACACAACTGGCTGCAGATATGCTACCTCATTTCCCCAAACATCTGCCGCTGCCTCCGTCATTCCGCCAGAGCAGGAAAAATACACCGCTTCTATCAGTTCTTCTCCATATACCAGAACTTCTCCATCCGTTTGCTCCACAGCATCAATCACATGTTGCGCAACAGGCTGCATCTGCACAAAGGCCTGGCAGCAGTTCGGATCATCACAGAGCTCCACGCCGGCATTCACCTTTTTCAGCGCAACAGTTCTTGCTGCAACCGCCTGCGCTTTCATAGCTTCCAGTGAGAACGTTGCGGGCAGTTCCCCCTGTAGAACACCGATCAGATAATGCTTTAGGGAGATATTCTGCACTTTTCCGTCAATTTTAACGGAAAGCACCTTCCGCTCATCAAACCCTTCCTGCCATTCTTCATCAGTGTTCTGCTGTTCCGGAACCTCGTAAGGATGAATCGACGCCGGAAGTGCCACCGACCTTTTTTCGCTGCATCCCGACAGATTCTGTAACAAGAATGCAAGCATAATTAAAAAACTTGCAAATTTTATGATTTTGAGTTTCATGTTACACCTTCAAGCTGTACAAAATATCCCGAATTTTTCACGGGATTTCATCATATTATTCCGTTGACTCTGCATTATGTTCGTGCTATAATTCCTTTAAAATCCTGCCGGGAGGCGCTACCATGCAAGAAACTACTCACGCAAGCGCAAACGCAACTAATTTCATACATAAACTCTCCGAGGATTACAGCAGTGTCTATGCGTTGATTCAGGATCCGCGCGAAAATGACCGCGTCAAGCGTGGTCTGCGCAATTCTGACGGCAGCGGCGTTATGGTCGGCTACACCCAGATCGGCAATGTCACCGGCTACGCCATCATTGACGGCGAAAAGGCTGCCATGGACGGTCGTCTGACCTATCGCGGTTATGACGTGACCCAGCTGATCTCCGGTTTTACCCGCGACGGCCGCTTCGGTTTTGAGGAGATTGCCTACCTCCTTCTTTTGGGCAAGCTGCCCACGGCTTCCGAGCTGGAAGAGTTCCGCGAGACGCTCTATGAGTTTATGGAGCTTCCCAGTAACTTCACCGAGGACATGATCATCAAGCATCCCAGCCATGATGTCATGAACAAGTTGAGCCGCAGCGTGCTGGCCCTGTATTCTTCCGATCCGGATCCTGATTCCATCGCTTTGGAAAACATGCTGCGTCAGTCCTTTGAGCTCATTGCCCGGTTCCCGATTATTGTAGCCAACGCCTATTCCGTTAAGCGCCACTACTTTGATCACGAAAGCCTGTACCTGCATCGTCCGGTGCACGGCTACAGCCTGGCAGAGAATTTCCTGCATCTGCTGCGTGAAGATTCCAAATTTACCGAGGAAGAAGCAAGGCTTCTGGATATGTGTCTGGTTCTGCACGCCGAACATGGCGGCGGTAATAACTCCACTTTCTCCTGCCGCGTGCTCTCCTCTTCCGGCACGGATACCTATTCCGCCATCGGAGCAGCCATTGGTTCTCTGAAGGGGCCCAAGCACGGCGGCGCCAACGCTGCGGTCATGCGTCAGTTTGAAGAGATCAAAGCAAATGTTAAGGATTGGACAGACGATGAGGAAATCGCCAACTATCTGCGTCGCATTCTGCGTCGGGAAGCCGGCGACGGCACCGGCCTGATTTACGGCATGGGTCATGCCATCTACACAAAATCCGATCCCCGTGCCATTGTGCTGAAAAACTCTGCCCGTTCCCTGGCAAAAACCACCGGTTTCCTGGACGAACTGCATTTGATGGAAGCCATTGAGCGTCTGAGCCCCAACCTGTTTACCGAAGTCACGGGCAAATATAAGCCCCTGTGCGCCAATGTGGATATGTACTCAGGCCTTGTCTATCAGATGTTGGGCATTCCTCAGGAGCTTTACACCCCAATCTTTGCCATTGCTCGTATCACTGGTTGGTGCGCCCATCGCATCGAAGAAGTCATGACCGGCGGAAGAATCATCCGTCCTGCCTACCGCGCCATCATGCCCACCCAGCGTTATCTTGATCTGGCAGAGCGTGAATAATAATGCTTCAAAAAATCCCGATGATCTTCATCGGGGTTTTTTTATCGCTTCTCCCGATATCGACAAATACCGAGTTTGCTTGACAGCTTTTGTACCTTTTTATATAATAGTCAGGATCTTATAGAATTGGAGCCGTACCATGAAACGTGCTTTTGCCATTATAATCCCCCTGATTTTGATCCTCGCAATCCTGGGTGGTATTTTCTATACCGTGACCTATCGTTCTGATGATGTTGCTGCTTTGCTGGAAACCTATGCTGAAAAGCAATTGGTAGAAACAAACTACGAGAAAGCAATCCAATACTACACCTATGCGGCACGATTTTCCCCTCGCAATCCGTCGATTGCCCTGAGTCTTTCCAACGCCTATGCTCTTTCCGGCAATTATACAAAAGCAGAATATACACTGGTCAGCATGATCTCAAAACGCCCCGATGACAGTGGCCTTTACAAGGCCCTCAGCCGCGTATATGTGCAGCAGGGTAAGCTCTATGACGCAGAGCAGATGCTCAACCGCATTTCCGACGAAGCAGTCCGTGCCGAATTGGATGCCCTTCGTCCTGCTACTCCTGTTCTGAGCGCAGAAAGCGGAAGCTATAATACCCATCTTGAACTTTCGCTGCAGTACGATGACGGAAACGCTTTCCTTGCTTCCTCCGGCTCGTATCCCTGCCTGGACGAACCCTATGAACAGGCCATTACCCTAGGCGATGGCACAACGGAGATCTACGCACTGGTTGTCTCCGATGCCGGACTTGTCAGCCGTGCTGCCTACGGCGTGTACACCATCGGACACGTGGTGACAGAAGCTGTGTTTGAGGATGCCGGCATGGACGCCTGGGTTCGTTACATTCTGGATCTTGAAAAAGAACAGCGCATCACCACCGATCAGCTTTGGGATATCCAGGCGCTGTATCTGCCGGAGGATGTTGCATCCCTGGTGGATCTGCATTATTTTGAAAATCTCGCTGTTCTGTCTCTTCACGATCAGCGAAAGATCGACTGCGCCCCCTTGACTCAGTTGAAAAAACTGCAGAGTCTGGATCTGTCCGGCTGCCATCTGGACACCGCCGACCTGACTGCCATCAGCTCTCTTACCTCCTTGAAGGAACTCAATCTCTCCGGCTGCGGCGTTGCCAACGTCAGCTCTTTGCAGGGCCTGACGCAGCTGAAGGTTCTTGACTTGGCTGATAACAGCATTGTTACCATCTCTGCCCTCTCCCGTCTCACAGAGCTCACGGCATTGCATCTGTCCGGCAATGCCATCACAGATATCTCTTCCCTCTCTTCGCTCACCGGTCTTAAGGAATTGGATCTGAACAACAACCTGCTGAAGAACACCGATGCGCTGTACACGCTTCATGATCTTGAGAAATTGTCTCTGTCCGGCTGCGGCGTTAGCGATTTGCGATTCATTGAAAACATGCCTGGTCTGACCGATTTGAACCTTTCCGGCAATGCACTTACTGACATCTCAATCCTGTCTGGGCTCAATGAACTCAAGCATCTGAACGTGTCTAATAATCAGATTGCGGATATCTCATTCATGGCGGATATGCTGAGTCTGTCCACCCTGAACGCCGACCACAATCTTATCACTGAACTGCCCTACTTCCACGAGGATTGCGTTCTGCAGAGCATCTCTGTCAACCACAATCAGATCACGGATGCCGCCGGCGTGTGTGATCTGTTCCGTCTGAATCTTCTCAGCATGGACTACAATGAATTGGCGGACATCTCCTATCTTATGTACTGCACCTGCCTTGTGGAGGTCAACGCCTTTGGCAATCCGCTTGCCGATGTGCAGGAGTTGACCGAAACAGGCATCATCGTCAATTACGATCCCACCTACATCCTGGATCATCCTCCCGCAGAACCCGATGAACCAACGGACGAAGAAGAAACCGAATAACAAAAAAGCAGCACACCGCTTGGTGTGCTGCTTTTTTATTCATCTTACAGAATGCTGGCCAGGAACTGGCGGCATTTTTCGTTTTTGGGATTGGAAAAAACTTCCTCGGGAGGACCATCCTCAGCCAGGATGCCATCCACCATGAAGACCACGCGGTCGGCCACCTCACGGGCAAAGCCCATCTCATGGGTGACAACAAGCATCGTCATGCCATCGGCAGCCAGACGCTTCATAACGTTCAGAACTTCGCCGACCAGCTCAGGGTCCAGGGCGGAAGTCGGCTCGTCAAAGAGCATGATCTTCGGCTGCATCGCAAGAGCGCGGGCAATGGCCACACGCTGCTGCTGACCGCCGGACAGACGGTTGGGATACTCGTCGGCCTTATCCAGCAGGCCCACCTGATCCAGCAGTTCTCTTGCCATCGCTTCGGCCTCTTCCACAGGGATGTTTTTCACCTTCACAGGAGCCAGCATGACATTCTCCAGTACCGTCTTATGGGGGAACAGGTTGAAGCGCTGGAACACCATGCCCATTTCCAGAAGGAGTTCCTTCTGTTTTTCAGCGTCAATACGTTCAACGGTCTTGTCGTCTTCACGGTGCAGGAACAGCTGATCCTCAATAAAAATCTTGCCGCTGGTAATCTTCTCCAGCTGATTTAATGAGCGAAGATAGGTGGACTTACCGGCACCGGAAGGGCCGATGATGCAAATCACCTCGCCTGCTTCGACGGTGAGATTGATATCCTTCAAAACTTCAAGAGAACCAAAGCTCTTGCTCACATGTTCCGTTCTTAAAATCGCCATTTGGTTCCCTCCTCAGACATAGCGCGAGAAGCGCTCTTCCAGCTTGTTGAAAACAGCAGAGAACACCGCCGTGATGATCAGGTAAATCACAAGGGCCGGGAAATAGACCAGGAAAGAGCCTTCCGACACCATGATATTCTTGGAAATGGTGGTCACATCCATCAGAGAGATGGCGAACACCAGAGAGGCATCCTTCAGAATCATGATGAACTCATTGGCAATGGGCGGGATCAGACGGCCGATGGACTGCGGGATGATAACCAGGCTCATGGTCTGGCCGTAGGACATGCCCAGGGCCTTGGCAGCCTCATGCTGGCCTTTGTCGATGGACAGAATGGCCGCACGGACGATCTCGGCACAGTAAGCCGCGGAGTTCAGAGAGAAGCTGATGTAGGCAGCCAGGAAGGCACCCCAGTAGACCGCTTCGGTACCGGCGATGGCGCGGAACAAATCCACCCACGCAAAGCCGAAGATACCGGGCACAGCAAAATAGATGCACAGCAGCTGGATTAGCAGCGGCGTGCCGCGGAAGAAGAAAATGTAGGCGCTGCAGATCTTGTTGATGATCTTATTCTTGGAGATCTTGCCCAGAGCCAGGAATACGCTCAAAAGAAGACCCGTCAGAACAGTGGTGGCGGTCAGCACAATGGTAAGCTTGACACCGTAGAGAATGCTCTGCTTCACGCCCAGCATGCGGTATGTATAGTTGACCAGTTTGCCGAAGAAGTTTGCAACCTTTACACCGAAGGTGCAGTCATCAGTCACGGTGGCGTCAAACACCTGGCCGGCAAAGCCCAGATACTGCTCAGAGAAGGCATCGGCACCGGTATAGCTGAAGGAGACATAGTTGACCACAAACAGCGAATTATAAGTAGTGATGACGCGCTTACGGGTGGATTGCTCGTCCTGGCGCAGCATCTCCTGCATTTGTTCGGATGCATTGTTGATCATCGCTTCCTCACTGGGTCTGAGGGCAGCGAGTACGCAGCAAAGAATGATTGCAACCAACACAACAACTGTTACGATCTTCGTCTTTTTCTTCCATGCGCCCACATGAATGAGTTTTGAGCCCAGGCCTTTCAGCCAGAGGCCAAACGCAGCGAATTTGCTCATGAGATTTCCTTTCCTCCAGATAAAACGAGTTGGCACAAGGCCATGCCATGTGCCAAACCCGCATTATCAAATCGTTGAATTAACCGAACCAGGTAGCAATGCTCTCTTCGAAGAAGCCCTCAGCCTCCAGCTCAGCCATAGCCTTGTTGATGGCCTCCTGCAGCTTGGTGTTGGTCATTTCGATGGCAACACCGAACTGTTCGGGTTCCTGATCGTCGGTGTAGATGATCTCAAGGGACTCATCGCGGCCAACATAGACATTGGCAACGGTGCTGTCCAGCAGGCAAACATCAACTTCGCCGTTGGAAACCATGCTCAGAGCAGCAACGACGCTCTCGATGGAAACATTGGTGACATCGGTGATGGAACCGGTTTCGATCAGGTCGCTAAGCAGCTCATCGGAAGTAGTGCCCTTCTGGACAGAGACGGACTTGCCGGTCAGGTCGTTCAGGGAGCTGGCAGTCAGGCCGGAGTCCTTTCTGGCAACGATGGCCTGATAGTTGGATATGTACGGAGTGGAGAAGAGCATCTCAGCCTTGCGCTCTTCGTTGATGGTAACGCCGGAGATGACCACGTCATACTGCTTGCCCAGGCCGGCAAAGATGCCGTCAAAGGAAGTGGAGACGAAGCTGACTTCAACGCCCAGCTTCTGACCCAGAGCCTTGGCCAGGTCGATGTCATAGCCGATCAGGGTGGTGCCATCGGAAGCGACTTCCTCAAAGGGAGGATAAGTGGGTTCCAGGCCAACAGACAGGACACCGGCAGTCATCAGGTTGTAATCATTCTTCTGCGCTTTGGCGCAGGCAGCCAGAGAAAGAATCATGGCCACAGCCAGCACCAAGGCGAAAATCTTGGTAAACTTTTTCATAATGTTGTTCCTCCAATTGAATCCGTATATAAAACGGAAATTTATACAGGCAATACTTTAACACCTCCATTCTATTTTGTCAATTCCAAAGGCAAAGAAATTTTTATTTTGTATAAATATTCATAACATTCACATTTCTATGTATATTCAGGGATGCACAATGACGAAATACTGCCACTTCCACTCCCCGGCCTTTTTTGGTATAATGAAAAAAATAGCGTTTACAGCAGAAGAGGTGCCCAATGAACGATTTTCTTCCCATCAGCCGCAAGGATATGCAGGACTACGGCTGGGATCAGTGTGATTTTGTATATGTGATCGCCGATGCTTATGTGGATCATCCGTCCTTTGGCCCGGCGATCATCAGCCGTGTGCTGCAGGCCCATGGGTACCGCGTCGGCATCATCTCCCAGCCGGATTGGAAGAACCCCAATTCCATCAACATCCTCGGTGAACCCCGTCTCGGCTTTCTGATCAGTGGCGGCAACATGGATCCGATGGTCAATCACTATTCTGTCACCAAGCACCGCCGCAAATTCGATGCCTTCACCCCCGGCGGCGTAATGGGCAAGCGCCCCGATTATGCCAGCGTGGTCTACAGCAACTTAATCCGCCGCAGCTGGCCAAAAAAGCCCATCATCATCGGCGGCATTGAGGCCAGCCTGCGCCGCATGGCCCATTATGACTACTGGTCCGATTCCTTCAAGCGCTCGATCCTTTTGGATTCCCAGGCGGATCTGGTCCTCTATGGTATGGGTGAAAAGAGCATTGTCGAAGTCGCCGACGCCCTGAACAGCGGCCTTCTGGCAGAAGAGTTGACCTTCCTGCGCGGCACCGTTTACAAAACAAAGCATCTGGATGATATTCCCGATTATCTTCTTCTGCCTTCTTATGACAAAATGAGCAGCAACAAAAAGGCCTATGCCGAGAGTTTCGCTGTCCAGAGTCAGAATACGGATCCCTTCACCGCCAAGGTTCTGGTGGAGCCTTACGGCGAACACGAATACGTGGTGCAGAATCCGCCCAGTTATCCTCTAACCCAGATGGAAATGGATGATGTGTATGACCTGCCCTACACCCGCACCTATCATCCTAGCTACGAAAAGCTTGGCGGAGTGAGCGCCATTGAAGAGATCAAATTCAGCCTCACATCCTGCCGCGGCTGCTTTGGCGCGTGCAGCTTCTGCGCGCTGACTTTCCATCAGGGCCGTATTATCCAGTCCAGAAGCCATGAATCTATTCTTAAGGAAGCCGAAATCTTAATTCGTGACCCCGATTTCAAAGGTTATATCCACGACGTGGGCGGACCGACCGCCAATTTCCGTGCGCCCGCCTGCGAAAAGCAGATGGAGAAAGGCGTGTGCAAAAACAGACAGTGCCTCTTCCCCACCCCATGCAAGAACCTGGTGGCGGATCACTCGGATTATGTGGAGCTTCTGCGAAAGCTCCGTGCCCTGCCCGGTGTGAAAAAAGTCTTTGTGCGCAGCGGTATTCGCTTTGACTACCTGCTCTGCGATAAAGACGACACCTTCTTCCGGGAACTGGTACAGCACCACATCTCCGGCCAGCTGAAAGTGGCGCCCGAGCATATTTCTGATCGCGTTCTGAAGCTGATGGGCAAGCCCAACAATGCGGTTTACCGTCGTTTCTTGGAAAAGTACGCTGCGCTGAACCGCCGCTACAATAAAAACCAGTATGTGGTGCCCTATCTGATGTCCAGCCATCCCGGTTCCACGCTGGAGGACGCCATTGCTCTGGCTGAGTATCTGCGCGATACCCACGCCTCTCCCGAGCAGGTGCAGGACTTCTACCCCACTCCGTCCACTGTCTCCACAGTCATGTACTACACCGGCTACGACCCCAGAACCATGCAGAAGGTCTATGTGGCAACAGATCCCCATGAGAAAGCCATGCAGCGCGCGCTGATCCAGTATCGCAATCCCAAGAACTTCCACCTGGTTCATGAGGCGCTCAAGGCAGCCCATCGCGAGGATCTGATCGGCAGCGGCCCCAAGTGCCTGGTTCGTGACAAAATGCCGAAGGAATTCCGCAATGCTCCGGCTCCACGCCCGCCGAAGAAGAAGGACACAAGAACACCTTCCGGGACTGCCCGCGGTGCAGCTCCCCAAAAGAAAACTCCCCCTGCCGCCAAGCCTACGAAAAGGAGTTCTTCTAAACCGACATCCCGCCGTGGCAGATGACCGGTTCTAAAGGAATCTGCCGCCGAATATATTCTCCCATACAAGTAAGTTACGAGGTGGGAGAATGGACACACGAGTTAATCATATCATTCTACGCGGATTCCTGCATGAGAAGCCGGAATTATCGCACGAGAATCACGGTCGAGCGTTTTATCGTTTCTCGCTTTTGGTTCCGCGCCTTTCCGGTGCTGAAGATACTCTGCCGGTGATCGCTGCACAAGACGTGATGGAAAAGGCTGAATTGGAAGGCGGTATCTTGCAGATCGTTGGTCAAATCCGCTCCTTCAACAACCGCTCCGATTCCGGCCGCAGACTGGTCATTTATGTCTACGCGGAAAGCATCAGCCTTTGTGATGACGAGCCCGAGAATCTGGTCTGTCTGACGGGAACCATCTGTAAGGTGCCGATCTATCGCCGCACGCCCCTTGGGCGAGAGATTTGCGATGTGATGCTGGCGGTAAATCGCGCCTATCACCGCAGCGATTACCTGCCCGTCATTCTTTGGGGAAGAACCGCAAAGGAAACGTCGCAGCTGAGTGTGGGAACCATGCTGCAGGTGGAGGGCCGTCTGCAAAGCAGAGACTATCAAAAGCAACTGGAAAACGGTTCCGAACGCCGCACAGCATATGAGATTTCCGCCATGAGTGCAAGCTTATTTGACCCCAATGAAACCATTACATAGAAAAGTCAGGCCCGGCCTGACTTTTCTTTTTTTCCACTAGCTTTTATTCAGATCTTCTGCTATACTTAGATAAACATACAAACAAAGGAGGTTTTTGGTTGCAATACCTGATTACTTTTCTGGAGGGTTTTATCTCCTTCATTTCACCCTGTATGCTGCCCATGCTGCCGCTCTACATTTCCTATTTTGCCGGTGGCGCCGATCAAAAGCAGCGAACTCTCCTTCGCTCAGTCAGCTTTGTGCTGGGATTTACCGTGGTGTTTACCCTACTGGGTGTATTCTCCGGTGCGGTTGGCCGCTTCCTCGCCCGATATGATAATATCGTCAATATCGTCTGTGGTGCTGTTGTTGTATTATTCGGCCTAAGCTACCTGGAAATAATCCCTCTGCGATTCCTGCGCGGTGTTCAGCACAGACAAGAGATTACCGGCGTTTTCTCCGCTTTTCTGTTCGGTGTAATTTATTCCGTCAGTCTGACTCCCTGTGTTGGCGCTTTTTTAGGCTCTGCCCTGATGCTGGCTTCCACTTCCGGCAGTGTTGCTGTGGGTGCGTTGCTGCTGCTTTGCTATTCTCTGGGACTTGGAATCCCGTTTCTGCTCAGTGCGGTGCTGATCGACAAACTCCGCGGTGCATTCAGTTTTATCAAACGCAATTACCGGATTATCAATCTTATTTGCGGCATCTTCCTCATTGTCATCGGCATCCTGATGATGTTGGGCATGATGAATGCCTTCCTTTCACTCTTTACCTGAGGTGAACATATGAAAAAGAAAAAAATACATTTGATTCTATTTGCAGTTCTTTGTGTCGCTCTGCTCTTTGGTGCTCTGTTTGCCTACCGTTATCTCTCGGAACGCTATCAGACTCCCGAGGCACCGGTACGCGACGAAAACGATATCCCGGCTGTTGACTTCACGGTTTTTGACGGGGACGGAAATGCTGTCAATCTATTCGATTTTTCAGGCAAACCCGTTGTGCTCAACTTCTGGGCAACCTGGTGCGGCCCATGTAAATCCGAACTGCCCGCCTTTGACAAACTGAGCAAGGAGTATGATGGAAAAGTCCAGTTCATGATGGTAAACGTCACCGACGGGTACCAGGAAACCGTTGAAGGAGTCAAAGCCTTTTTGGAAGAAAACGGCTACTCTTTCCCTGTCTACTTTGACACCACCCTGCAGGCGGCCTCCATCTATGGCGCCAATTCCATTCCTTTGACGGTTTTGATCTCATCCGACGGCTATCTGGAAGCCTATCAGATCGGCGCTGTCACTGAAGAAGCCTTGCGTAATGCTCTGGAAAACCTGAAATAACAAAAACCGTCCGACTTCAAATCGGACGGTTTTTATTCTGCCAAAAACTGACGGAATGCCGTGGGCAAGGCGTATTCCTCCTGCAGTTGCTTTTTCGTTACCCAGACAAGGTCATCGTCAATTGCGCGCACATCAAGATCATAAGCGCGCATCTTCCACTCCACATGGGTGAAAACGTGTCCTTTTTCACGCACAGAGCGCAAATTCACCGGCTCACAACCGAAATCCCGAACGGCCTGCAAGGCAGAGTCGGTCTGCAGTGTGCCCAATACATAGGGAAACTCCCACAGGCCTGCCAGCAATCCGCTGCCCGGGCGCTTGCGTAAGGCAAGCTTTCCGTCACAGTACAGAAGAAACAGCGTCAGTTCTTCCTCTCTGCGTCCTTTTTTGGTCTTTCGCACCGGGAACGACGCAACGTTGTGTTCCAAATACGCACGGCAATCATCCTTTAAAGGACACGCTTCGCATTTCGGCGCACCGTTGGGAAGGCAAACCGTTGCCCCCAGCTCCATCAGACTCTGGGTAAAGCTGCCGCAGCTCCCTTCGGGGTAAACGGCTCGCAGTGCATCCGTAACTGCGCGCTTCACCTTCGGCTCGTCCACACATTCGCGCATGGCGCACAGCCGGGAGATCACACGAAGAACATTTCCATCCACCGCAGGAGTCGGCATTTCAAAACAAATGGAGCTGATTGCTCCCGCTGTGTAATCACCAATTCCGGGCAGAGCGCGAATGCTTTCATATTCCGTCGGAAACACGCCATTGTGCTCTTGGCAGATGACCTGTGCTGCTTTCTGAAGATTCCGGGCTCTGGAATAATAACCGAGACCCTCCCAGAGCTTCTGCACCTGCTCATACGGGGCGTTTGCCAGATCTTGGATCGTGGGCAGCGCAGCAAGAAAACGAGCATAATAAGGCTTAACCGCCTCCACACGGGTCTGCTGCAACATAATCTCCGAAAGCCATACATGATACGGCACCCGATCTACACGCCATGGCAGGTCCCTGGCTGCGGTTTCATACCAGCCGAGAAGTCTCTGCGGCAGGATCTTCAATCGATTTTTTTCCACTTCCCGGCCTCCCTTCGTTTTTCTTATTGTAACGGCTGATTGCCGTGAAGTCAAAGTGAAATATATGGTGCATTTTCCCAAAGAATCTGATAGAATAGATGCAGTATACAACAGGAGGACCTGCTATGTCTCCCCTTTCTGAAAAACGGCTCTTTCTTCTGGATATGGACGGCACCTTGTATCTGGATGAGGAGCTCTTTGACGGCACCAAAGACTTCTTGAACCATGTGAAACAAATCGGCGGACGGTATCTGTTTTTGACGAACAACTCTTCCAAGGGCGTAGAAAGCTATGTGGAAAAAATGCAGCGTCTGGGAATTGATTCTACTGCATCTGACTTTTTCACCTCTGTGGACGCAACTGCCGAGTATCTGAAGAACGGTTTTCAGGATAAGCTGCTGTATGTCTTTGGTACAAACTCTTTTAAAAAGCAACTCCGAGATGTCGGTTTTCGTGTTACAGACCAACTGAGCGATGAGGTGGATGTGCTTCTCTGCGGCTTTGATACGGAGCTCACCTTCCAGAAACTGGAGGACGCCTGCATCCTTCTAAACCGTGGCGTCCCCTTCATCGCCACCAATCCCGATTGGGTCTGCCCCACCTGGTACGGCTACGTTCCAGACTGCGGAAGCGTGTGTGAAATGCTCTTCCGCGCCACCGGGCGCAGACCTCTTGTGATCGGCAAGCCCCAGCCTGAGATGGCGCTGCTGGCAATGAACGCCTGCGGCATTGCGCCGGAACAGACCATTCTTATTGGCGATCGCCTTTACACCGACATCGCCTGCGGCGTGAATGCAGGCATCGACACGATCCTTGTTCTCTCCGGCGAATCCACCCTGCAAACCTTAGAAGAAAGCGAAACCAAGCCAAGCTACGTATTTGAGAATATCCGGCAGGTACTCACCTGCCTTGAAAACGGAGGCAACTATGAAGCTCAATTATAAGAGAACCATTTATGTCGGCTTCGCATTTTTCCTGATTTGTGCTTTCTGGCAGGCCTATGACAGCATTATCCCGAAGATCCTGACGGACAAGTTCGGCCTGTCCCAGAGCGCATCCGGCCTGATTATGGGCATCGACAATATTCTGGCCCTGTTCCTGCTGCCCCTGTTCGGCGCAATCTCGGACCGCTGCCATTTCCGTCGCGGCAGAAGAACGCCCTTCATTCTCTGCGGCACGATCATCGCAGTTGTCCTGCTGATTACCCTCGGCATTGCGGATCTTCTGCAGCTCAAGCAGCTCACGCCTGTTGAGCTTGACAACCCCACCGCTGCGCAAACCCTGTATGATGCCGACCTGACCATCATGACGCCGGACGGCGACAAGGTTGTCATCCAGGACGAATTCTCCCAGGATGAATTCACCGCCATCGAGATGGGCACCAAGGAGTATACCGACTATGTGACGCCCGCCCGCCAGGCCTATGCCCGTCTTATCACGGATCAGAACCCAGTTCCCCTGGTTATCTTTATCGTGATTCTCTTGTTTATTCTCTTCGCCATGGGCACGTTCCGTTCGCCTGCAGTGGCGCTGATGCCGGATGTGACCCTTAAACCCCTGCGCAGCAAGGCCAACGCTGTGATCAACCTGATGGGCACACTGGGTGGTATTCTCGTTCTGGTGCTGGGAATCGCCTTCGGTACCGGCAAAGTGAAAAACGCCTTGATGAGCTACATTCCCTTTTTCCTGATTGTGGCTGCCATTATGGTCATTGCCCTGCTGCTGTTTATCCACAAGGTTAAGGAGCCCGAATGGGCCCTGGAAATGGAGCAGCAGTCTCAGCAGCTTCTTCTGGAGGAAGAAGAGCCCAAGGGAAAAGGTAAAAAATTGGAGAAAGGCCAGCGCCGCTCCTTGATGCTGCTGCTTCTGTCCGTCATGCTGTGGTTCATGGGCTACAACGCTGTCACGACGAAGTACTCCGTCTATGCCGGCAGCATCCTGAATCTGGACTATAACACCACGCTGCTCATTGCCCAGGGCGCTGCCATTGTTTCCTACATTCCGGTCGGTTTCCTGTCTTCGAAAATCGGCCGTAAGAGATGCATCCAGATCGGCATCATCTTCCTGGGCGCCGCTTTTCTGGTGGCTTCCTTCCTGCGCGCCGGCAGTCCGCTGGCTCTAATGTCTGCCCTGTTCGCTCTGGCCGGCATTGGCTGGGCCATGATTAACGTCAACAGCTTCCCCATGGTAGTCGAACTTGCCACCGGCAGCGACGTGGGCCGCTACACCGGCTACTACTACACCGCCAGCATGGCCGCCCAGACCGCCACTCCCTACCTCTCCGGCCTGCTGATGGACAAGATGGGTATGACCACTCTATTCCCCTACGGCACCGTGTTTGTCTTCCTGGCTTTCCTGACCATGTATGCTGTCAAGCACGGCGATAACAAGCCCGCCAAGCCGCAGACTATGCTGGAGACCTTCAACACGGAGGATTAACTTATGGTCATTCTTCTCTGGATTGTCTCAATTCTTGCCTTTCTGGCGCTTGTATGGCTTCTGGTGCTGATGCCGCGCATGAAAACTCCCGCAAAAATGCAGGAACTGAAACAATGGCGTTATGCCCACCGGGGTTACCACAATGAAACCCTTCCCGAAAACTCTTTGGGTGCGTTCCGTCGTGCCGCCAAAGAAGGCTTCGGAGCTGAGTTGGACGTGCACCTCTCAAAGGACGGAAGGCTGATCGTACATCACGATGAGTCTTTAAAACGCCTGTGCGGTGCGGATGTAAACATCTGCGATCTGACGGCAGAGGAACTCTCCTACTATCGGCTCAACGGTACGGATGAACCCATCCCACACTTGGAGCAGGTGCTTGCAATTTTTGAAAACAAAGCTCCCTTGGTTATTGAGCTGAAAACCAAAGGCGGAAATGCTCCCACCCTGTGTGATGCCGTCATGAAGCAGCTGAAAAGCTACAAGGGTCTTTATTGCCTGGAATCCTTTGATCCCAGAGTGCTTCTGCACTTGAAGAAACACTATCCCGAAGTAGTGCGCGGCCAGCTTTCAGAGAACTACTTCCGCCACAATGCTGTGCTGCATCCCGTTTTGAAGTTCCTTCTTCACAATCTGCTGCTGAACTTCCTGACGAAGCCCGATTTTATCGCATTCCATGTTCTGGATTGGCAGGATCGCAGCTTTACCCTCTGCCGCCGATTCTACGGCACGCAGGTCTTTGGTTGGACCATCCGTACCAAGGAAGAGCAAGCCCTTGTGGAAGATAACAACGGCGTCATCATTTTTGAACAGTTCGATCCCAGATAAAGAAAAAAACCCGGCTGCGATTGCAGCCGGGTTTTTGTATTGCTTGATTAGAAAGTAGCGTCGTAGTCGAAAACGCCCCAGGGAGTTTCCTGCTTCCAGATGGCCAGAGGCTTGGAGTTTGCCTTGATCTCATCGGCAGTCACGCTGCGGCCCAGTTCGGAGGACATGATGACACCATCACACAGCAGGCTGGCATTCAGGCCGACCAGCGGAGTGTCGTAACGGGTCTCATCATTCAGCTCGCCGACAACATAGCTGTACCAATGCAGCTGGTTGTCGAAGTACTTGGCCAGCTCCGGACGGTAGGTCTTCAGATCCTGCTGGTTGTAGTATGCCTGATAGTCAGTCTTGACTTCGAAGCCATACTCATCCATGCCCTGGAACACCAGACCGGGGCTCATGCTGGCAGGCATACCGAAACCGCCGCCCTGGCGAGCCATGTCGCCGCCAGTGGCATCGGGCTTGGTGATGATCAGGCCGCCATGGGAGCCATTGATGTAGTTATCATCGCGGCAGTCAAAGTCCAGACCTGCGATGTTGCTGGCAGCAGCTTCCATCATTTCCAGGCTCAGGCCGCCCTTGAACTTGGCATAGCCAACGCCCATATCTTCCACGCCCAGATGATGGCTGGCAGCCCAGGCATCATTGTGGCGATGAACCTTGCTGTACAGGTTGCCCATGACGCAATCCAGCTCAGGCAGACCCAGCAGGAACAGCATCTGACCGAAGTGATAGATACCCAGGTCGATAAACTGACCGTGACCGGCCATCCACTCATCCTGGAATGCCTTAGAGGTACGCAGAGCACCGCGGTCGAAAGCATTTCTACGGCGATGGTAAGCGCAGGCAACGCGGGCATGATAGATATCACCCAGCTTGCCGTCTTCAATGAGCTTCTTAGCAATGTAGGTCTGGCCGGTGAACAGAGAGCTGATCTGGATGGCCAGCTTCTGGCCGGTGGCCTTTGCGCAGTCATACAGCAGCTTGGAGTCAGCATAAGAGGCGCTCATGGGCTTTTCGGAATAGCAGGGATAACCGGCCTTCAGAACTGCCATGGCAACGGGGGTGTGCAGATTGTTATGGACGCAAACATCAACAGCGTCGATGTCGTCACGCTTGAGCATTTCACGGAAGTCGGTATAGAGATCCTTCTCATTGAAGTTGTATCTCTCGCCCCAAGCCTTCAGCTTGCGCTCGTCGATTTCAGCTGCAGCAACAACCTTAGCCTGCGGAATCTTGCTCCAGACGGTCATATGACGGTGAGAAATGTCACCGGTACCGATAATGGCAACACGAATTTCTTTCATGATGTAACCTTCTTTCCATTGTTGGTTTCAGTATACAACCATCATACACCAAAACGATTGATATGTAAAGTATTATCTGAATAAAAAAACAGCCCGGACAAATTTGTCCGGGCTGCTCCAATCTTTCTTACTGCAGAATTGCCTTGTGGAAAACTTTCTTGCCCTTGCGCAGCTTCACGCCCTCAGTGAGCTGATCGGCAGAGAAGCTAACGTTGATGGCAGCGACCTTCTCATCGTTGGCGTACACGCCGCCCTGCTGCACCAGACGTCTGGCCTCAGAGTTGCTGCCGGCCAGGCCGCAGGCAACCATCAGATCCAGAATACCCATGGCGCCGTCCTTCAGCTGATCGGCACTCAGGGTGGTGGTGGGCATATTGCTGTCGTCGGCGCCGCCGCCGAACAGAGCCTTGGCAGCCTCTTCGGCCTTCTTGGCTTCCTCTTCACCGTGAACCAGCGCGGTCAGCTCATAGGCCAGGATCTCCTTGGCGCGGTTGAGCTGGCTGCCTTCCCACTTGTCCATTTCGTCCACCTGCTCCAGGGGCAGGAAGGTCAGCATGCGGATGAACTTCAGAACGTCCTGGTCGGCCACGTTGCGCCAGTACTGATAGAACTCAAAGGGAGAGGTCTTGTTGGGATCCAGCCACACAGCGCCGGAAGCGGTCTTACCCATCTTCTTGCCCTCGGAGGTCAGCAGCAGAGTGATGGTCATGGCGTGGGCATCCTTGCCCAGCTTGCGGCGGATGAGTTCGGTGCCGCCCAGCATATTGCTCCACTGGTCGTTGCCGCCGAACTGCATGTTGCAGCCGTAGTGCTGGTACAGGTAGTAGAAGTCGTAGGACTGCATGGGCATGTAGTTGAACTCCAGGAAGCTCAGGCCCTTTTCCATGCGCTGCTTGAAGCACTCGGCGCGCAGCATGTTGTTGACGGAGAAGCAGCCGCCGATATCACGGATGAAATCAACGTAGTTCAGATTCAGCAGCCAGTCGGCGTTGTTGACCATCTGAGCCTTGCCTTCGCCAAACTCGATGAAGCGGGACATCTGCTTCTTGAAGCAGTCACAGTTGTGCTGAATGGTCTCCTTGGTCATCATGGAGCGCATATCGGTACGGCCGGAAGGGTCGCCGATCATGGCAGTACCGCCGCCGATGAGGGCGATGGGCTTGTTGCCGGCCATCTGCAGGCGCTTCATCAGGCACAGAGCCATGAAGTGGCCAACATGCAGAGAATCGGCAGTGGGGTCAAAGCCGATATAGAAGGTCGCCTTGCCGGCGTTTACCATTTCACGGATTTCTTCTTCATCCGTAACCTGAGCGATCAGGCCTCTGGCCTGAAGTTCTTCATAAATACCCATTTTTTGTTCTCTCCTCTAAATCATTTGTTTTGCAAATAAGCATGGAGTCATATCAAAGCCCCCTGCTCATTCGAGCAGAGGGCGTAATTACTTACACGGTACCACCTCTGGTTCGCCGCGGCTTCACAACCTGCGGCCTCAGGGAGTCTGACAACTCCTGCGCTGTAACGGGCGCGCCCGTTTCGCCCTACTAAAGTTCAGACGAACCGCTCCGGAATGTATTTCCCCGCCCTGCGCTGCTTCCTTGCACCAACCGGAAGCTCTCTGAGAGCGAAAAAAACGGGTACTTCTTTCCTTCATCGCATTTAACTTTGGCTATTTTAGCAGAACGGGTACAAAATGTCAATCATTTTGCCCGGAATGCCGCAGCGGCATCCAGCATTTCGCCTACCGAGGCCAGAAGTGTATCGGTGACCTGTGCGCCGCCGGTGAGGCGGGCCAGCTCATTCTGGCGGCCTGTACGATCCAAAGGCACCACGGAAGTGTAGGTTCTCCCCTCTCGTTCCGCCTTCTCAATGCGGAAGTGGGTATCGGCCATGGCCGCGATCTGCGGAAGATGGGTCACACAAAGCACCTGCTTGCCTACGGAGACGGCATACAGCTTTTCCGCGACCTTCTGTGCCGCACGACCGGAAACGCCGGTGTCTACCTCGTCAAAGATCAGGGTCGGCACCGCATCGCGCTCAGCCAGAACATTCTTCATAGCCAGCATGATGCGCGCCAGTTCGCCGCCGGAGGCGACCTTGTTGATGGCCCGCAGGGCTTCACCTGCGTTGGCACTCATCAAAAAGCGCACTGCGTCGGCACCTGTGGCGTTCATAGCTGTTTCTTCAAACTCGCACATGAACTGCACCTTGGGCATATCCAACTGACGCAGCTCTTCTTTCAGCTGCTCTGCAAGGCGCTCCGCCGCAGTCTGACGCACCGCGCGAAGGGCGCGCGCCTTTTTCATGGCAGCCTTTTCCAGTTCTTCCAGCTGCTTCTGAAGCTTCTCCACCCGATCGGCGGAGAACTCGATTTCGTCGAGTTCCTTCTTTGCATTTTCCAGGTATTCGAGCATGGAAACGGTATCTGCACCGTACTTTCTGAGTTTGTGGATCGTATCCAGACGGGATTCGATTTGTTCCAGCTCATCATCAGAGAACTCAAAGGAATCTCGCTGATCTCTCAGCTCCTCCGCGGCATCCTGGGCCGCGAATTTGAGTTCGCCCAGTTGTTTGTGGAGCTCTTCAAACGAGTCTGTGTAACGCCCCAGAATCGCCAGAGCGCGTTCTGCCTGGCTGATAAGAGACACCGCACCGTCGGAATCTTCACCCCCGTAGAGGGCAGCATAGGCTTCCACCAGACCGTCGCGCAGCTTTTCAGCGTTCTGCAGCAGCTTGCGGCGCTCTTCCAGCGCGTCCTCCTCCCCTGCTTTCAGGTTCGCCCGTTCCAGCTCGGCGATCTGATAGCGGAGCATTTCCACACGCCGCTGCTTTTCACCCTCATCCATGTTCAGGTGATCGAGTTCCGAGCGGACAACCTGCAGCTGGGCGAAGGCGGCCTGATAGGCCTGCAACTCGGCCTCATTCTCAGCATACAGATCCAAAAACTGCAGATGATAGCGCTCATCAAACAGCTGTTGGGCGTCATGCTGACCGTGGATGTTGATGAGTTGCCGCCCCAAAGTGCGCAGTAGCGCCACGTTCACAGGCTTGCCGTTCACGCGGCATACATTCCGGCCGTCAGCAAAGATATCCCTCTGGATCAAGGTCTCAGAATCGTAGTCCACACCGTTTTCGTCAAACCACGCAAGGTGCGGTGTGTTGGAAAATGTCGCGCTGACGCTGGCCTTATCCGTACCGGTACGGATCACTTCACGATAGGTGCGCTCGCCGGCAATGGCGCTGATGGCGTCGATGACGATACTCTTGCCCGCGCCGGTCTCGCCGGTCAGAACATTAAAGCCCTTGTCAAAGACGATGTCCGCGCTTTCAATGACCGCAATATTCTCGATGTGCAGCAGATTGAGCATATCTGCACCTCACTTCAGTTCTTAATGAGTTTCTCGATCTCGGCAGCCAGTGCTGCGGCAGAGGCATTGTCGCGCATAATAATCAACGCCGTGTCGTCACCTGCCAGGGTACCCACCGCTCCGGGTAGATCCATGGTGTCCACTGCGCTGCAGGCAGCATCGGCAAGGCCGGGCATGGTCTTGATGACCACCAGATTCTGGGCGCTGTCACAGGTAGTGACACACTCTCTGAAAATCGTATTCAGTCTTGCGGAGAAGGTGCCCACCGGCTCAGAACGGGACGCAGCATAACGATAGGTACCGTCCTTGGTCAGTTCTTTTACAATACGCAGTTCCTTGATGTCCCGGGAAATGGTTGCCTGGGTACCACCCAGGCCATGGGCTTTGAGCTCCTGCAGCAGCTGTTCCTGCGTTTCAATGCTCTTGGAGGCAATGATCTCCAGGATCTTTTCCTGTCTTTGAATTTTCATCGTCTCACCTCATCTGGACCCAAGTTTTTCACGAACAATCTCGTAAAAACTGGTGCCCTTGATCTTCATCAGCAGCGTTTCATGGCTGGAGCGGCTGATGCGCACCTGATCCTCGGAGTTGAGACGGAATGCGCGGCCGCCGTCCACGGACAGGAAGGCGTTTCTTCTGCCGATGCGTTCAATTTTCACAGTAATGTGCCGATCCTTTGCCGTCACCAGACTCTTGGCCTGCATGGTGTGGGCGCAAATCGGGGTAATGATAATGTTTCTGGCGGTTGCCTCCACAATGGGGCCGCCGGCGGAAACAGAATAGGCCGTAGAACCGGTGGGCGTGCTAACCAGAACACCGTCACCGGAGAAGGCACTGGCTTCCACGTTATCGCAGTAAACAGCCACCTGAATCACGCGGGCAACCGCACCCTTGGTAATGGCAGCATCGTTCAGTGCCGTATCGGCGAAAATCTTTCTACCATCTCGCCAGACTTCCACATCCAGCATCATGCGGCGTTCAATGGAATACTCTCTGGCTGCAATGCGGCGTAGATCTTCCAGTTCACCCGATTCCAGCTCCGCCATGAAGCCCATGGTTCCGATGTTGATGCCGAGAATGGGGATCTCGTGCTCCAGGGTCATCTTGGAGGCATGCAAAATCGTACCGTCGCCGCCGAAGCATATGACCAGATCACAGTCTTTCAGCTCCGTATTCAGGTCGCTCACCTGCACATCCTTGGGAACAGAGTCATCCCGATTGGTGCCGAAAGGCAAGCAAATGGCAGTTTCCAGGCCGGTTTCCCGCAGGATTTTTTCTGCTTCCAGCGTATAGCGGAAATTGCGGTCTCTATAAGGATTGGGGGTCAGAATTACCTTTTTCATACTTATCCTTTCAGCGTCTCATGGGCCGCGTTGACCAGTTCCTGCAGGTTAGGACGCATATCATCACCCGGCACAAGGCTCAGATGACCCAAAAACTCAATGTTGCCCTCCGGGCCCTTCACGGGCGAGAAGGTCAGGCCGCAAATACGGAAACCCAGTTCATCAGCCAGGGCTGTAAAATTCTGCAGCACTTCCAGATGCACGGCAGGGTCACGGACAACACCCTTCTTGCCTACCTTTTCCCTGCCCGCTTCAAACTGCGGCTTGATCAGGCAGACAACCTGTCCCTCCGGCTTGAGCAGCGCCCGAATGGCCGGCAGAACAATCTTCAGAGAAATGAAGCTCACATCAACTACAGAAAGGTCCAGGGGTTCGCCCAGATCTTCCGGCTTGACGTAGCGGATATTGGTGCGCTCCATGGTGACCACCCGAGGGTCATTACGGATGCTCCAGGCCAGCTGGCCGTAGCCGACATCAATGGCAAAGACCTTCTTGGCTCCCTTCTGCAGCAGGCAGTCGGTGAAACCGCCGGTGGAAGCACCGGAGTCGGAGCAGACATAGCCGGTGGGATCCACACCAAAGTCACGCAGCGCCTTCTCCAGTTTCAGTCCGCCGCGGCTGACGTAGGGACACTGCACACCGCGCACTTCGATTTCAGCCTCGGAATCAATGCTGGTGCCGGGCTTATCCACGCGGACGCCCGCAACGAACACGTCGCCGCTCATAATAATGGCACGAGCCTTTTCCCGGCTTTCCGCCAGGCCCCGGCTGACCATCAGAATATCAATTCGTTCCTTCAAATGAAAACGCCTCCAATGCGGCGCGGCAGAGTCCCTCCGCGTCGATTCCATATTGCTTAAACAGCAGCTGATTGGCACCGTGGGGTACAAACGAACTTCCCAGGTTCTTCAGTACGACCTTTACCTCGGGGTTGGACCGCTGCAGGGCTGCTGCAATCGACTCGCCCACACAGCCGTTCTGTGCCGACTCTTCCGCCACCAGCAATCGGCCGGATTTACGGCATGATACAGCAACTTCCGTCAGATCCAGCGGTGCAATGATGCGCAGACGGACAACATCTGCACGGATGCCCCGTTCAGCAAGCAGCTGCGCACATTCATTGGCCTGGAAGGCCAATGTGCCGTAGCTGACAATGGTCAAATCCGGTTTTTCACTACGCTCAGGCGCATAGGTATCACCAAATCCAATGCCCCGGGGATAGCGCACTGCCACGGGGCCGGAGTAATCGTAAATTGCCTCGTGCAGCATGGTTTTCAGTTCCTCGGTGGTGGCAGGACACAGAACCGTCATTCCCGGCACCTGACGAAGATAGCCTACATCAAACACGCCGTGATGTGTCGCACCATCCTCGCCCACCAGACCTGCACGATCCACGGCAAACACCACATGATTCTGCATCAAGGCGGTATCGTGGATCAGCATATCAAAGGCTCGCTGCAGGAAGGTGGAATAAATGGCCACCACAGGAATCATGCCGCCGGCAGCAAGCCCCGAAGCCATAGCAACTGCATGCTCCTCAGCGATGCCAACGTCAAAGAGTCGATTCGGAAGTTTGCTGGCAAACTCTGAAAGGCCGGTACCGGCAGGCATGGCAGCAGTAACCGCACAGATACGCGAATCGCGCTCTGCCAACTGGGTCAGCGCAGCTCCAAAGGCTTTGGAAAAACTCACACCGGATTGTTCGCCGGGGACGCCGATTCCGTGGAAACGATCCGGATGGGCCTCTGCCTCCGCATCGCCCTTTCCCTTTTTTGTAATGGCATGGATCAGCACAGGACAGCCCATCTGTTTGGCCTCCTGCAAAAGGTACGTTAGTTTGCTCAGATCGTGGCCATCCACCGGGCCTAAATATGCAAAGCCCATCTCTTCAAACATGGTGCTGCCCAGCAGCATCTGTTTCATTTTCTGCTTCAGCTTATGGGTAAATGCGTACAGGTATTTACCGCCGGGAACCACGCTGGTGAACTTCCGGTATGCGCGTTTGATCCCGAAATAGCCGGATTTCAGTCTCAGATGGGCCAGGTGCTCAGAAATGGCACCAACATTTTTGGAAATGGACATACCGTTGTCGTTGAGAATCACGATCAGCGGCTCGCCGCTCTGTCCGGCGTCGTTCAGGCCCTCATAAGCCAGGCCGCCGGTTAACGCACCGTCTCCCATCAGGGCAATCACGCTGTGATCCTGCCCTGCCGCAGTTCTCGCCCGGGCAAAGCCCAGAGCAACGGAAACAGCATTGGATGCGTGCCCAGCAATAAAGGCATCATGCACACTCTCATGGGGTTTCGGAAAGCCGGACATGCCACCATAGGCGCGCAGATGGGCAAAGCCCTCCTTTCGGCCTGTGAGCAGCTTGTGCACATAGCTCTGATGCCCTACATCAAAAACAAGCCGGTCGCGGGATGTATCAAACACTTTATGGATCGCCAGGGTCAGTTCCACCACACCCAGATTGGAAGCCAGATGGCCACCGGTTTTGGAAACGCTGCCAACCAGGAACTGTCTGATTTCCTCGCAAAGCTGCGCATCGAGCTGGGGATTCAGGTGTTTCAGATCTTCCGGCGAATGAATGGAGTCAAGAATATTCATATGCAAACACTCACTGTGGTTCTACAGTTTTGAAAAGCTCATCCCATTTATCCTACCACAATATTCATGTATATACAAGCGGATATTCAAAAAAACGGTGCAGGATCAATGATCCCGCACCGCTAATTTTTCAGCCAGCCAGCATAAAAAACCGGCTCCTTCATATTCTGCCAAAGCCCTCTGTGCAGCCTTGGTTTCCTCTTCGATTCTCTGCCTGCACCAGGCAGCACCGAACAAAGAAAGGAAAGTGGTTTTCTTTTCATCCATGCCGGTAGCCTTGCCCATTTTTTCTGCAGAGCCTTCAGCGTCAAGAAGATCA
Source organism: Oscillospiraceae bacterium (assembly GCA_015067925.1). GTDB lineage: Bacteria > Bacillota > Clostridia > Oscillospirales > Oscillospiraceae > SIG488. The sequence goes on from SVLN01000001.1 coordinate 39,777, forward strand.
TCACAGATCTGAAATGCCAGACCCAGATGAGCAGCATACTCCGCCGCAGCATGAAGCGCCTTTTCCCCTGCCTCTGAGCAGCAGACGCCCAGCTGACATGCAGCTTTGATCAGCGCACCGGTTTTCAAGGATTGAATCCGCAGCACGCCAGTTTCATCCGTGGGCTCGCTTTCTGCCAAAAGATCCAGCACCTGACCGCCCACCATGCCGTAAGCACCGGCGCAGCCGGAAAGAATACCGACCATTTTCAGGGCCTGAGGCGCATCCACGCCCACTTGACTCAAAACGGAAAAAGCCTCAGTCAACAAAGCATCTCCCGCCAGAACGGCCCCGGCTTCGCCGTAGACTCTGTGGGAAGTGGGTTTACCCCGACGCAGATCATCATTGTCCATGCAAGGTAGATCATCGTGAATCAGACTGTAGGCATGCACCATCTCCACCGCAGCGCCTGCCTGCAGCGCAGCCTCAATGTTTCCGACAAACAGACGGCAAAACTCCAGCGTCAGAACTGCGCGGATGCGTTTCCCGCCGGAAAGCAAGCTGTAGCGCATGGCCTCATTCAAATAACCGCAGCCGGTATCTGCGTAGAGGGTGTTTAAGTACGCTTCAATTCTTTGTTGGTTTTCTTTCAGCCGAAGAGCATAATCATTCTGCATGTTCAAACTCCTGTTCCACAGGCGCTCCGTCTTCTCCCTTGGAGAGTTTGACCACCTGCTGCTCAGCCTTGCTCAGCAGTTCGTTGCAGCTTTTCGCCAAAGCCGTGCCCTCTTCAAACAGACTCAGGGCATCCTCCAGGGGCGCGTCACCCCTCTCCAGCTTGCGCACAATTTCTTCCAAGCGCTGCATGGATGCCTCAAAGGTTTTCGACTGTTCACTCATAAGGATCCCTCCGTAATCTTTTTCACTTCGGCCTCCAGTTCGCCGTCGGCCAGACGAACATGGATCGATTCGCCTGTTCCGGTCTGTTTGACCGAGCGCAGCACAGCGCCCTTCTCGTCGGTGCTCACTGCATAGCCGCGCGAGAGCACCTTTAACGGACTCATGGCGTCCAGGGCCGCAGCACGCTGGGCCAGCCTGGTGCGCTTTGTCATCAGAAGATTCTTTTGCGCCGCGCCCAGGCGCTGCACAAGATGCTCCAGCGCCGTTCTGCGGTCCACAAAGTATTGTTCGGGCTTACTCAGCACACGGCTGGATGAAAGGGCATTGAGCCGCTGCCGCGATAGGGTCAGACTTCTCATCAGCGCCTTTTCCATACTTGCCTGCATGGCATCGAGATTCTGCCGCAGATCCATCTGATCCGGCACAGCCAGTTCCGCCGCGTTGGACGGCGTAGCAGCGCGCAGATCTGCCACATAGTCGGAAATGGTCACATCCGGCTCGTGTCCAACGGCAGAGATTACTGGAATCTGCGACTCAAAAATCGCCCTGGCCACGCGCTCGTCATTGAAGGCCCAAAGATCCTCCATGGAACCGCCGCCGCGGCCGGTGATGATCAGATCCGCCAGACGATGTCTGTTTGCGTAGCGAATCGCGCCCACGATCTCCGGCGGCGCCTCAACGCCCTGCACGCGCACGGGCAGCAGAAGGATTTTGCTCAAGGGATACCTTGCCTTTAAAATGCGCAGCATATCATGAATCGCCGCGCCTGCAGAAGAGGTGATAATGGCGATACGGTGCGGATATTTCGGCAGTAGCTTTTTATACTGCGGATCAAACAGGCCCTCTTCCGAGAGCTTGCGTTTCAGCTGTTCAAAGGCAACATGCAGATCTCCCATACACTCCGGCATCATGGCGTCGCAGTAGAGCTGATACGCGCCGTCTCTTGGGTATACGCTGATCCGGCCGGAAACGATCACCTGCATGCCGTTCTCGGGGCGGAAACGCAGGCGTACGGCACTACCCTTGAACATCACACAGCGCAGAGCGCTCTCAGCGTCCTTCAGGGTAAAATAGTGATGCCCCGAGGGGTAGATCTTATAGTTACTTAATTCGCCGCGCACACTCAACCCCTGCAGCATCGGCTGGGCATCCAGCGCGGCTTTGATGAATTGATTGACCTGGGTTACTTCCAGAATCCGTTGTTCCATTTCAGTGCTCCTGTCTTGCGGCGAGGATCGCCGTACCCATGGCGTTGTCTGTGGAAAACTCAGGCTTTGCAAAAATCGGTTGGAACTCCCCCGCCAGTTCCCGCAGCAGCGAGTTGGATGCAACACCACCGGAAAACACCACAGGAAGATCAGGATACTGCTTCATTGCCGCTCTGGTGACAGCAAGAACCGCTTCAATCACGGACCGCAGCGCATACTGCGCCGTCTTTTCGGCAGAGGCAGTTTTTTCAAAATACTGTTCCGTCTTGTTCTGCAAACCAGAGAAGGAAAACTCCAATCCACGCAGCTTCACACGGAAAAAATCCGTCGCATCCGTTTCGCGGCTCAGTGCATCCACCGCTTTGCCCGCCGGGAACGGCAGGCCGAGAAGCTTTCCTGTGCGATCGATCAGCTGTCCGGCAGAAATATCCTCCGTGCCGCCGATGCGCTGCGCCTTGGGCGCATAAACCTGGGGCTCTACCAGCAGCAGTTCCGTCGTGCCGCCGGACAGATGCCACGCCAGATGGGGCGCGTCCAATAGATCCATTCTTCCGGCAGACCAGACCGCGGCAGCAATATGACCCTGCTGATGGGAGAAGCGGTAAAGGGGAACCTTCAGCACCTGGGCAAGTACCTGTGCCTGGCTCTCCCCTGCCAGGAAGCAGGGCATATAGCTTCCTTCCACATCCCGCGGACGGTTGGAAACACCGATGGCGCAGATGTCAGATGCCTCCACTTCCGAGAACAATTCTTTCGCCAGATCCGGCAGGCGGGTAACATGATGAAACAGTGCGTCACTCTGCCGCAGACCAAGGGCTCCTTCCTTGACAGGAAGGAGTTTGGCGCAGGAACGAACGCACTGCTCACTGAAATATGCAATGGAAGTGGTGTAGTTGCTGGTATCGATACCGAGGGCTCTCATTTCGCAGCCTCACGGGCAAAGCTGCCCAGAATACCGTTGGCAAAGCCGGTGACATCCTCATCCTCGTAGTCCTTGAGGATACGGATGGCTTCGTTAATGGCAACGCCGGTGGGAACATCTTCCACGTACAGGCACTCAAAAATGGCCACTCTCATGGCAGCCTTTGCCAGGCGGGAAATGCGGGATAGGTTCCAGCCCACCGCATACTTTTCGATGTGGGCGTTGATTTCCAGCCACTTTTCCTGTACACCGGTGACAACATTACGAATGTAGTCCATCTGCTTGCCGGAAGGGCGTTCGGAATAAAGATCCAGTTCCTCCTCTTCCTTCAGTCTGGAAAAGAACTCGGGCTGCAGGCGCTCAGCCAGCAGCAAGGAAGCGTCATGATCCTGGAATTCCAGTTCAAATACCAGGTGAACCGCGATTTCACGGGCAGTCGATCTTGTCATATGTTTCTCCTTGGTTTGAGATATATCGAAATAACCCTTTGCCGGGCAAAGGGTTATTCAGCTTCTTACTTGGTCATGGAAATACCGGCGATGTTGACATTCACATTCAGGACCTTCAGGCCGGCCATGGACTCCAGCGCCTGGCAGACGGCGGCCTGAATATTCTGGCCGATGGTCTGCATGCTGTAGCCGTACTGCACCATCACGCTGCACTCCACGCAGACAGCATCATCCTTGGCAGTCAGACGGACGCCTCGGCCGGTGGCTTTTTTGGTCAGTCGATCCTGGATTTCCGCACCAAAATTCGAATTCAGCGCCACAACGCCCTCCACCTCCGTCACAGCGGCGGCGGCAATGGCACAGACCACATCTTCGGAAATATGAAGAGAACCGGTTTCCAGCTGCTTGGAGTAGTACTCTTTGGTTTCGCTCATGGTAAAACCTCCATTTTAGGTTGCTGCACAGACTGCTCTCTACGCAGCAATGCGGCACAACAGCCGTTCTGCGGCTATTGTACCACATTGCCAGAAAAAAACAAGGGTGTTAATCTCACGAAACTTCAATAATTCGAATACTGGACATGTCATAATCCGTCTGAGAAGTCACAAGATCCGCCAAAACAGCAACGTCGGCATCCTTCAGACCATCCTGTGGCGCTGCCACGGCAACGCTGACCAACTCATCCGAAAAATAGACCACGCAATCGGCATACCCCTTTGCAATCACCATGCTCTCAATCTGTGCCTCCATAAGTGCTGTCTGCACCATCTGCTCGAGCTGCATTTTTGCCGATGATGCATCTGCAGACGCCTCGTCTGATGCGTAGGAAATGGTCTCCTGCAGCAGTTCAATGGCGCTTTCACGGCTCTGCTGGCGGCTCAAGCGAATGCCGGCAAAGGAATCCTCCATAGAGGAAACCTCCGCATCCTCCTGCGCGGTATTCAGAAGCGTCTGCTGATAGCTCTGCTGGTTTAAGGCGTCCACCGGAAGGGTGTCGGTCAGATCTGTATTCAGCGCCTTCTGCTGATGAGACCAGTTGAGATAGATTCCGGCGCAGACAAACAGCAGCACCGTTGCGATCACCGCATTGCGTTTCCAGGTATTCATTCTGTTTCCTCCTCATTTCTTCATTTTCATCACTGTGATCTGATCATTTTTCAGGCCGGTCAGGCTGCTGACTGCCGCCTTCACCGCCTGCACAACAGACGCACGATCTCCGCCCTCGCAAATCACCACGGCGCCACGGTACTGCGGTGCATAAATGGTCTGCACCAGTCCCTCGCCGGAAACGATCACCGTATTACGCTGTATGGATTGACTTGCTTCGGAGCTACTCTGATGCTCATCCACTTGATAAACCGTGCTCTGCTGCTGGGCAAGGCTCAGGATCACTTCTGTCCTGCCAACTCCATTTACTTTTTGCAGACACTCTGCCAGGCGCTGCTCCAATTCCGGTTTCTGGGTCTGCACCGCAGCCGTCTCGGTCTTAACGGGCTGCTGCGGATCCCGGAGCATCAGGGTTGAGACCAGATACAGGCCAACGCCCAAAAGAAGCAGCAGCACAATCCATTTCTGCCTTGGTTCCTGTTTGATTGTTTCCAGCAGCTGCTCTACACGCCTGAGTAGATTTTTCATTGGTCATACACCTGCCTGTCCGCAGGAATTGCGAAGGTAGTTTCTATGTATTGCTGCAGTTCCTGCCGCTGTATCGTGCTCATGGAGCCTGTAATTCGGATTGCGCTGGGATACGGATACACTCCGCCAACGTGCATATTCACCTCCACTTCGATCTGTGCGCCAAGCTCAGTGGCTTTGTCCAATACATATGATCGTACTTTCTTTGATATGATTTCTGCAGCCAAATCGGAAGAAGGAATTTCGATTCCCGTTCGTGCGTGTTCCCCAATTACCTGGGTTTGGGCGAAGAAGGAAGTGATCTGCTCTGCATTCAAACGGGCAACCGGTGACACTACGCATAAAATCAGCAGCAGTCCAGTTGCCATTCGTACCACTCGCCCGGCGCCGTTATGCGGTGATAGCACCTTGACCAGTGCGCCCAGCATTGCGACGCTGATGACACGCAAAAGATAACCGTACAAAGCATTCATCCCGGCACCACCGCTTTCATGAAACACACACAGGCAATCAGATTAAAAAGGGCCGAAGCGCCCACCATTGCCAGGATCATTCCCATTACACCCGCTGCTGCATCCATCATTTCCGGCAGCGCGCCGTCATCCACAGTAGCTGCCAACGCCGATGAAGCTTTCAGGGTCAGATAGTGCACGCCCAAGCGTAAAAACGGCGCAACGCAAACTGCCAACACGCCCAGCAAGCCAAAAACTCCCACTGAACTTCGCAGAATTGATGCACTGACCAGAACAGTCTCAGAAGCATCTGCGATCACGCTGCCCACCACCGGCACCACGCTGCTCAATGCCAGCTTTGCCGCTTTGACTGTGGCAGAATCAGCACTTCCGGACACAACACCTGTGAGCGCAAGATAGGCAGAGTAACAAACCAGCAGTGCCTTCAGGCCATTGGCCAATAGATTCTGCAGAAGCTTTCTCATTCTTTTTAACAGTGTATCCGACAGGCATAGTTCCGCGCAGGAACATGCCAGACAGACATGACACAGCGGCAGGAACACGTTCAAAAGCAATCTATTCAGAAGCTGCGTCAGAAAAACAGTTGACGCATATAAAGCCGCTGCGGAAGCGGGCGCTCCGCTGGCAGATGTGGCCGCTGAGAGTACCGGCAGCAGTGCTGCAGAAAAGACAGCGGTTTCCTCCATTGTGGTTCGTCCCAACCCCACCAGGGTATTCAGATCCGCAGCGCAGATCAGCGTGACGGCCAGCACTCCAGCAATTCTGACTGCACCACTGCTTTTCTCCTGTACGATTCTCACAATGGCACACAATAGCGCTACAGCCAGCAGCTTTCCTGCGGAGTGTAAGGCTGCGCGCAGGCCTGTCCCCGCGCCGGAAAGGGACCGGTTCAGAATTTCCCGGATACCTTCCTGCAAATCAACCTGCATCAGATGGTCAAAGCCGTCGTATCGCTCCTTCGCCTCCTTAGGAAGCGCATCGAGAATCTCTTCTGCATTAACCGCGTCTACCTGCTGCTGCAAAACGGATTGTACTTCGTCTGTCGCCAGAGCCTGTCCCGAAAGAATCAGAATCAGCAGCATCAGAATCGCACTTCTCATCCGTTTCCTCCCAACAACTGACGAATCAGGGAAAGGACCGACAGAATCAGAGGCAGGCACACATAAAGACTCGCAGCCGTTCCGAGCGCAGCAATACTTTGCGCAATGGCCTCCTGCTGAGCATCTTTGCAGATACTCCCGGCAAAATGGCAAACCAGGGAAATCAACATGCATTGATAAACCGGCTTGATCAGCGCACCGGACAAACCGGCCGCGTCCTCCAATTGTCGCAGCACAGGTCGGATCGCCCGGAGAAATCCAAAAAATACAAGAAGAATGGACACCGCAGTAACGAAGCTTACCATCAGCGCCTGCTCCTTGCTGTACTTTCGTATCAAAACTGCCAGTATGCAGATCACAACAGCCGCAGCAGCGGCCTTTGCTACATCTTCCATCAGAACTGAAACAGGGTCTTAACCATTTCAAACAACGCTGAGATCTGCTGCACTACAATCATAAGCACCACCACCAGCCCAGCCAGAGTCACGACTGTCGCCATCTCGTCGCGTCCGGATCGCGAGAGCACCTGATTGAGAATGGATACAATAATTCCCACCGCTGCGATTTTAAAAATCAGATCGATATTCAAATGCGAACCGCTCCTTTGTAAGATTTTTACAGCAGCACAATCGCGCAAATTGCTGACAACGCCACCGCAACACTCATACAGCTGCGGCAGCGCTCTTCCTGTTTGCTTTCTTTCTGCAATCTGTCATTGCGTACCTCTTCCGCAAGGTTCATAAGAAGCCTTTCCTGGGCTTGTCCGGTCGCGCTCAGGCCGCTGAGCGGCAAAACATGGCCCTGTATCGACACATCCTGCGCACCCTTCGCCAGCCCTTCCGCCCCGCGCTGAAAACACCGATGCACAGGCATCCCTCTTCCGTTTGCCGCCTTTTTCAGCGCCTGCTTCAGCGAGATTTTTTCATAGCAAATGCACTGCCGCAACTGTTCCAGTGCCAGTTCGTAATCCCTCAGAATTTGTATTTCCTCTCTGATCCGTGAGCGTTTTTGAAGTCCTGCCCAGATAATTGCCAAGCAGATCAGTGCCGCACCGACCTGTTTCATCCGCATGGTAGCCTCACGATCTCTCCGCACCGATCCTGGGAAAGCACATAGGCGGTTCGAAAGAACCCCAGATTCAGCAGCTTGCGGTACACGGTTCTTTCGCAAAAATCTTCCAAAGATGAGGCATGGGCCGTGGCCAGAAGCTTGACTCCGCAGTAGCAGGCTGTGGAAATGGCTTTCACATCCGCTTCGCTTGTGATTTCGTCCACAGCAATCCATTGTGGATTCATAGCCCGCAGGCAGAGAATGATCCCCTTCTCTTTTTTGCAGCCGCAGAGCACGTCCGTTTGTCTGCCCACGGGCAGCTGCGGAAAGCCGTGGCGCATGGCTGCGATTTCCCAACGTTCATCCACCACGCTCACCCGGGCTGCATAACAGTCGGAGAGCAGCCGGATTGTATCGCGTAAAAGCGTTGTTTTTCCGCTGGCAGGCGGGCCGATGATCAGGGCACTTTCCTGCTGACGAAAAAGATGCTCCGCCAATTCCCTGCCAACTCCGCAGATTGGCCTGGCAATTCGTATGCACAGCGATGAAATATCCCGCAGCGTTTTGATATCTTCCTGTTCCATCACTGCAGTTCCACAAAGTCCGATGCGGTGACCTCCCTGCAAGGTTAAAAAACCACCGGCAATTTCGTTTTCAACAGCATAGGGCGAATACTCTGTGGCGCTGGACACGATCTGCGCAATTTCTTCCGGAGTCACAACCGACTGGTTTTCCATCGGCAGCGGATGCTCCTGCTGCGTCAGGATGAAACTCGCCCTCTTTCCCTGCCGGAAGCGAATTTCTGTCAACGCGTTCTGCTCATCAGGCTGCAAACGGTTCACAGCTTTCCGATATCCCTCCGGCAGGACCGAAAGAACCTGCTGCAATGGTTCTGTCATATGTATCACCTCACGAAATCTTATGCCCTGCCTGTCCTCAATATGCAAAAAAGCCTGTTCCCAAAGGAACAGGCTTTTAAGATTCAATTCAGTTTCAGGTCTCCGTCTTTGATCCAGCCGATTTTCCGCAGCAATTTTCCGCCAGCCCAGCAAAGAATTGCAGGCAGAACAAAACTGATGAGGATCAGGCCAATCCAATCAAAGGCCGTGATGGCAGCCTTTGTTCCGGCGGCAACGTCGCTGACCCAGCCGGTATAAACGCCGATCTGACCACAGAAGCCGCATGTGCCCATACCGGAATTAACCGGTGCACCATTCATCTGCAGTTTGAACACGCAAGTCGCCAGCGGGCCGGTGATGGCGGAGGCAACAATGGGCGGAATCCAGATACGGGGATTCTTCACAATATTGCCCATCTGCAACATGGATGTGCCGATGCCCTGGGAAACAAGGCCGCTCCAGCGATTCTCCTTGAAACTCATCACCGCGAAACCGATCATCTGGGCACAACAACCGGCAACCGCCGCACCACCGGCCAGTCCCGTCAGAGTGAGCGTCATGCAGATTGCGGCGGAAGAAATGGGCAGTGTAAGGGCAATGCCCACCACAACGGAAATGAGAATGCCCATGATAAACGGCTGCAGTTCCGTTGCCCAACGAATGAAACTTCCCACTGCATCCGCTGCGGCACCCAAAGCAGGCGCGATCAGGTACGCAAGACCCATGCCAGCCAGAATCGTCACAATAGGCGTAACCAGAATGTCCACCTTTGTTTCCTTACTGACAGCTTTGCCGCACTCGCTGGCAACAATTGCAATGACAAGAACAGCCAAAGGTCCTCCTGCACCGCCCAGAAGATTCGTTCCATAGCCAATGGGAATCAGAGAAAACAGCACCAGAGGCGGGCATTGTAACGCATAGCCAATGGCCACCGCCATAGCAGGTCCCACCATCAAGGAGGCCAGCTGACCGATGGTGTAGCTGACCGTCTCGCTCACCACAACCACGGGATTGGTTAAGAACGCCAGGTTCAGCTGCGATCCCAGGGTGTTGAGGATCGTGCCCACCAGAAGCGTGCAGAAAAGGCCTTGGGCCATGGCGCCCATAGCGTCCACACCGTAGCGTTTGGCAGAGATTACAATATTCTTTCTCTTCAGGAATTCTTTGAATTTCACAGGTCATCACCCCTGGTTTTATTTTCTATATTATACAGACTGGGGCGAAACCGGGTCAATGTTCGGGCAAACAAAAAAAGACGCGCTTACGCGCGTCTTTTTGTTAATTTAGCGAAGCATTTCGATAAATTCTTCTTCTGTTAGCACAGGGATGCCCAGCTCATTGGCTTTGCGCAGCTTGCTGCCAGCATTTTCGCCGGCTACAACAAAGCTTGTCTTCTTGGAAACGGAGCCTGCGGCTTTTCCGCCGAAGGCCTCAATCTGCATCGTGGCCTCTTCCCGGGTGAACAAACTTAAAGCACCAGTGAGAACAAAGGTTTTCCCCTCAAAGCGGCGATCCGTGATCTGCGTCTGGCAGGTAAAGTTCACGCCCGCCTCCCGCAGCCGCCCCACCAGGTTTTGAGACTGCTCCTGGCTGAACCACTCTCTGATACTCTTCGCGGTAATGGCGCCAATGTCATTGACCTGGGTCAGGGTTTCTTCGTCTGCAGCCATCAGATCATCCAGTGTCAGAAAACGCTGAGCCAACACCTTTGCAGCTTTTACGCCCACCTGACGGATACCAAAGGCGTAAATCAGGCGGTACAGATCGTTCTGCTTGCTTTTTTCCACCGCGGCGAGCAGATTCTCTGCCGAGGTCTTGCCCATACCCTTGAGGGCACTGATGCGCGCAGCATCCAGGCTGTAGAGATCAGCCGGTGAAGCAATGATTTCTTCCTGCACCAAAAGATCCACAATGGCAGGGCCAAGGCCTTCGATATCCATAGCATCCCGGCTGGCAAAGTGGGCAAGATTACGCCTCAGCTGGGCAGGACATGCTGCACCCGTGCAGCGCATGGCAGCGCCATCCTCATCTCGGGCAACGCTTGCACCACAAACAGGACACTTGTCCGGCAGATGATATGGCTTTGTTCCCTCAGGGCGCTTGGCCATCACCACTTCCAGAATCTCGGGAATAATTTCACCGGCTTTGCGGATGAGAACCGTGTCGCCGATGCGGATGTCTTTTTCGGAAATAAAATCCTGATTGTGCAGCGTAGCGTTGGTGACCGTCGTACCCGCCAGACGAACAGGCGCCACAACGGCCTTGGGCGTCAGCACACCGGTGCGACCCACCTGCACCACGATCTGTTCCACCACCGTTGGCTTGACCTCGGGCGGATACTTGTAGGCTGCAGCCCAACGGGGAAATTTTGCCGTGGAGCCGAGCGCACGACGTTGAGAAAGATCATTCACTTTCACAACAGCACCGTCAATGTCAAAGCTCAGATTTTCCCTGTTCTCACCCAAATCTTCGATCGCCTTCTGCACTTGCTCAATTTTTGTGCACAGCTGATACGGAATTACCTTGAAGCGCAGAGCGCGCAGATAATCAAGGCTTTCGGAATGGCTTTCAAAGCCAATGCCGTCCGCCAGCTGTAGATTAAAAATCAGAATGTCCAGCTTGCGCTCAGCAGCAATCTTCGGATTGAGCTGTCGCAGGGAACCTGCTGCGGCATTTCTGGGATTGGCAAACAGATTCTCACCGTTTTCCTCCCGTTTGGCGTTGATAGCATGGAACACTGCCTTGGGCATGAACACCTCGCCGCGGACGATCAGGCGCGCGGGGGCGTTTTCCAGCGTCATGGGAATGGAGCGGATGGTTTTCAGGTTCTCTGTCACATCCTCGCCCGTTTCGCCGTCGCCGCGGGTAGCACCGCGGACAAACACGCCATTTTCGTATTCCAGCGCCACGGACAGGCCGTCCACCTTCGGTTCCAGCGTGTAGACCACCTCGGCAGATTGCTGCCGGACGCGTTCGTCAAACTCGCCCAGTTCATCGAAGGAGAACACGTCCTGCAGGCTTTCAAGAGGCACTTCGTGCCGCACGCTCTGGAACTGCTCCAGTGCCTTTCCGCCCACGCGCTGGGTCGGTGACGTGCTGAGCGCAAACTCCGGATGTGCAGCCTCCAGCTCCTCCAGGCGACGGAGCATCCGGTCATATTCATAGTCGGAGATCTGCGGGTCATCGCAGACATAGTACAGATAGTTGTGCCGCTCCAATTCCTGAGACAGCTGCTTGATTTCTTCCTGCACGTTCATGGGATTTCTCCTGTTCATTCACGATTATCTTCAATGGTTACGTAATTCTGCGGCACAGAACCCACCACAATGGTCTCCGCCACCACGACCTCCGTGGTGACCCGCTTGTTCACCGTTCCGCCCGGCACCAGCACCGTCACATCCACATGTGCCGTTAAAAGAATGCGGTGCAGGGTCTGGTTGATCCCGGCTTCGGAGAATTGATTCTCAAAATCCGCGCCGGAGGAGCCGATGGAGATCAAACGGATCGGAATCTCCGGTCCCTGGCCGGAAAACAACTCCGGCAGAATGATGCTGCCCAGGGGCAGCCCAACCGTCTGCTGCTGCAGCTGCTCCAGGCGGATGTTGATCAGATGCAGAATCTGGGTTTTCAGGTGGTTGACCTCGCTCATATTGGTGCGCAGTGCGGTCAAATTTCCGTCTACATCCTTTTCCAAAAGGACCATGCGGTCATAATCGATTACCCCGTCGGCGATCTGTTCATTGATGGCGTTATTCATCAGCGTGGAGATCACGCCATCCATCTTCATCTTTGCCATTTCATCGATGATCGGTTGGATTTCAGTGCGAAACAGCGCGTAAAGGCCCACCAACAGAGCCAGGGCAACCAAAGTTTTCCAGTATAGTCTCTTCCTTCGGCGCATGGCAGCACCTCCCGGAAGAGTTTATGCCCTTACTGTTTTTTTAAGAACTTTCCGGCGGTTTTTGCCATGAGTTTCTTGGTGCCGACCTTGTCAAAAGCAATCTCCAGCAGGGCATCGCCGCCCATGGGCAGCACAGAGAGGATCATGCCCTGGCCAAAGGCCGAATGGGTGACCATCTCGCCTTTCTGGAAGTCCACCTTCGGCGCATCCTTCTTGTTGGTCAGCAGGCTCGAATAGGTCTTCTTGGCGCTGGGCGGCGTGTAGGAAACCTCCCGCGGCGCAGGCGCCGCGTAACTGACACGCTCCTGTGAACGGTTCTGGCGGGTGTAAGAACCTGAGTAGGACGGGCCGTCGTCATAATAATCATTATACTCATTAAACTGCGGTCTCTGGCGCTGCCGCAGAGAGCCGGAGAGGTATTCCGGCGGAATCTCTCCGATGAAACGCGAAGGACGGCTGTAGGAGGTACGTCCGTAGAGCATTCTCTGTTGGGCGCAGGAAATGGCCAATGACTGCTTGGCCCGGGTGATGGCAACATAGCACAAACGGCGCTCCTCTTCCATCTCTTCCTGCTCACCGATGGCGCGGTTGCCCGGGAACAGCCCCTCTTCCAGACCCACCAGCATCACATGGGGGAACTCCAGGCCCTTGGCGGAGTGAATGGTCATCAGCACCACCGCGTCGGCATCGGGATCGAGCTGGTCAATGTCTGTGTACAGGGCAATTTCTTCCAAAAAGCCGTTCAGGGTCGGCTCGTCAGCATTCTCACAATAGGTCACGATGGAAGAGCGCAGTTCGCGTACGTTCTCGGCACGGGTGCGGTTTTCCACATCGTCCTTTTCTTCCAGCATGGCAATGTAGCCGGTGCGGATGAGGAGCTCATCATAGAACTCCGGCAGGGTCATAGTCTCCAGTAAGCTCGCGCAATCCTCAATGAGCACCGTAAAGGCCATCAATCGCTCGGCGTTCTTTTCCAGGCTGGGATAGGAATACGGATCCGATACCACGGAATACAGCGGCACACCCGCCGCATCCGCCTGACGGGTCACCAGTTCCACGGTCTTCTCGCCGATCTTTCTGGGCGGGTTGTTGATGATTCTGCGCAGGCGCAGATCATCGGAGCGGTTGTTGATGAGACACAGGTATGCCAGCATATCCTTGATTTCCGCACGGTCAAAGAAGCGGGTGCCACCAATGATACGGTACGGAATGGCGTTCTGCTTCAGACCACGCTCAATGGCGTTGGACTGGGCATTGGTGCGGTAAAGGATGGCGATGTCTCTGTAATTACTGGTTCTGGTCAGCTGGAAAATACGGGTGCAGACAAAATTGGCCTCGTCCGCTTCGTTATAGGCCTCATACAGTGCGATCTGATCGCCTTTGCCGTTGTCGGTCCAGAGTGTCTTGCCCTTTCGGCCCTGATTGTTGGCAATCACAGCATTGGCAGCATTGAGAATAGACTGGGTGGAGCGATAGTTCTGCTCCAGGCGAATCACTCGAGCACCCTTATACTGCTTTTCAAAGCTCAGGATGTTGTCGATGGTAGCACCGCGGAAGCGGTAAATACTCTGGTCATCGTCGCCCACCACGCAGATATTTTCATGCCCGCCAGCCAGAAGCGAGGAGAGCAGATACTGCAGATGGTTGGTATCCTGGTACTCGTCGATGAGCACATAGCGGAACTTGCGCTGGTAGAAAGTGCGTACATCCTCATGCTCCTGCAGGAGCCGGACGGTCAGTAGGATAATATCATCGAAATCCAACGCGTTGGCGCCATGCAGCGCCTGCTGATACTCTGCATAGACAGCAGCCGCCTTTTCCAGGCGGAAATCGTTTGCGCGCTTTGCCTGTTCCAACGCCTGGGCAGGCGTGAGCATTTGATCCTTAAAACGAGAGATCAGGCTGATCATCATCCGCGGTGGGAAGGACTTTTCGTCCAGATTCAGCGTCTTCAGCGCATCCTTCACAACGCGCTCGGAATCGGCGGTGTCGTAGATGGTAAAGCTGCTTTGATATCCCGGCAGACGCTGGATTTCCCGGCGCAGGATGCGGCAGCAGGCCGAGTGGAAGGTCATGGCCCAGATATCGTTGGCCTCCGGGCCAAGCATAGCCTCCAGGCGCTCTTTGAGCTCGCCCGCAGCCTTATTGGTGAAGGTAATGGCAATGATGCTCCAGGGTGCTGCCGGCTCATAGGCACACAGAAGATCCGCCCGGGGCGTATCCTCCGGCTTCGGGGCCTGCAAATACTGCTCCAAAAAGAGCACATCCTCTTCCGTTATAAAAGCGGGAATGTCCGTGGTATCCGCGCCGCTGCCGTAGCGGATGAGGTTGGCGATGCGGTTAATGAGCACCGTAGTCTTGCCGCTTCCGGCGCCTGCCAGCAGGAGCAAAGGTCCCTGGGTCGTCAGCACAGCTTCACGCTGCTGTTCATTCAATCTGGAAAAGCGGGAGGCGATCACATTGCGCCTGGCCCGCAGAAAACGTGATTCAAAGGCTTCGTTCATGGTTTCACCTATCAAAGTCGAGATAGGTCTATTTTACTCTTCTTTTGCCTTTTGGTAAAGTCCTAAAAATACGCACGGAGCATTTCAATGGCCTTTTTCTCGATGCGGGAGATCTGCACCTGGGACACGCCCAGCACCTGGGCGCATTTCTGCTGGGTCAGCGCGTGGAAATAGCGCAGGCGAATTACGTTGCGCTCCCGTTCGGGCAGTGCTTTGAGGGCTTGCGATAGGGTCAGGCGCTCCACCATTGCCTCTTCCGGTGAACCCTGGGTGAGCATATGCTCCAGGGTAAGGCCGTCCTCTCCTGTCGGACGCTGAATGGATTCTGCTGCAGCTGTAGCCGTCTCTGCCACCGCGATCTCCTGGGGCGTAAACCCGCACACCTCCGAGAGTTCTGACAGGGTTGGTTCCGTTCCGTTTCGGGCAATCAGCCGTTCTCTGGCCTGCTTGATGGCTGCCGCACGTTCCTTGACCGTTCTGCTGACCTTCACGGTGCCGTCATCGCGCAGGAATCGCCGGATCTCCCCTGATATTTTGGGCACGGCGTAGGTGGAAAACTGGGTGCCAAACGCAGCATCAAAGCCAGCCACAGCCTTCAGAAACCCCAGGCACCCTAACTGATACAGATCATCCGGATCCACACCTCTTCCAAAAAACCTGCGGGCAATGGACCAGATCAGGCCGCTGTTTTCCTCCACCAGGATCTGCGTGGCATTCTTATCTCCCTGTTGAGACCGGCGAATCAGTTCAAAGGTGTCCGCACTCACGCCTTGCCTCCCCGGCGGCCCACGATCCGCTTCATATGTACCGTGGTACCTTTTCCCTTCTGGGATAAGACCTTCAGTTCATGCATAAAGGTCTGCATGATGGTGAAGCCCATGCCGCTGCGCTCTTCATTTCCGGTGGTGAACATCGGCTCTCTTGCCTTGGCAACATCCTCAATTCCCACACCGCGATCACGAACAGTAATATGAAGCTCTCGGCCTACCACACCCGCACGCAGGGTGATCTGACCAATCGAATCGGGATAGGCATGTACAATGCAGTTGGTCACAGCCTCCGATACAGCAGTTTTGATGTCATTCATCTCATCCAGGGTCGGGTCCAGCTGTGCAGCAAAGCTGGCAGCCGCTGCACGGGCAAAGGCCTCGTTGCACGACAGGCTTGGAAAGCGAAGAATCATTTCATTTTCGTATTTCATCGTATTTCTCCTTAGTGAATTTCAGCAATTTTCTCAATACCGGCCGCTTTCAGAACTTTTAAGGGCTGTGCCGGCACATTCTGCAAAAGAACTTTTCCTCCCAGTTCCCTCAGCCTTCGCACCGTAAAGATCACCACAGCGATGCCGGAGGAATCCATAAACCCAACCGCCTGAAAATCCAGCACACAGGTCAAGGGCAAATATTGATCCACCTTTTCCGCCACAGCCTGCATAATGCGCTTTGCCGAGTGGTGGTCAATTTCTCCCTTCAGAGCAATGGTCAGGCGTTTTTCCTGCAAGAAGCTTGTTAAATTCATTCGTATCACTCCAAAAAACAAAAAATGGACGCAAACGGAACACCGTTTGCGTCCATTATAGGAAAGTTTTCCCTTAAATTTTGTCAGAATAAGACGGAGTATCGGCAATGCGCAGGATTTCTCCAGCCAGATACACAGATCCGCAGATCAGAATCAGGCCGTCCTCAGAGGTCTTTTCCTGTGCCAGATGGATGGCCTGCAGCACATCCGCCCGGGCGGAAGTATCCTGACAGATTTCCGCTGCTGTGCGTGCCAGGTCTTCAGAAGAAAGCGCGCGGGGCATATCCAGGGTGGTTGCCACAAAATGCGCCGCTCTTTTCGCAATAGCGTGCACGCAGGGCGCGTAGTCCTTATCCTGCATCATAGCCATCACAACCGTCAGAGGCTTGTCGGGATAAAGCGTATCCAAGGCATCTTCCAACGCGGCGACGCCCGGCGGATTGTGGGCGCAATCCAGCACCATCCAGGGACTCTTACTCAGGACTTGCAAGCGTCCGGGCCAAAAGACTTTAGCAAAACCTGAAAGGATGATTTCATCCTCCAATCCCAAGCAGCGGCAGAGTTCTAGAGCGATCGTGCTGTTGGCAACCTGATGGCCGCCTGCCAGCGGGATGGAAACAGAAAGATCGCCATAGCGGTAGGCGGTTTCTTCCGGCTTCAGCGCCACATTGGAGGGTGTGCATGTCTGCACCAATTCTGCGCCGACTTGCTTGCATCTTTCCTCCAGCACACGCAGTGCGATGGGATCCTGATTATAAGGCGTGACGACCTTGCTGCCGGGTTTGATGATGCCGGCCTTCTCCCCTGCCACCTGTTCGATGGTATCGCCCAGCTGCAGAATATGATCCAGGCCGATAGAGGTAACGCAGCAGCATGCGGGAGGATCGATCACGTTGGTGGCATCCAGTCTGCCGCCCAGGCCGACTTCCAGTACCACATAGTCGCAGCCCTGTTCATAAAACCAGAGCATGCCGATGGCTGTGGTGATCTCAAACTCGTTGGCGGCATCGCCGCCGGAATCTTCCAGGCGCTGCTGCACTGCAAAGACCTGCTCTGCCAGACGGCAGAGATCCTCCTTGGGAATCAGTTGTCCGTTCACCCGGATGCGCTCTTCAAATTCCTTGAGATAAGGCGAAGTGAACAGGCCCACGCGGAACCCAGCCTGCTGCAGCGCAGATGCGGTAAGGGCGCTGACGCTGCCCTTACCGTTGGTTCCTGCCACATGAACAAAGTGCAGGTTCTTCTGCACATTGCCCAGTGCCGCCATTAAGTTGGTGATGCGGTCAAGATCTTTTTTCTTGGAGTAGCGCGGGCGGCCGTGCAGCTGCTCCATGATCTCGTCGTAGGATCTCATTTGTTAAGTCTGGCTTCGCTGTCGGCCAGCTGCTGCAGAAGCTTGGTCAGCTTCTCCTGCTTTTCCTTCTCAGCGGCCACAACGGCCTCAGGAGCCTTGGCCAGGAAGCCGGGGTTGCCCAACTTGGCAGCAATACGAGCCAGTTCGCCCTCGGCGTTCTTGCGCTCCTTGGCGATGCGCTGCAGTTCCTGCTTCTTGTCCACCAGCTGATCCATGGGCATATAGAGCTTCACGGCAGCGGTAACGGCCATGACCATATCCTCAAAGCCTTCGGGATCGGAGGTCAAAACCTCCACGCGGTCTGCATAGGCCAGACGCTGCAGATAGGCAGTGCCCTGCTCGTAGATGGAGGTATCCTCTGCAACAATATACAGGGTGCTCTTGCGGCTGGGCGGAACATTCATTTCCGCTCTGCGGTTACGCACAGCGCGAATGGCGTCCATCACAGTCTCCATGGCAGACTCTTCTGCTGCGAAGTCCAGGCAGTCGCAGGCAGTAGGCCAGGAGGAAGTCATCAGGAAGTCGCCTTCATGGGGCAGCGCCTGCCAGATTTCCTCGGTGATGAAGGGCATATACGGATGCAGCAGCTTCAAAGTTTCCAGCAGCACGTAGCAGAGCACCTGCTGAGCCTGGATCTTGGCGGCCTCATCCTCGCCCTGCAGACGGGCCTTGGTGAGCTCAATATACCAGTCACAGTAATCGCTCCAGATGAAGTCATAGACCTTGGCAGAGGCAACGCCCAGCTCGTAAGCTTCCATGTTCTCCGTGACTTCACGGATCAGGCGGTTGAGCTTGGAGAGAATCCACTTATCCTCCGGCTCCAGCTTTTCAGGCAGATGGCACTCGTCGATGGTCAGGTTCATCATCACAAAACGGCTGGCATTCCAGATCTTGTTGGCAAAGTTGCGCATGGCCTCGCACTTCTCCACATAGAAGCGCATATCGTTGCCGGGGCTGTTGCCGGTGATCAGGTTAAAGCGCAGGGCATCCGCGCCGTACTGCTCGGCCATCTCCAGCGGGTCGATGCCGTTGCCCAGGCTCTTGGACATCTTGCGGCCCTTGTCGTCGCGCACCAGGCCGTGGATCAGCACGGTGTTGAAGGGCACTTCCTTCATATGCTCGCAGCCGGAGAAAATCATTCTGGAGACCCAGAAGGTGATGATATCGTAACCGGTAACCAGAACGCTGGTGGGATAGAAATAATCCAGATCCGGGGCCTTTTCGGGCCAGCCCAAGGTAGAAAACGGCCACAGCGCGGAGGAGAACCAGGTATCCAGCACATCGGGATCACGCTCAATATTGGCAGAGCCGCACTTCTCGCAATGGGTGGGATCTTCACGGGTGCAGGTCATGTGACCGCAGTCGGCGCAGTACCACACAGGGATCTGGTGGCCCCACCACAGCTGGCGGGAGATGCACCAGTCGTGCAGGTTTTCCATCCAGTTGATATAGTTCTTGGTGAAACGCTCGGGAACGTACTTGATCTCGCCGTCCTTGACCACGCGAATTGCCTCACGGGCCAGGGGCTCCATCTTCACGAACCACTGCGCGGAAACGATGGGCTCCACGTCATTGCCGCAGCGGTAGCAGGTGCCCACGTTGTGCTGATGCTCTTCGATCTTCTCCAGCAGACCAAGCGCTTCCAGATCGGCCAGGATAACCTTTCTGGCTTCGTAACGATCCAGGCCCTGATACTTGCCGCCAAACTCATTGATCTTGCCGTTGTCATCCAGGACGCGGATGGTCTCCAGATTGTGGCGCAGGCCGACCTCAAAGTCGTTGGGGTCGTGGGCGGGCGTCATCTTGACGCAGCCGGTACCGAATTCCAGGTCCACATAGTCGTCGGCCACGATGGGAATCTCGCGATCCATCAGGGGCAGCAGGCACTTCTTGCCAATGATGTCCTGATAGCGCTCGTCAGCGGGGTTCACAGCCACGCCGGTATCGCCCAGCATGGTCTCAGGGCGGGTGGTGGCAACGATCACATAGCGGCCTTCTTCGCCAACGATGGGGTACTTCAGATGCCACAGCTTGCCGGGCTTGTCCTTGTACTCAACTTCAGCGTCGGACAACGCGGTGACACAGTTGGGGCACCAGTTGACGATACGGCTGCCCTTGTAGATCAGGCCCTTTTCATACAGGGAGACGAACACTTCGCGCACGGCGTTGGAGCAGCCTTCATCCATGGTGAAGCGAGCGCGGTCCCAATCGCAGGAAGCGCCCATCTTCTTCTGCTGCTCGACAATGCGGTTGCCGTACTTGTTCTTCCAATCCCAGACTCTCTCCAGGAACTTTTCGCGGCCCAGGTCGTGACGGCTCAGTCCTTCCTTGGTGCGCAGCTCTTCTTCCACCTTGATCTGGGTGGCGATGCCGGCATGGTCGGTACCGGGAACCCACAAAGCGGCGTAGCCCTGCATGCGCTTAAAGCGGATCAGAATATCCTGCAGGGTGCAGTCCATGGCGTGACCCATGTGCAGCTGGCCGGTGACATTGGGAGGGGGCATAACGATGGTGAAGGGTTTCTTTTCGGGGTCGATGTCCGCATGGAAGCAGCCGGCATCCATCCATGCCTTGTAGATGCGCTGTTCGACTGTCTGCGGCTCATACACCTTCGGCAGTTCTTTCATGATTCTTACACTCCTTTTCGTGTTCGGGGCAATAAAAATCGCCCCAAGTCTCAGACTCAGGGCGATTGAGTAACCGCGGTACCACCTGAATTTCCCATAAATGGGACACTCGTTGTCTCTGTAACGGGAGAACCCGCCGTTTCTTACTGCATTTCGGAAACGAAGCTCCGGGACGACCTTCCACACACCTTTCGCCTGCCTTGCACCCACCGGCAGATCTCTGAACCAAGGGAGTGTGTACTCCTTCCCTTCTGTGCCTTTTTCTTGACTCAATATAAGGCAAATCTCCAGATTTGTCAAGAAGAATGCCGGAAAAGCAGCTGCTTTTCCGGCAAACATCTTATTTCATTGCATCGAGTCTTCCGGACATCTCGGCCTTGAGTTCATCAAGTCTTGCCAGGGAGGCTTCTTCGGTGGCGGCAACAGCGCTGAAGTAGATCTTCAGCTTCGGCTCGGTGCCGGAGGGACGGACGATGATCTTGGCACCGTCAGAGAGGTTCAGCTCATACACGTTGGAGCTGGGAAGACCGGTTTCGCCCTTTTCGCCGCTGACGCGATCCACGCACTCGCCTGAGCGATAGTCCACGGTGGAGACGATCTTGGCGCCACACAGGCTGTCGGCCGGATCGTTACGCAGGCCATCGACAAACGCAGCGATCTTACCGGGGCCTTCCAGGCCGGCCATTTCCACGCTGATGACGCCGGCGCGATAGTAGCCGTAAGTATCGTAAATCAGATCCATCTGCTGGGCCAGGGTGCGGCCCTCAGCCTTGCAGGTGGCGGCCATTTCAGCCACCAGCATTGCGGCAACAACGGCATCCTTATCGCGGGCATAGGTGCCCTTCAGATAGCCGCAGCTCTCTTCAAAGCCGAAGATGAACTTATCCTGTTCGCCCTTTTCTTCCAGGCGCAGGATCTCACCGCCGATGTACTTAAAGCCAGTGAGCACGCTCACAACCCTGACGCCATAATTTGCAGCGATCTTATCGGCCAGCGGAGAGGAAACGATGGAGCGGACAATCTCGCCGTCCGCAACAGTCTTGCGACTGAGGATGAAGTCTAAGAGCAGGCAGCCCAGCTCGTTGCCGGAGAACTTGCGCCAGCCGTCGGGGGTTCTGGCAGCAACGGCGATGCGGTCAGCATCCGGGTCAGTACCGACAATGATATCCACATCGGTGTTCTCGGCGGTCTTGAAGGCCACAGCCAGGGCTTCGTCCGTTTCGGGGTTGGGATAGGGGCAGGTGGTGAAGTCGCCGTCGGGCTCTTCCTGCTCCTTGACGACCTGGGCGGAAACGCCCAGCACATCAAAAATGGCGCGCACTGGGATATTGCCGGTGCCGTTCAGCGGCGTGTAGAGAACCTTCAGGTTCTTGAGGGCCTCGGCATCGGCGCCGACGCGCTCAGCCAGAACCGTGCGATAATAACTCTGCCAGACATCTTCGCTGATATAGTTCACAAGGCCGCTGTCCAGAGCGTCCTGAAGGGGCATCAGTTCTTCACCAAAGATGGGCGTCTTCTGGATGGCATCAAATACGATGGCGGCAGGTTCGTCTGTCATCTGGCAGCCATCGGGACCATAGCACTTCATGCCGTTGTAGCGGCCGTCGTTGTGGCTGGCAGAAATCACAATGCCGCAGCCGCATCCCAGCTCACGCACAGCGTAGGAAAGCATGGGAGTCGGGGCCAGACGATGATATAAGAACACATGGATGTTCATCTGGGCCAGCGCCGCAGCGCAGACCTCAGCAAAGAGCTGGGAGTTGTGGCGGGAGTCGTAAGCAATGGCGCAGCGCTTGGGCAGATCGGTGCTGTTGAGCCAGCTGCCCAGACCGCGTGCGGCGCGGCGCACGGTGTAGACGTTCATTCTGTTGATGCCGGCGCCCATCAGGCCGCGCATACCGGCGGTGCCGAAGGCGATGATCTGGCCGAAGCGCAGTTCCTGCTCGGTGGCATCGTTTTCGATGGCGTTCAGCTGGGCACGCAGATCCTCCGGCATGTTCTCCTGCTGCAGCCATGCGGCGTATTCCAGTTCAAATGCTTTCATTCTTGTTTCCTCCTCTTATTCATTGCAAGGGAAAAAGGCCGATTGGTCAAATCGGCCTGGGGTTCGCTGGAATATGACAGGACTCAGACGTCCTCAATGATGGGAGAGGGCTGCTTGGGCTGGGGATTGGTCATGGCGCGGAACTGGGCGCGGCTGTCGCGCACCTTTGCCAGGGCCGCTGCCACGGCATCTTCTGTCTGCTTCAGGGAGTCATCCACATACTCGCTGGTGACCTGACGCAGTTCCTTCATTTTGACCTGAGCATTGCGGATCATTTCCGCAGCCTGGGTTTTGGCTTCATTGTAGATCTCTTCCTCGGAGATCATCTGCTTGGCACGCTGCTCTGCCTGACGCAGAATGTTCTCTGCCTCACGCTTGGCATTGGTGATCACTTCATTGCGGGATTCGACGATCGTCTTGGCCTGCTTCAGTTCGCCGGGAAGCTGACTGCTGATCTCGTCCAGAATATCCAAAACCTTGTCACGTTCCACCACGCACTTGTCAGCGCCCAAAGGCAGGCTCCAAGCGGACTGGACCATTTCATACAAGGAGCTGATCAGTTCTTCAATATTGTTTGCCATCGTTACACCCTCCGTTATTTGCTGTTTGCTTTATTGATTCTCTTTGTAACTTCGTCGATCAGGATTTCCGGAACATAATCTTCCAGAGAAACATGATACGAGCCCAATTCCCGAACAACGCTGGAGCTTAAGTACATGTATTCGTGCTCCGCGGTGAGAAACATCGTATCAAGCTGCGGGTTGATCGAGCGATTGATGAGCGCCATCTGGAATTCATGCTCAAAGTCGGAAACCGCACGCAGACCCTTCACGATCACACAGCTGCCTTTGCGCTGGGCATAGTTGGCCAAAAGCTCGTTGGAGGCATCCACCTCCACATTGCCCAAATGGGCAGTGACGCGGCGGATCATATCCTCGCGCTCTGATTGCGTGAACATGGGATTCTTTTCTGCATTGACCATCACACAGACGATCAGGCGATCAAAAATCTTTGAGGCGCGCTCAATAATATTCAGGTGACCCTTGGTAATCGGGTCAAAGCTGCCGGGATAAATTGCAATTTTCATAGGACCTCATGTGCCGGTCTTGCGGTATAGCGTGATGATGGTTTTCCCATATCGATAATCTTTAGAACGTTCAAAACCCGAAAGTTCCTGAGATAGCTCTTTTTCGACCGGTCTCTCACAAATAATTATACCACCGTCTTTGACAATGTCAATTGTGGAGATTCGTTTCAGAGCGTTTTCCAAGAAAGATTCTGCATAAGGAGGGTCTAAAAATATTAAATCAAAGCGCTGTTTCGTCGTCTGCAGGAAGGAGGCATAGTCGCCGGTGAACACCGTGGAACGCTCCTGCATGCGGGTCTTGCGCAGGTTCTCCTTAATGAGCTTTACCGCCTCGGAACGATTGTCCACAAACACGGCGTCTTTGGCGCCGCGGCTCAGCGCTTCGATGCCCAACTGGCCGGTACCGGCAAACAGGTCCAAAACACTCCTGCCTTCGATGTCGAACTGAATAATATTGAACAGTGCCTCTTTCACGCGATCCGTAGTGGGGCGGGTCTGCTCCCCTTCCGGGGTGAGCAGGCGCACACCTCTGGCTGTTCCGGTAATCACTCTCATGTTGTTTTCTCCTCTTTTGCGTGGAAATGGTCATATACTGCCCGAGCGGCATTTTTCGGCACAATGGCAGCCAATTCCTCATAAGAAGCGGCTCGAATGGCCTTGATGGATTTGAACGCTTTCATCAGATCCTGTCTGCGCTTTTCGCCCACACCGGCAATGTCCTCCAGTTCTGAATGACGCTGGCGCTTGCTGCGCAGCTCCCGGTGATAGGTAATGGCAAAGCGGTGGGTTTCCTCCTGAATCCTTCCCACAAAGGCAAACAGTGCAGGAACCGCCGAAATGGCAAACTGTTCCCCATCCGGAGAAATCAGCGCCCGGGTACGGTGACGATCGTCTTTTACCATGCCGTAAACAGGGAACGAAAGGCCCATTTCAGATAGCTCTTCCTGCACGCACTTGGCATGACGGTCGCCGCCGTCAATGAGTAGAAGGTCAGGCTTTTCATCAAAGCCCTTGTCCCCAGCTAAAAAATGTGCAAATCTGCGGTGCAGAACCTGCCGCATGGAGGCATAGTCGTCGGGGCCATCCATATCCTTCAGCTTAAAGCGCTTATAGTCCCGCTTTAAGGGCTTTGCATCCACAAACACCGTCATGGATGCAACAATGCTGTCAGAGCCCATGTTGGAAATATCGTATGCCTCAATTCGCCGGGGCGGATTCTCCAACCCCAGGCTGCTCTGCAGCAGGGTCAGGGTTCCGGCCAGGCGTTCTTCCCGGCTGGTAACGCGCTCGGCTTCCTGCTTGGCGTTGCTCACCGCCAGATCCACAAGCTTCGCCTGGTCACCCCGCTGGGGCATGTGGATGCGCACCTTTTTCTGCAGTTCCTGCTGCAGAAGCTTTGCAAATTCATCGGCATCTTCCATCACACAGGGCAGCAGAATCAGCTTCGGCGCCGCGCGGCGCTGCAGATAATACTGCTTGACAACGGCAGAAACCGCCTCTTCCCTGCTATCGGCCACGGACAGGATCTCATAATCCTTATCCACCAGGTCGCCGTCGAGGTAATGCAGCACCACAAAGCAGGCCTTGGCCTCGGTCTGATAGTAACCAATCACATCAGTATCGGACATGCTGCCCGCCGTAACCAGCTGCCGCTGGCCCAGCGACTCAATAGATCGCAGGCGATCGCGCAGTTCCGCGGCACGCTCAAACTCCAAGTTCTCGGAGGCCTGCTGCATTTCTTCGGTAATCTCAGCGGCCAGAGCGCGATAATCGCCCTTTAGAAGCCGCTGGATCTGCTCGTAAATGGCATAGTAATCCTTTTGTAATCGGCTGAGCTGGCACCAGGCATTGCAGGCACCCATGTGATAGTTCAGGCACGGACGGTCCTTGCCCAGATCTCTGGGAAACTTCTTGCTGCAGCCGGGCAGCTTGAAGGTCAGGCGGATGGTATCCAGCAGCTGCTGGGTCACGCCGCGGCTGCCAAAGGGGCCGTAATAGGCGGCTCCATCGTCTTTGGCATAGTTCTCCATGCGCAGCGTGGGATATTCCTCACGCATGTCCAGGCGCAGGTACGGAAAGCCCTTGTCGTCCTTGAGCAGGATATTGTACTTGGGCATGTGCCGCTTGATGAGGCTGCATTCCAGAATCAGCGCTTCAAACTCCGAGGCAGCGGCGATCACGTCGAAGGAATCGATCATGCTCACCATCAGCCGGGTTTTGGGCGAATGAGACGCCAGATCCGCAAAATACTGACTCACACGATTTTTCAGTTTTTTCGCTTTGCCCACATAGATGATATTGCCGGACTTATCCTGCATCAGATACACGCCCGGTGTCATCGGCAGAGAGTGGGCTTTTTCCTTGAGTTCTTCCCGCGTCATATTCTCCCCATAAAAAAGCTGCCCCATTCGCGCGGGTTTGCATACCAATCTCACGCGAACGGGGTCAGTTACAAATCAATCAGAATACGTCAACCTGGAGCATCTGAGTGAGCTCCTCAACAGCTGCTTCTTCATCCACGCCGTCAGCAATCAGCGTGATGGTGGTGCCCTGGATCACGCCCATAGAAAGGACGCCCAGCAGGCTCTTAGCATTGATCTTGCGATTGTCAACTTCAATCCAGATGCTGCTTCTGAACTCGTTGGCCTTCTGAATAAAGTAAGTAGCTTGCTTGTTGTGCAGGCCAGATTCGCATCTGACAACAGACTGTTTCGAGATCATGATGATTACTCCTTTGCCATAACGCAGTAAATTGCGCCGGATATAAGGCAGTTTTCTAACCTTATGCTCCATTATAGCAACATAAATGCAAATCGTCAACGGCAATCTTGTTGTGATTTCTAACGAAATTCAGCAATGGTAACGCCGTCTTCTCCTTCACCATATACACCAAAACGGAAACTTTTGATATTTTTGTTCTGTTTCAGATGCTGCTGCACGGCTTTGCGCAGAACACCGGTTCCCTTGCCATGGATGATACGAACCGTCTGGAGTCTGCCCAGAAGGGCGTTATCCAGGAACAAATCCAGCACCGGCAGCGCCTCATCCACCGCCATACCGCGCAGATCCACCTCAGAGGATGCCGCCGTGGCGCGCAGCTCACGGGTGGATTTTTCGATGATCCGCTTGATCTGCTTTTGCTGTTCATCTTCCAGGAGGATCACCTCATCCTGCTTGGCCTTCACCTTCAGGATTCCGGCCTGAAGATTGAGGGTGCCATCTGCAGCAATGGACAGAACCGTTGCCTTCGTGTTGTGCTTGAGCAGCTGTACCGTATCGCCTGTCTTGATGGGGCGGCTGGGCTCGGGTCGGGCAATCTTCTCCTGACCGGCGTAGAGCTTGCTCTCGGCCTCGTTCAAGCTGCGGCGCAGCTCTGCCTGACGTTCGTTCATGCCCTGGGCATCCGCCGCATCCTTGGCCTGCTTGCGCAGGGCCTTGAGTTCGTCATAGACCTGGTTGGCCGTTCTACGGGCCTCAGCGATGATCTCCTGAGCGTCACGACGGGCAATTTCCATGGCGCGGTCGTGTTCCTTCTTGATCTCCTGGTAGTACTCGTCAGATTTCTTCTTTGTCTTTTCCACTTCCAGGCGCATCTGCTCGGCTTCAAGCTTCGCCTGCTCCATCTGCTGGCGCTGTTCATCCAGCTGGGAGAGAACTTCTTCAAAGTTCTGGTCGTTCTCGTCCACCGTGCTGCGGGCATCGTCAATGATGTCCTCCGGCAGGCCGAGTCGGCGGGAAATGGCAAAGGCGTTGGACTTTCCGGGCACGCCAATGAGCAGACGGTAGGTCGGCTGCAGAGTCTGCACATCAAACTCGCAGGAAGCGTTGGTGACGCCCTTGGTGCGGATAGCATAAACCTTGAGCTCAGCATAGTGGGTGGTGGCGGCAATGCGTGCACCCATCTTGCGGCAGAATTCAATGATGGCAATGGCCAGGGCCGCACCTTCGGCAGGATCGGTACCGGCACCCAACTCATCAAAGAGCACCAGAGAAGAAGAATCGCAGATGTTGATGATTTCGACAATATTCTTCATGTGGCTGGAGAAGGTGGAAAGGCTCTGCTCAATGGACTGCTCGTCGCCAATGTCAGCAAGCACCGTCTCATAGACGCTGATATAGCTGCCGTCATCCACCGGCAGGTGCAGGCCGCACTCCGCCATCAGGGTCAGAAGGCCGATGGTCTTCAGGGTAACGGTCTTACCGCCCGTATTGGGGCCAGTGATGACCATGGTATCAAAATCATCGCCCAGACGCACAGAAATGGGCACAACATTCTTGCGGTCGATCAACGGATGACGCGCGCGCTTGAGCTCCAATTTGCCGTCGGTGCGGATGCCTGGCTCCATGGCCTTCATGTTGAAAGAAAGTCTCGCCTTGGCAAAAATGACGTCAAGACGGATCAGAGTCTTGTAGTCACGCTCGATGTTTTCCCGGTGGTTAGCTGCCTCCGCGGAGAGCTCCGCCAGGATGCGCTCAATCTCCTTCTGCTCCCGGATCAGCAGTTCTCGCAGAGCATTGTTGGCGTTAACCGCGGAAACAGGCTCAATGAAAAACGTGCCGCCGGAAGAAGAAACGTCATGGATCAGGCCGGGAATCTCGTTCTTATATTCGCTGCGAACAGGCACCACATAGCGGTCCGAGCGCAGGGTCACGATGGGCTCGCGCAGGTACTTGGCGTAAGCGGGATTGGTGATGATCTTCTGCAGACTGTCCTTGACCTTGGCGCTCTGGATGCGCATATGGCGGCGAATGTCCGCCAGTTCGGAGCTGGCAGCATCGGCAATCTCCTCTTCCGAGATAATGGAATGGGTAATGCGGTCCTCCAGATAGCGGTTGCCCGTCAGGTCCAGGAACAGTTCATCCAAGCAGGAGGTGGTGTTGCCATCGGCATAGGCCTTGACCAACCGGGCGCTGCGCAGCACACCGGCCACGCGCAGCAGTTCCGACGTAGTAAGGCAGCCGCCGCGGTCCGCGCGATCCAGGGAGGCGCAGATATCCTTTACATCACCAAAACTGGGCGTGCCCTTAAGGGTAATCAGATGGCAGGCCGCTGTGGTCTGGGCCTGCAGTTCACGGATATCCTCGGCGTCCGTCAGGGGCAAAAGTTTCAGACACTCGTCCTTGGCGTCGGCACTGACGGCGCAGGAAGAGAGCATCTGCAGCACTGCAGGCAGCTCAAGCGTATCCAGGGATTTTTTGTATAAAGCGTTCATAGTCTCTCCTTTGAATAATCAAAGTAAACTCGTAAGGGATTTATAGAAGTCCAGCGCGGAAAAGCCGCGCTCAAATTGGGTTACAAGATAAGTCTCACACACCGCGCCCAGTTCGTCCAGCACACTCTCCGAGACCTGGAAAGAAAAGATCTTGCTCTTTTCCTGCAGGCAGATAAAACGCATGGCCGAAAGGGTCCCCTGGCCGATGGGCAGGCGGATGCCGTTGTGCTCCGCGTCGGAACAAGCGGCGCATTGGATAGTGCCCAGGGAGACATTGAAGCAATTTGCCTCATCGCTTCCGCAGACGGGACAGGCCTCCAGCTGGGGATAGTAGCCCGCGTGGCAGGCAATGCGCAGTTCAAACACAGCTTTGATGAGCTTCTGGGGTTTGTTCAGCCGGCAGAGAGCGTAGAGGGCGTTGAGCGTCAGTGACAGCACCTCATCCGAGGGAGCATCTTCCTGGGATACAGCCTCGGCCACCTGCACAAAATAGGATGCCAAAGCCAGAGCGTCCAGATCCTTGCGCAGTTCGGAGAACTGGTCAATGGGGACCGCCTCGTTGATGGTGGCAAAGCCGCGGTAGTCAAAATAAGTAAACTCCGAATAGGCCAGAAGTTGACAGGCACCCTTGAGCCTGCTGGACCGGGAGCGCACGCCCCGGGCCTTGAGGGTCATCAGGCCGTGATCCCGGGTGAGCACCGTCAGGAGTTTATCGGAATCCTTGTATTCAGTTTCCCGCAGGATCAGGCCTTCCGTCTTTAAATACATACGCACTCCTATGTAGGTTCCTCAGGCAGATTGTTCCTGAGGTTTTTCTTTCTCCCGTCTGTAGAGCAGATAATACTCCGGCGCACCCGTTTCCAGAAACAACGACCAAAAGAACTCAGCATCCATGGTTCGATCCTCCGCATCGTGATCTGATGCTAGGATTCTCCCTGCTCATAACCTCTATGCAAGGAAGATCATTCCGCGCTGCTGCTCTTTTGATTATATACGATGCTTTGCGTCATTGCAAGGCACAGAACTCCAAGAAAAAAGGGCGGAAATCCGCCCTTTTCTTAATCATTGGTGTAACCAAAATTATGGATAAGGAAGTTGCTGTCTCTCCAGTTTTCCTTCACCTTGACCCAGGTCTGCAGGAAGATCTTCGCGCCCATAAAACGCTCGCAGTCCTCGCGGGCCATGGAGCTGATCTTCTTCAGCATGGCCCCCTGCTTGCCGATGATGATACCCTTGTGGCTGGCCTTTTCGCAGTAGATGGTAGCGTCCACATCAATCACGCCGCTGTCCCGCTCGGAAAAGCGCACGATCTCCACGGCAGTACCATGGGGAATCTCCTTATCCAGACACCACAGAAGCTTTTCGCGGATGATCTCCGCAATGACCTGGCGCTCCGGCTGGTCGGAGACCATGCCGTCCGGGAACAGCTGCGGGCCTTCCTCAGCAAACTTGCAGCACTCCTCCAGAAGAGTCTGTACGCCATCGCCTTCCTTGGCAGAAATCGGAACAATGGCCTCAAAGTCATGGGCCTGGGAATATACCGCAATCACTGCCAGAAGGGTGTCCTTCTCCACCGTGTCAATCTTGTTGATGACCAGGATCGCCGGGGCACCGGAAGATTTGATCTGCTTAATCAGTTCTTCTTCCTGGGTGCCGATGTTGGCAATGGGTTCTACCACCAGCAAAATGGCGTCCACGTCCGCCACGGACTCCTTCACAACGTCCACCATGTAGTCACCCAGGCGGGTGCGGGGCTTGTGGAAACCCGGGGTATCCATGAACACGATCTGAGTATCCTCATGGTTCCACACGCCGCAGATGCGGTTTCGGGTGGTCTGGGGTTTATTGGAAACAATCGCAACCTTTTCGCCCACGATGGCATTGGTCAGGGTGGACTTGCCCACGTTGGGTCGGCCCGCGATGGTAATCATTGCAGATTTTGTAATCATTCGTATCTCCTTATTTTCGCGGAAGTTCCACTTCAGCGAGAATGGCTTCTTCTCTGGCGCGCATGGCACGCTTCTGCTCGGCTTCATCCAGGTGGTCGTAACCCAGAAGATGCAGCACAGAATGCACGGTTAAGTATCCCACTTCTCTTCTCAGAGAATGGCAGTATTCTCTGGCCTGTTCCTGGGCCCGCTCCAAAGAGATGACCATATCGCCCAGAGGGACAAAGCCTGTTTCGGGGTCCTGCAGCTCTCTGACATCAAAGGGGAACTCCCCGGCAATCAGATCAAACATCGGGAAGGACAGCACATCCGTGGCCTTGTCCAGCTCGCGCATTTCGCGATTAATGGCCTGGATGCCGTTGTCGTCAGTGATCAGCACATTGACCTCACAAGGCGCCTGCACATTTTCCATCTTCAGGGCAGTGCAGATACAGGCTCTGATCTGAAGATTCAGGATCAGATTCATGGGCGCAAAACGCTCAAAACGGATGTTGATTTTGTGATTCGTGCATTTCATGCTTATTTGCCTCTTTTCTTACCCTGTGTGCTCTTCCCTACGGGTTTTGCAGGTTGTTTCTGCTTTTCCTCTGCCTGAGCCGCTTTTTCATAGGCCGCAATGATGCGCTGCACCAATACGTGGCGCACCACGTCGCTGGCGGACAGATGGCAGATGGCGATATCTTCCACACCGTCGAGGATCTTCACTGCCTCTTTCAGGCCGCTGACCTTGTCGGCAGGTAGATCGATCTGGGTCACGTCGCCGGTAATGACCACCTTGGAGTTGAAACCCATACGGGTCAGGAACATCTTCATCTGCTCACGGGTGGTATTCTGGGCCTCGTCCAGGATGATAAAGCTGTCATCCAGAGTGCGGCCACGCATATATGCCAGGGGCGCAACTTCGATGCTGCCCCGCTCCAGATACTTGGCATAGGTCTCTGCGCCCAGCATGTCGAAGAGCGCATCATACAAAGGCCGCAGATACGGATCAACCTTGTTCTGCAGGTCGCCTGGCAAAAAGCCCAGGCGCTCACCGGCTTCCACAGCAGGACGGGTCAGAATAATACGGTTGACTTGCTTGGCCCGGAATGCCGCCACGGCCTCGGCGACTGCAAGATAGGTTTTACCGGTACCGGCCGGACCGACACCGATGGTAATGGTATTTTTCTCAATGGCTTTGAGGTACTTTGTCTGGCCCAGGGTCTTTGCCTTGATGGGCTTGCCCTTGGCGGTAACGCATACCACGTCCTTGGCCATTTCGCCAATCTGGCTGTCGCGGCCTTCGCGGACCAGACCGATCAGATAACGCACGCGCTGTTCGTCAATGGTCTCGCCCTTGGCAGCCAGGGACAGAAGGCCCTCCAGGGTGCGAACGCCATAATCGGCGCTTTCTTCATCGCCGGTAACCTTCAGTTCCGTGCCGCGGTTTGCAATGCGTACGGAAAAGGCGTCCTCGATCAGGCGGATATTCTCATCAAAAGAACCGAACACGGAGATCAGCTCTTCCACTCTTTCTGCATTGATCGTACGTTCTGTCATTCGAATACCTCATCACTCCATGGATTGATCTGCTGAATCTGGGCAATCATCTCGTTGGCGTCGCTCACAACGCGCAGCTGCCAGATGCCATCCCGGCATTGCAGCGAAAACGATCTGTTTAGGATCTTTCCTGCTCCCAGGCTGCGGGTAACATAGGCCTGCTCTGCATCCAGAAGCAGCTGCTGTGCCTGCTCTTCCGGCATTTTATGCACCAACGTATCATAACGCCGACAGGTCGTTTTGACAAGGCTTACGGGAAATTTGATTCCGCCCGGCAGTGTCCATTGATATACAGATTCTATTTTATCATATCCAGTCAAGGAAATTCCATCATCCGAGAAGAAATTCCACCGTTTTTTTCCAAATATTAACGACCATCCGGTTTTCTGTTCCGGCGTGCTTTCCATCAAGATCGATTCTTCCGGCAGAATCAGCTCAGTTACATGCTGCGTATAGGCAAACACCTCTGCGTCTGCATTGCGGCAGACAATTGCATTCCAGCTGCTGCCCAAGCCGCTGACCAGCATCTCTCCTTTTAGGACAGAGTCGCCCACCTCGACCACCGGAAAGCCCGCATAGACCTGCATCTCGGTTACCACGCCGGCGCGCGCGGCAATCACATTGCTCACAAGATGCGGATCACGAACATCTGGTTTTTCTTCCCTTTCTTTCACCAGCACCACTGCCCTGCCGCCTTTTTTGTTTACGCTGATCCACTCCAGCTCCGGCAGCATCCTCAGCATATGATTTTTGACCATCTGTCCGTCTATGGTGCGCACATAGGTTCCCTGGTGAATTCCAATACTCTCCAGGGCTTGCAGAATCTGCTCAGCTGCCAGCCGCTCGTTTCCTTGCACCTCCATCGTCCAGATGAATTGCTGCAGAAAAATCGTCAGGACAGCAAACAGCGGCAGAAGCAGTAAGGCATAACGCTTTTTCAATCCTCGATACTTGTGCCGGAAGCCAAAGGTTTTGCTTTTGATCACAGTGGCATCCTGCTCACAGAGATTTTCTACTGCCCGCAGGCTCCTGCGATGGATCACAAAGCTGACCTGAGCATCTATGCTGCGCAGATCCCAGAACGGGATCCCTTCACTGACCATACGATTGACGGAACGAATCGGCCAGGGGCCGGAGAGTGTCACACGGCAGGTTCCAAGAAAGTAATCCACGATCTTCTGCATCATCGTTTCCTCCGATACCCCACCGAGTCGATTTTCCCGCAGATGCGCATGCTCATGCGATCCATCTGCTCAATACGCAGGCCACTGCCTTCAATATACAAAAGTTCCATTGCGGTAAACACCGTGATTTCATGATCCGAAAAGCCGCAGATCCCGCCATGGTTTTCCACATAGACATTTGCATCTGCCTCCAGCGTGACTTTGGGGACATCGCGGACCACGACTGTCGGAAGATCCACCGCTTTCATTGCACCCAAAAGCAGACGCACAGAGCGTTTCATTCACATCACCTCAAAAAAATCTATGCCGGACAGGCAAACATATTTCCATCTTCACATAGATTCCAACATAGGAGGTGATTGTTTTGTCCCGCATCCTGCGCAGCCGCACGCTGCGTGACGCGCTTGTTTTTCTGGCTGTAGCGTTTATCGCTGTTTTTCTTCTGTCAAACCCACAGGAAGCCATCAACGCCTGCAGGGATGGTCTTCAACTCTGTGCCAATGTCATTGTCCCTTCCCTGTTTCCGTTCTTCGTGCTCTCAGGCCTGATCGTCAATCTGGGCATGGTACGCTATTTAGACCGATTGTTTCAGCCGGTGATGCAGCCGCTCTTCGGTCTCAGCGGTGCATGCTCCGCCGCTCTGGCGCTGGGAATGATTGGTGGATATCCCATCGGCGCACGAACTGCACTAAATCTTTACGAATCTCACCAAATCAGCAAATCCGAAGCGGAGCGTCTGCTGGCGTTCTGCAACAACTGCGGCCCTGCGTTTCTCTTTGGAGTAGTAGGAGCTGGCATTTTTGCCTCCGGAAGCATCGGCTTTTTTCTATATCTGATCCATATCCTGGCCTCCCTTCTCATTGGCATGCTGCTGCGGCTCTTTCGCAAACCAACGCAGACACAGTCCGTGTACCTGCGGCGCTCCCAGGCTCCGGCCATGCGCTTCCCTGCTGCCTTTACCAAGGCTGTCAAAGACGGTTGTACCTCCACCCTGAACATCTGTTCCTTTATCGTCTGCTTCACCGTTCTGATCCGTTTTGCTTTCCTGAGCGGCGCTATGGATGCCTGCTCTGCTGCGCTGAGCACGTTGCTGCAGCCCATCGGGGTCTCGCAAAGCGGCGCTGAAGCGCTCCTGGTGGGCATGATCGAGATGTCCTCCGGGGTCTGGGGTTTGAAAGACGCGGCTATGAGTGTCTCATCCAAAGTAGTGATGGCAGCGTTTATCCTTGGTTGGGCAGGTCTTTGTGTACACTGCCAGGTACTGTCCTTTACTGCCGAGTCACCGCTCTCCGTTCGTCCGTATCTGATGGGCAAGTTCCTTCACGGTGCCATTTCAGCATTGTTTGTCTGGGTGTTATATCAGTTCATCCCTATCTCCCAAAGTGCCTCAAGCTGCTACATAAGCCAGGTCAGCAGTATCTGCAGCACCGATTTTTCCGCTGCGCTACGCAGCTCCACACTGACAGCCGGTATCGTCTGGGGGCTTGTTTGTCTGATCTGTCTGTACTTTATGAAGAAAAGTGGTAGCAATCGAGTGCGCCATCGTGTATAATAGAGGCATCCAATCTGCGAGGTGATTGTATGCTCTTCCGCAAAAAGCATCCCAGACTCTGCGAATACTGCAAATTTGCCGCTCCTGCTGAAGATGGGTGGTGCATCTGCAAAAAGAAGGGCATCGTGCGCGAGGATCACCGCTGTTTTCGTTTCCGCTATGATCCGCTGCAGCGCAAACCAAAGCACGCCAAGGCGCTGGATTTTTCCAAATACGACAAAACAGATTTTTCCCTGTAAAAAACACCCGAACTGCTGAGCAGTTCGGGTGTTCTGTTTCTTTATCAGATCTGTTCCAGAGCCTGTTCCAGATCCGCGATCAGATCGGCCTTGTTTTCCAGGCCGCAGGAAAGACGGATCATACCGGCCGGGATACCGGCGGCGGCGAGCTGCTCGTCGGTCATCTGGCGATGGGTGGAGGAAGCGGGATTCAGGCAGCAGGTGCGTGCATCTGCCACGTGGGTCTCAATGGCGGCAAGTTTCAGGGCCTTCATAAAGGTGTTCGCCGCATCGCGGCCGCCCTTGAGTTCAAAGCTCACAACGCCGCAGGAGCCATTGGGCAGATACTTCTGTCCAACCTCATAGTACTTATCGCCGGGCAGACCGCAGTAGGTCACGCTTGCGACCTTGGGATGGGCGTTGAGATACTCGGCAACCGCCTGACCGTTTTCACAGTGACGCGGCATACGCACATGCAGGCTCTCCAGACCCAGGTTCAGGTAAAAGGCATGCTGCGGAGACTGAATGGAGCCAAAGTCACGCATCAGCTGAGCAGTGCACTTGGTAATGAAGGCACCTTCCTTGCCGAACTTCTCGGCATAGGTGATGCCGTGGTAGCTGTCGTCCGGTGTGCACAGGCCGGGGAACTTATCGGCATGGGCCATCCAGTCAAAGTTGCCGCCATCGACAATGCAGCCACCCACGGCAACGCCATGACCATCCATATACTTGGTGGTGGAATGGGTGACGATGTCGGCGCCCCACTCAATGGGACGGCAGTTGACGGGCGTTGCAAAGGTGTTGTCGATAATCAGGGGCACACCATGCGCGTGGGCCACCTTGGCAAAGAGTTCAATATCCAGAACGGTCAGGGCAGGGTTGGCGATGGTCTCACCGAACACAGCCTTGGTGTTGGGGCGGAATGCCGCATTGAGTTCTTCCTCGGTGCAGTCAGGGCCGACAAAAGTGGTCTCGATGCCCATCTTCGCCATGGTGACGGAGATCAGATTAAAGGTACCGCCGTAAATGCTGCTGGAGCAAACCAGATGGTCGCCGCAGTTGGCAATGTTGAACAGGGCGTAGAAGTTGGCAGCCTGACCGGAAGAGGTCAGCATGGCAGCGGTGCCGCCCTCAAGCTGGGCGATCTTGGCAGCGACATAGTCGTTGGTGGGATTCTGCAGGCGGGTATAGAAGTAACCACTCGCCTCCAGATCAAAGAGCTTGCCCATATCCTCACTGGTGGCATACTTGAAGGTCGTGCTCTGCACGATGGGGATCTGACGGGGCTCGCCGTTGCCGGGCGTGTAGCCGCCCTGAACACAAATCGTATCGGTCTTATAGTTATTCATGGATGATGACTCCTTTCATGTATCAATCCGCGCTCCAGCGGAACTGAGAGACCAGCGGAGATGAAATATCATGATATTTTAAGCCCTCGGCCACGCCGTCGATGGTGATCTGCACACGCCGCACACCGGAAAGGCGGCACAGCGTTGCAACCACCGCCCGCACCGCGTTCTGTTCCGCGATACGGCTTCGGCTGGCGTTGAGAAACTCTTTTGAAAAATCAACACTGCACAGGCTGTCTGTGACCACAACGGAGTTGACCACAGTTCCGGCAGGGATCGGATTGCTTAAACCGGCTCGGGGCTGTGCCTCCAGCAGGCCTCGCATCGTGGCTTCCGCCACAGTCTGGCTGGCAGAGAAACGCAGGCGCATGGGAACGCCCACCAGCAGCTCGCTGCCCTCTGAGTACAGATAAATGGTCGCGTCAAATTCGTTCAGGCTGCTGCGGATCGGACCAATGGCCGTTTCATCGCGATAAATGGGCTCGGACAGGTCCAGATTCACATACTGGCCCACGCGCTGACCTTCCACCAGGAACTGCACAGCTTCCACACCTTCGTGTTCCGTCAAGGTGTTGACAACAGAGTAGATGACCAAATGTTCTTCCCGCGCAGTCTTCGGTCTGTTGTCAAAAAACGCTTCAGAGAAATCCACCAGGCAGATGCCGTCGTTTATATGGGCATCGATGACCCGCGTTCCGGTCGGCAGCACCGTCTGAAGATTGGCGCTGCCCGGACCTTCCAGCAGTTCATTCAGAACTACTAAGGGCAGCGACTCCGGGATGTCCAGATGCACAGAGCGGGAATCCAGCAGAAGATATCGGTTGGATGGATCAGAGAAATATAGATTAACCGTCGTTTCGGATGCGTCTTCATTGCGGACCAGGAACACAAAATCCTCCGGTGTCATGGGTTCCTTGCCGAAGGACAGCATTCCATCTGCTGTATCAACCACAACCGCATCCACGCCATCGACCTGGGTCATGGTCATGGTCAGGCAGGCCATGGCAATGGTGAGGTCTAAAGAACTCAGATTATGAAACTCTTCTGAAAGGATCACCGTAAGCAGTCCATCAATCCAGGTGCAGTCAACCAGAACCGTCCCCGGCGGGAACGGACATTCCAGGAACTCTTCATCGGGGCCCTCCAGATAGCGGGAAATCAGCTCCGTGATGGCGATGTTTCGGTCTTCCAGGTCAACCGCCAGCGGATAGACCACGCCATATTCCGAAGTGAAGGAAACGTCGCGATTTTTGTAAAAAAACGAAATGGGGTTCACTCTCTGCTCAGACGCGGCCGCACATGCACCCAAGCCGAACACAAGGGCGAATACGAGAAGCAAGGCAAGCAGTTTCTTCATAGCTCGTCCTCCTCCATCACGTAGGGAAACACAACAGTAAAGATCGTTCCGCCGTCAGGGTTGGCTTCAACCTGAATTGTTCCGTCATTGTGCTCCACCAGGTCGTGTACGATGGAAAGGCCCAGGCCACTGCCGCCCATGGCGCGGGAGCGTGCCTTGTCCACACGATAGAAGCGGTCAAAAATATGGCTCATTTCCTCTTCGGGAATGCCGAAGCCATTGTCTGAAACCTGAACCTTGATCTGCTTTTTGTCGTGGGAAACATGGACGCGAACCGTTCCGCCGTCATAGTTATATTTGATTGCATTCTCCACCAGATTGAAAATGATCTGATGCAGCGAATCTTCATGGTTAAACATGTAGCAGGACCACTGCAGATCCCGCTCGATTTGAATGGATTTCAGCTCCGCCTGGGGCTGCAGAATACGGCAGACACGCTGGGCCACCTCAGACGCATCAACCACATTGCCCCGCTCCTGCACATCGCTGTCGAGCTTGGAGAGCGTGAGCAGTTTCGTACTCATGCGGGTCAGGCGATCAGCTTCATTGCCGATGTCACGGACAAACTCCTGAACAGTTTCCATTGGCATTTCATGCTGCAGGATAGAGTCTGAGAGCAGTTTAATAGAGGCCAGCGGCGTTTTCAGCTCATGGGAAGCATCCGATACAAACTGCCGGCGGACCTCCTCCGCCTCCCGCAGGCGCTCTGTGAGCTTATTGAACTCCGTGCCCAACGCGGTGATCTCATCATTGCCGCGCATTTCAACCACATGACTGTAATTGCCTTCTCGCACGACAGAAATGGAATGCAGGATTTTGTTGATACGCTTGTTGGAAAGAGCAGCGAACACCAGGGAAAACGCAAGAATCACAAATTCCAGAAACAACGTAATGGCAGAGGTCATCAGGGCAATCTGCCGGTACAGTGCCGCCTGATCGGCGTCCTGTTCCATCAGATAAACCGCTCCCACAGGGCTGTTCAGATACATAATCGGCGTAGCCGCCTGACTTTGCAGGGTACTGCTTGTCATAAGGCAGTAAACGACATCATTGCCCGAAAGGGCGCTGACCACTTCAGGAAGCAATGCGATCTTGCCTTCCTGATTCTGCACAAGGCTGCTGTCATACAGGCACAAACCGCTTTGGTTCGTAATGATGATGCGATCGGTTTCCAAGTCGTCCAGCAGGCTCATGACCTGATGCACAGAGTCCTCACTCAACGCCTGAGCGCCAGAAAAGGAAGAAGCGACCAGCTGGGCTCTGCCGAAAACAGCAGAGTGTTTGTTCTGCTTCATCATCTGCCAGGTGGCTTCCATGGTAAGTAAATTCAGGCATACCAAAGCGACTGCGGTGATCAGAACATAGATCACCGCATACTTGAATTGTGTTGTGCTCTTGACAGAGAACGTCAATCCATTACGCCTTGAAATAGTAGCCAACTCCCCACTTGGTCAGAATGTATTCCGGATCCGCCGGATTGGGCTCCAGTTTTTCGCGCAGGCGGCGAATATGCACGTCAACCGTGCGGATATCGCTGCGGAACTCATAACCCCAAACGGTGTCCAGCAGGTTCTCACGAGAGAACACACGGCCCGGATTATGGATCAGCAGTTCGATCAGATCAAATTCCTTTGCGGTGAGGTCCACACAAAGATCGCCCTTATAGGCGTTGCGCTCGGTGGAGTCTACGGTGAGAATACCCGAGGTAATGCGTTCATTCTTCGGCTGCTCGTTCTTCTGGTTGGCACGGCGCAGCAGTGCGCGGATACGGGCCTTGAGCTCGAGAATGTTGAACGGCTTGGTGAGGTAGTCGTCCGCGCCCTGCTCAAAGCCCATGAGCTTGTCCATGTCCTCACTCTTTGCAGAGAGCATGATCACAGGAACCTCAGAAAACTGACGGATCTCCTGGCAGGCCTGCAGACCGTCCACATTGGGCATCATCAGATCCAGAACGATCAGATCCGGCTTTTCGGACTTGGCAAGCTCAATGGCCTGCAGGCCGTCAGAGCCGGTAATCACCTCATAGCCCTCGTTCTCCAGATTAAAGCGAATGCCTTTGACCAACAGTTCTTCGTCGTCGACAACAAGAATTTTCATTTAGGTTCCCTCCACAGTTATATAATCCAATAGTTTTGCCAATGTTTTTTCGCCAATTCCTTCCACCTTTGTCAGTTCCTGAACACTGTGGAAATCGCCATGTTCTGCTCGATAATCCAGAATTCTTCCAGCCAAAACTTCACCAATGCCGGGCAGACTGATCAGCGCTTCCCGATCGGCGCGGTTGATGTCAATCAAGCCGTCCTTTTCTTCTTGTACAATCATCAGATGCTCGTTGGAAGGCGCAGAGGCTGCCTCATCCGCAACCGGCACAGACGAAGCTGAATCAACCCGTACGCCGCGCGTAATCTGATTGGTTCCAAAGAAGCAGCCGAAACAAAACAGCAAGCACGCCGCAGTGCACAAAAGCAACAGCCGTTCCGTACGATTGATTCGCATTGCATCACATCTTTCTGCGTTGACAAGACCATAGAATCTGGTATAATTCAAACAAACGGAGAATATACGGAATGATATAGAATTATATCATAATCTGTTGCTTTTGTACAAGACTCATTTCGCTCACATTGCAGGTGTGTTATGAAAAAATTTCGTACTTATTTCGCGTTTCTTTTATGCATCCTGGTGATTTTCACCACTTCTGCGCCCGCTTTTGCTGCGCAATCGGATGCGCCTGCCCTTTCCGCCCGCGCAGCCATGCTGGTTGATCTGCAGTCAGGCCGTGCACTTCTGAGCCACAATGCCGACGAAAAGGTCTATCCCGCCAGTTTAACAAAGATCATGACCTGTCTTCTGGCCCTGGAAAACAGCAATCTCGACGACATCGTCACAGTCAGCGAATCTGCCCTGGCAGGCATTGATCCCGACGGCACCACCGCCGATCTGAAACCCGGTGAAGAGATCAGCATGAATGACCTGCTGCACTGCATTACGGTCTATTCCGCCAACGAGGCCTGCAACGTCATTGCAGAGCATGTCAGCGGCAGTGTCTCCGCTTTCCTCGCTCTGATGAACCAGCGTGCCGCGGAACTGGGCTGTACCGGTACCCACTTCACCAATACCCACGGTCTGCATGATGAGGCCAACTACACCACCGTGCGTGATTTGTATCTGATTACCGAGGCCGCCCTGGAGCATGAGGCTTTCCGGCTGATGACCGCCAAGACCAGCTACACGGTCCCTGCCACGAATCTGTCTGCCGAGCGCAAACTGAACACCTCAAACTATCTCATCAGCCGCCAGAGCCGTGAGGATTATTACTATCCCCTCGCCACCGGCATCAAGACCGGCTTCACCACGCCTGCGGGCCGCTGCCTGATCTCCCGGGCCAATAACGGCACGCTGGATCTTCTGGTGATCGTCTGCGGTGCGGCCACTATGATCGACACCAACGGCAATCTGATGATCGAAAGCTTTACAGACGCAAAATCCCTCTTTGAGTACGGCTTCAATACCTTCCGCGCTGTAACCCTGGTCACTCCTCTGGAGCCCTTGGGCAGCATTCCTGTTACGCTGAGCGCGAACGTGGCCTCTTCTGTGTTTGCCCCCGCCGAAAAGATCACGACGCTGCTTCCCAGGGATTATGATCCTGAGTTGGTGGAGCGAATCATTAAACTGGACAATCCCGACGGGATGGAAGCTCCCGTTGCTAAGGATCAGAAGGTCGGCACTGTGGAGGTTCGCTATAACGGTGAAATCATTGGATCCACCGATCTTCTGGCCATTGCTGCCATTGAGCGCTCCTTTATGAAACAGCTTGGCAGCAGTATTTCGGCGTTCTTCCAGTCCTCTGCATGGAATATCATTCTGGCAGTGATTGCGTTTTTGGCGCTGGCCTTCGTGATCACGCTTATCATTCTGTATCTGCGCGCGCGGCGCAACCGCAAACGCCGCCGCGATC
This sequence comes from Oscillospiraceae bacterium, assembly GCA_015067925.1. Taxonomy (GTDB): domain Bacteria; phylum Bacillota; class Clostridia; order Oscillospirales; family Oscillospiraceae; genus SIG488. The sequence continues at coordinate 81,746 of SVLN01000001.1, forward strand.
TCAGACGCAGGGAGCAGATGCTCAGCAAAATGCATGGAGGGAATGAATCATGACGCTTTCCGCTCTTTGCGAACAATGCCAGCACTGCACCGGCTGCGGTTTGTCGCAGACCCGCAATAAGCTCGTATTCGGCGTCGGCCCTGAAAATGCAGAAGTTCTTTTCATCGGCGAAGGCCCCGGCCAGCAGGAGGATCTGCAAGGTGAGCCCTTTGTGGGTGCCGCCGGACATCTTCTCGACGACATGCTGCTGATTGTGGACCTGGGCCGCGACAACTGCTATATTGCCAATATCGTCAAGTGTCGCCCGCCCGGAAACCGGGATCCCCTGGAAACCGAGCAAGAGGCCTGCTTCCCCTGGCTGCAGCAGCAAATCGAGATTCTTCAGCCGAAAATCATCGTCTGCCTGGGCCGTATCTCCGCGCAGAAACTCATCAAGCCGGATTTCCGCATCACCCGCGAGCACGGACAATGGTTCAGTTACAACGGAATCCCCATTATGGCCATGTACCACCCCTCCGCCCTGCTGCGCGACCCGTCCAAACGGCCGGAGTCTTTCCGTGATTTAAAAATCCTGCAGCAAAAAGTCTCGGAATTATGTACCCATACGCCTTAAAAGCAGCTGCGCCGCAGCTGCTTTTTGCCATCCTGCAAGTCAGAGGTGAATCTATGAACAAAAAACGAATCCTGCGAACGCTCCTGCTCATCGTTGTTTTCACGATGTTGGTCTGCTTTGTTCTGATGGCTCTCAACTCCAGTCTTGTCGTTCGTCGTTATCAGATTGAAGATGATCGGATTACCGCACCTGTGCGCATTGCCCTGCTCACCGATCTTCACTCATGCAAATATGGCGAGAATCAGCAGGAGCTCATCCGGGCCCTGGATGAGCTGTCGCCGGATCTTGTGTTGCTGGGCGGCGATATTTACGATGATGAGGTGCCGCACGATAACACTGAACGCTTCCTTTCCGGCATTGCTGGCTGCTACCTTTGTTATTACGTCACCGGCAACCACGAATACTGGGCTGGTGCAGAGGAATGGGCACACATCAAAAGCATGCTGGAAGCTCACAACATTACCATCCTCTCAGATCAAAGCACAATGATTTCCGTCAACGGCAATGACATCAATCTCTGCGGCGTCAACGACCCGGACGTTTACATGGTCACCTATGACCCGGAAGCCGATCCCGCGCTGCATGACCGGGCAAAGGCGAACAAGCTTGAAACCTTCTTCCTGCAGCTTGACTCTGTTTCCCAAATTGCAGATAACGGGAATTACACCATTCTGCTCTCCCACCGACCGGAGCATATGCAGGCCTATTCTTCCCATCCCTTCGACCTGGTGCTCTGCGGCCATGCCCATGGTGGGCAGTGGCGCATCCCTGGCCTTCTGAATGGCCTTTACGCGCCGAATCAGGGGTTGTTTCCCTCCCACGCCGGTGGGAGATACGAAGAAAACGGAACTACTATGATCGTCAGCCGCGGCCTCGCCCGGGAATCGACGAAGGTGCCTCGTATCTTCAACCGACCGGAACTGGTTTTGATCGATCTTCAATAGATTTGTCCTTTTTATCGGACACAAGCTGTGATAAAATGATACCAACACAGAGAATCGAGGTGCTGTACCATGGCGAAATCTGCGAATCAAAAACTCAAGCTACTGTATCTTCAAAAGTATCTTCTGGAGCACTCGGATGAGAACCATCCTGTTACTGTGGCGGATATGATCGCCTATCTTGCCGGTCACGACATCTCGGCTGAGCGCAAGAGTATCTATGACGATCTTGAGGCGCTGCGCCAGTTTGGTCTGGATATCATCAAGACGTCCGGCCGCTCCACCGGCTACTTTGTGGGTGAACGGGACTTTGAACTGCCGGAACTGAAGCTTCTGGTGGACAGCGTGCAGTCCTCCAAATTCATCACCCACAAAAAGACCCTCTCCCTCATCAAGAAAATCGAGAGCCTGGCCAGCGTGCACGATGCGCAGCTGCTGCAGCGCCAGGTCTACGTGCGCAACCGGGTCAAGAGCATGAATGAGAGTGTTTACTACAACGTGGACGAGATCTCCGGTGCCATCACCCAGGACAGAAACATCAAATTTCTCTATTTCGAGTACACCACTTCAAAGGAACACCGCTACCGCCGCGACGGCGACTTTTACGAGATCAGCCCCTTCGCCCTGATGTGGGACGATGAAAACTATTACATGCTGGGCTGGGAAGAAGACTCCCGTCAGATGAAGCACTTCCGTGTGGATAAAATGACCAACATCAGCACCCTGGAAACGCGCCGCACCGGAAAGGAGCACTTTGAGGGAATCGATATGAGCGCCTACACCCAGAAGGTCTTCGGCATGTTCTCCGGCGAACCCCGGCAGGTCAAGCTCCGCTTCGAAGAGCACCTGGTAAGCGCCGTTATTGACCGCTTCGGCAAGGATCTGATCATCATGCCCGAACCGGACGGCAGCTTTACCGTGAATCTGGATGTGGTGGTCTCTCCCCTGTTCTTCGGCTGGGTCTTTGGCTTTGCTACCGAAGTGCAGATCCTGCACCCGGCTGACGTACGGGAAGAAATGCGCACCCTGGCCCTGGCCGTGGCGGAGCAGAACGGTGGCTGATGATGGACGAACGAGCTCTTTTCATTCGCTCAGTCAGCCTGACGGACGAACCGTATGGCTGGCTGCGGGATATTCCCGCCATCGCTCACCTGATGCGGCAAGAAATCAACCTTACCAAGCCGGTCACCTTCTTCGTGGGCGAAAACGGTACGGGAAAATCCACGCTTCTGGAGGCCATCGCCGTGGCCAGCGGCTTCAATCCCGAAGGCGGCACCAGAAATTTTAACTTTTCCACCCAGGATACCCATTCCAGCCTGAGCCGTTCTCTGCGCTTGGTGCGAAACCGCTATGCAAAGGACGGATTCTTCCTGCGGGCGGAGAGTTTTTACAACGTAGCCAGCTACATCGACAAGCTGGACGCTGAGCCCGGTTTTGGCGGGCCGCTGATCGACAGCTACGGCGGCGTTTCTCTGCATGACCAGTCCCACGGCGAAAGCTTTCTGGCCCTGGTGCAGCACCGTTTTCACTCAGACGGCTTGTATTTTTTGGACGAGCCGGAGGCCGCCCTGTCACCCATGCGTCTTTTGACCCTGATGGCAGAGATCCATTCCCTGGCCAAAGACGGCGCGCAGTTTTTGATCGCCACCCACTCCCCGATCCTCATGACCCTACCCAATGCCCAGATTCTGCAGTTTACTGCTGCTGGCATTGAAGAAGTGAGCTATCGGGAAACGGAGCATTTTCAGATCACCAAGCAGTTTCTGGATTCCCCGGAGCGGATGCTCCACTATCTTCTAGGCGAATAGACAAAAAGAGCAGCGGATCAACCGCTGCTCTTTTTCTTCTTTAGAACGAGAATTAAAACGAGGGAGAGTGCAGCAACTCCTGCTACCAAACAGGTGGGCAGAATCCATGCAGGCGTCAAAGCACTCTGCGCACCTTCGCCCGAGGCAGGATAGAGCTGAATCGTCTGATACTCCACCACAGGCAATTCTTTGCTTGTGGGTTCACTCAAACAAACCCAATCCCTTCCTTGGGGCGTCGTCCCCAAGTATCCCCAAATGCGTCCGTCCTTGTCCTTGTAAAGGTGCTCGAACACATAATTGCTCTCAACCATTTCTTCCGCATTCATAAGCTTACTGAAGGTCGCAACTGCACCGGGGTAGTCATAGGTAAACGGCCTGGGCACGTTTTCCAGCATGGAAATCGCCGTGCCGTCATCAGGATAAAGCGCTTCTTTGTGCTCGTCCAGAAAGCTTTGGCCATCATATTCCAGAATGGTCTGATCCAATTTGATCCAGCCGGAGATGAGTTGGATGCCGGTGGAATAGTCCACGTATCCCCATTCCCCATCTTCAAGGGTGCAGAGAATCTTGAGCCGGATTCCGTTCGCCAACGATCCCGGTTCGATTCTGCCTTCCGATGAAGTGTAGTACTTCACTTTCCCATCCGGTTCCGAATATACCTTTACAGCGCCCTCAGGTGCATTCATAATATGAACGCGGCCATACAGCTCACAGCCATGCTTGCTATGATTCACATAGCTTCGATAATCGATCAAATCCGCCTGGGCTGTGATGCCCAAAAGGAGCACCAACAATACAAGCAGCGCAAACAACCGATACGTCCGTTTCATCCATCGTGCTCCTTTCTTTCCAGGCTATACCTTAAGCCTCAAAGTCCCGGTCATCGCCGCGCCAGCCGGTGCACTGAAGAGACTTCATTCTTCCTTTCATGGTCTTGGGTTTCATGATTCCCGGCTGGGTATTGTTCCAGCTCTCTGCTCCCCTTTTCTTTTTCAGAGTAAGAATCAAAGCAATAGAAATAACAGCAACTCCAGCCACCAGGCAAGTGGGCAGAACCCACGCAGGGGCCGACTCGCTCTGGATCTCAATGTCCGACGCTGGATATAAATTAAGGGGCTGATACTCAGCCACAGGAAGATTGGGATTGATTGGATCACTCAGGCAAATCCAGCAATCCCTTCCTTTGATGTAACCCCAAAGCAGACCATTCTCATCTTCGAACAACCAGTCAAAGACGGTTTTGCTTTCCAGCAAGTGTTCTGCATTTACAGAAGAAACCGAGGCAGGGGCTCCGGGATAAGGATAAGTGAACGGAAACATTGTGCCTTCCAGCATTTGCACCGCCGTACCATCGTCCGAATACAGAAGCAGGCTATGATCCTCAATGAAGCTTTTGGAGTCATATTTCAGGACAGTTTGATCCATTCTGATCCATCCGCCAGTGGCGCCACCCGGAACAGAAAACCGAATCACGCCCCAGGCCTCATCCCCGTAAGTATAAGAGATAAACACCTCTTCACCATTCTGCAAGGTGCCCAAAACTTCTTTTCCGTTTGGTTTTCGATAAACGCCCAGGGCGCCTTCCGCTGCATTGATGTAGTGGCTTCGACCATAAAACTTACAATCATCTCTATGCCAATCTAAAAAGTTGTTTTGAAATTCCAGAATCATATCAGCTTGTGCTGTGATGCCCAGCACAAGAACAAAAACCAAGGATAGTGCAATTAACCGAAAAATCCGTTTCATCCATTATACCTCCTTTGTTTTCTTCCCCCTCAGAACGGCAAGTAAACCGCCGGAAAGCACAGCAACACCGCCCACCAGAACGGCAGCCAAAGTGCCCGTATCCATCGTGTTCGGCACATCGATCACCTTCACAGGGTACAGTTCCAGCTGCTGACGTCCGGCATCAGGCAGTTCACTGTTGGTGGGATCAGACACGCAGATCCAGCCACGGCGGCCCATAAAGTAACCCACATGGCCCCAGATACGGCCTTCCTCATCCTCAAACAGACTTTGCAGAGAAAACCACTCATCACTCAGCACATACTCGGCCGGAATGTAGCTCTTGGTCGGGCCGGAACCAGGATAGGCATAATCGTAAATCAGATCTTCATCCGTAAGACTCTCCAACATGGCCTTAACCACAGCTTCATCCTCAAAAAACGCTTCAGAGTACTCTTCCGTAAAGCTTACATGATCATATTTCAGAACGGTATCCGCAAGCGGCATCCAGCCGTCGCCTTCCGGAGTCTCCACGTAGCCCCAGGCTTCGTTGTCATACGTAAACTGCACATGCAGGGCCGTGCCGTTCTCCACCGTGCCTACGACGCTGCTGCTCTTAGGAGAAACGTACACAGCTAGGCCGCCCTCCGGGCTGTTGACAATTCTGCTGCGGGCGTAATAGCTGCATTCCTTCGAATGGCTGCGATAGAAGCTGTCCTCCGGCTCCCAGATCACATCCGCCTGAGCAGCAAAGCTGAAAAAGATGCAAAGCACCAGAACAAGGGCGAAAAAACGAACTCTCATAACAATCCCTCCATTTCAATCATTTGCAGCACAAGGCCCAGGAAATACGACAGGGCGTTGGCCTGCAGCGAGAACCAAAACGGCTTTTTGACCGAGCTGGCAGCTTTGTAGCACCGCCACTCAATCAAGACTGCCGCGACTTCCAAAACAATCACCACCGGCACCATAGGAAGCTCCCCATTCATCCTTGCAAAGGAATGCAGAAGCACCACCGGCGGATTGGTCAGGCAGTTGCACAACGTGACCACCAAAAGGTCTCTTCCCCGCACGCCGCGCAGCCGCGCGAAGCACAACTCAATCAAAAGCGTCAGTAGAAGGGAAACCAAAAGGCTCAAAAGCAAGTCACTTCCCAACGCGCTGCCTCCTTCCCGCCGCAGGCACCAGGATCAGAAGGCTCACAAGCGCAAGAACGCACAGCCAGAGCCCTCCCTCTCCCGGCAGATGAAGGCCCAGATATTGGGGCAAGAAACCGACAAACAGCGCCAGGGTCAGAAGACCAAACATGGCACCGCAGCTGGCACGGTATCGGGTACACAGACTGTAAAGGGTCATGGGCATGGTCATGTTAAAGAGGAAAATGGCGCACAGGCCCGCCAAGGCATATTCGCCCAGCAGAAACAGCACCGCACTCAAAAGCAGAGAAACAGCGGCGGAAAGCCGAATCCCCCAGCGGTCGGAGACAATTCCGCCGCAGGCCTTGCCGCCCGCAGTACATACAACCGCCAGCAGAGCAAATACACCGGTTTTCCAGGAAAAGGCCATGAACAAACCACTCATGGAGCGCAGCACAACCACCAGGAACATGGCTGCAAGAATCAGTATACTCCAGGGCGCGTTTTCTTCCGTTTGCTCCTCCTGCTTCGAGGCAAGCAGCAAGCACACCAACGCACAGGCAACCAGCACCAGGGCAACAGGAACCGAAAACATCGCCGTTCGTTTACCCAGAATCGTTCCCAAATACAAGCCAATGGCACCGGGCGCCACAAAGATGCCCAAGGGCGTCGCTTTTCTCGGCGCGCCACGCATCACCTCAACGCCGCCGCCCACATGGAACAGGCCGTTGCCAATGCCGATCACAATGGCCGTGCTCATCAGACTGGGCAGCACAAATCCCGCCGCCACCAGCACGCAGCCCAGGGCGGAAAATCGGTTTGCCTTTCCAAAATAGTCCGCCAGAATCCCCATCGGCAGCTGCAGCGCGAACGCACAGAAATTATAGACCAGCAGCGAAATCGCCCAATTTCCTTCCCCATAAAAGCGGGAAAATAGAATCAGGGCGCAGGAAAAGTCCACCAAAAAATGCACGCAGGACAAAAAAGCTGTTCTAGTCGTGTAATTCATCGGCTTCATTTCCTCGCCCCCTTTATGGATATAGACGAAAAAGCTTCCTCTTTGTTCCAATTTTCTCACAAAAATATACAAGTGTCAAGATAAATCGATATCCATCGATAAGAAAACCCCTTCAGAACAAATCTGAAGGGGTTTTGCTTACATTTCAATTAATTCCAGCACAAGTCGTGCAGCCTCGTCGGTACTTTGCTGACGGATTTCTGCTCGATCACCGCTAAAATGAAACTCGGTGCACAAGGTGCTCTCGCCCTTCGACGCGGCGATATACACCAAGCCCACAGGCTTCTTCGTGTCATCGCTCTTGGGGCCTGCGATACCCGTGATGCCCACGCCCAGGTCCGCACCAATGGAATTGCGCACACCCTCGGCCATCTGCCGCGCGACAGGTTCCGAGACCGCGCCAAAGGCGCGAAGATCCTCTTCGCTGACGCCCAGGAGCTTTGCCTTGACAGCATTGCTGTAGCTCACCACGCCGCCGGGATACACCGCCGATGCACCGGATACATCCGTGATGCGCTTGCCCAAAAGTCCGCCTGTGCAGGATTCCGCCGTGGCCAGGCTCAGGCCCTTTTCTTTCAGGCGCTCTACCAAGGAAACAACGGGATCAGTCTTCATACTTGACCTGAACCTTTTCCACATTCTGCAGGGCGCGCTCGATCAGGCCTTCCACATCCAGAGGAGCCTCAGCCTCTTCCACAGCCTTCAGGCTGGGCTTGGTCTTGGGATGCTTGGGCGTAAAGACGGTGCAGCAGTCCTCATAGGGCAGAATGGAAGTCTCCAGTGTGCCGATCTTGCGGGCGATCTTGACAACCTCTTCCTTGTCCATGCCGATGAGCGGCTGGAAGATGGGCATATCAACAACATGAGCGGTCACGGCCATGGCCTGCATGGTCTGGCTGGCAACCTGGCCCAGGCTCTCGCCGGTGACCAGAGCTTCCGCACCGTGATCGCGGGCGATGCGCTCAGAAATGCGCATCATGAACCGGCGCATAATCAGGGTGAAGTATTCTTCCGGGCAGTTGTCGCGGATAGCTTCCTGGATCTCGGTAAAGCCGACGATATCCACCGTCATACGGCCCATGTAACGGGTCATCAGACGAGCCAGTTCCAGCACTTTCTGCTTGGCAAGCTCAGAGGTGTACGGATAGGAGAAGAAATGGATGCACTCCAGCTCTGCGCCGCGCTTGCCGATCATATAGCCGGCCACAGGAGAGTCGATGCCGCCGGAGAGCAGCAGTGCCGCCTTGCCTCCCACGCCCGTGGGCAGACCGCCGGCACCGGGAGTCGCCGGGCCGTGAACATAGGCCGCGTGATCACGCACTTCCACATAGACGGTATAGGCAGGATGATGCACATCCACCTTCAGATTCGGATAAGCCTCGGCGATCAGGCCGCCGATGTGCTGGCTGATCTGGATGGAATTCAGGGGAAAGCGCTTATCTGAGCGCTTGGACTCCACCTTGAAGCTGGTTCCCATGGCCAGATCGTCGCCCAGATAGCTCTGCACCGCGGCAAAGATGGCGTCCAGATCCTTCTCGCAGGGTCTGCAGCGGCAGACAGAAACCACGCCGAAGATGGCGCCGCAGGCATCCCAGGCGCCGTCCACGTCGCAGGTGTCCTCCAGCGGTTCCACGTAGACCGTGGACTGGGTCAAATACACCTTGAACTTGCCGTAGGCAGCCAGTCTGCGGCGGATGTTGGACTTGAGTCTGTTTTCAAAATTATAGCGATTCGCACCCTTCAGCACGATCTCGCCCAACTTGAGCAAAAACATTTCATTCATGAAGAAAATACTCCAATCTATTATCTGATCCCGCACATATTACCATGCTGCGGTGCAAAAATCAACCTCTTCCCAGATTCACGGAACGGAACTGAATGGCCTCCGCCAGATGCATGGGACCAATTCGCTCCGCCCCCTCCAGATCTGCGATGGTTCTTGCCACTTTCAGGATTCGGTCGTGGCTTCTGGCAGTCAGTCCCAGACGGTCGAAGGCCTGCTTGAGCAGCGCGGAGGATGCCTCATCCAGCTCACAGGCGCTGCGCAGCACCCGCCCGGACATCTGGGCATTGCTCTGCACATCGGTTCCCACAAAACGCTCCTGTTGAATCTTTCTGGCTGCATTGACCCGAGCGCGGATGGCCTCCGAGCTCTCCGCCGGGGCGCGGCGGGTCAGGTCCTCATAGGACACAGCAGGAACCTCAACCATGATGTCGATACGGTCGAGCAGCGGACCGGACAGCCGGCTCAAGTACTGATCCACCGCATTCTGGCTGCAGGTGCAGCGTCCGGAGGGATCGCCGTACCAGCCGCATTTGCAGGGATTCATGGCGCAGACCAGCATAATTTCGCTGGGATAGCTCACCGAGCCGTTGGCACGGGAGATCGTCACCTGTCCATCTTCCAGCGGCTGACGCAAAATCTCCAGGGCATCCTTACGGAACTCGGGCAGCTCGTCCAAAAACAGCACGCCTTTATGGGCCAGGGAGATCTCACCCGGGCGCAGATTGCTGCCGCCGCCGGACAGGCCTACGGCAGACACCGTGTGGTGCGGACTGCGGAAGGGCCTTGTATGGATCAGCGGCTGGGATGCGTTCACCATGCCCAGCACGGAATAAATCTTGGTCACTTCCAGGGCTTCCTGCCGACTCATATCGGGAAGGATCGACGGCAGCCGCTTGGAGAGCATGCTCTTGCCGCTGCCCGGAGGTCCGACCATCAGAATGTTGTGGCTGCCCGCAGCCGCAATTTCCAGGGCGCGTTTGACATTCTCCTGCCCTTTCACATCCGCAAAGTCCGCAGCGTAGCTCACCATAGTTTCGGGGTTCCAGGGCTGCCTTGCGGCAATGGGTTCTTCGCCGCTCAGGTGGCGCGCCAACTGCAACACATCCGTCACGCCGTAGACCGTCAGGCCGTCGGCCAGGGTGGCCTCTGCGGCATTTGCAGCCGGGACATAGAGTTCTTCAAAACCCAGTTCCTTTGCAGCCAGGGCCATGGGCAGCACGCCCGCCACGGGACGCAGCTTTCCCTCAAGACTCAACTCTCCCAAAAAGGCACATTTTGTCTTGGGCAGCTTCACCATTTCAGAAGCTGCCAGAATACCCAGAAGAATCGGCAGGTCATACACCGTGCCGGACTTCTTGGTACCTGCCGGAGCCAGGTTCAGTGTGATGCGGCTGACCGGGAACTTGAAGCCGCAGTTCTTGATGGCAGCCCGCACGCGCTCACGGGATTCCTTTACGGCAGCATCGGGCAGGCCCACCACTTCAAAGGCGGGCAGGCCGTTGGTGATATAACACTCCACCGAGACTTCATATCCGTTGATTCCGTTCAGTCCCAGGGATCTCACATTCTGCAGCATAGCGTTCCTCCGCGTCCGGCCTTCATCAGCCCGTTCTTTCGTTCTTTTCTTTATTCTATCTTGCTTTCCCAAAAAATGCAATCGTCAGCGAACCCACTGAGGCGGATACTCCGGCAGGGCTATTCCCTGATCCTCCACTTCCGTTACGCCCGGAAGAAAGACCCATTCATAGACGCGGTACCGACCTTTTCCGATCCCACCGCACTCGATCAGATTGCCATGCTCATCGTACTTCGTGTATTCACTGTCAGAGAAACGGCCTGCGTAGTACGTCTTTCTTACCTGCTTGTCTGCGTTTTGGCGGTACTCATAGCGGCGCTGTTCCTTCTTTTCACCGGAGATCGTATATTCGTAGACTGCGATCAGCCTGTCGTTTTCGTCATATTCGTAGGTGGTTCTCGCTGTAATCATGCCTCTGCTCGAAATGGCATATCGTTCCAGAATTTTCCCATTCTCGTCATAAACACACCTGTTTTCGTTGCTGGTGTGCCCGTTGTCATACAGGTCGTAGGTGCGCTCGATCTTTCCGTCCGGACGATATTCCGTCACATGCCAATCGGGCGATGTTCCATGCGGTACTTCGTCGTATTTTGTCTTTTCCATGACCAGATTGCCGGTTTCGTCGTAAAAATACAGCACATGGTCGGTGAGCTTTCCCCTGTGATACCGCCGTTCGTCGCACATTCTGCCATCCTCAGAATACGAATAAACCAGTTCATCATAAATTTCATCCATTCCGAAGGTCGCAGAGAACGATTTGGAAGAAATGATTCTGCCCATTTCGTCATACTCATTTGTCACCTTATACGCCAGTTTTCCATCCGAGTCGTAGACATACCGGCGGATCAGGTTTCCATCCTCGTTATAGTAGAAAAGCTGATCGGAATATTCCTCGTTATATCGCTTCTCATCCGTCTCATCTTTGTATCTGTTGCGAAAAACCAGTCTTCCCTGACTGTCGTAGGAGAAGCGATTATGGTAGGCCTCCCATCCTATATCGCTGGAGCGGTTTTCATAGCTTTCCACCAGTCGTCCGTGTTTGTCATAGGTGCGCTCTCCCAGCACAACCGGATTCGGTTCCATCCAGGAAGCGTCCCGATACTCCAGTTCTCTGACGCAGACCCATACGCCGGTTTGGTTTTCAGTTGAACATGCGCTCATCAGAAGGCACAGGGCAATGACCATAAAAACAATCTTTTTCATTCCGGTTCCTTTCTTACGCAAAACTGACATCTTCTTACAAAAATATTATACAAAACAGGTCTTTTGGTTGCAAGCCTTTCCTTTCTCTTGCACCAAAACTACCATTCTCCAAAACATCCATAAATTTATGCAGTTTTTTATGCAGTTTTTTTGAGCTTAAACAGGAATCTGCAATTTACAAACCGAAAATGCTGTGTTATAATATTGAAGTTTAGAACATTACTTTTAGGAGGTAATTCCATTGGCCAGAAAGCTCAAAACAATGGACGGTAACAATGCCGCCGCATGGGTATCCTATGCGTTTACCGAAGTCGCCGGCATTTATCCCATCACTCCGTCCAGCCCCATGGCTGACTACGTCGATCAGTGGTCCGCCCAGGGCATGAAGAACATCTTCGGCAACCCTGTTAAGGTCATCGAGATGCAGTCCGAGGCCGGTGCCGCCGGTACCACCCACGGCTCCCTGAACGCCGGTGCCCTGACCACCACCTACACCGCTTCCCAGGGCCTGCTGCTGATGATCCCCAACATGTACAAGATCGCCGGCGAACTGCTCCCCGGTGTCTTCCATGTCTCCGCTCGCTGCGTCGCTTCCCAGTCTCTGAACATCTTCGGCGATCACTCCGACGTCTACGCTTGCCGTCAGACCGGTTTCGCCATGCTGGCTGAGACCAATCCTCAGGAAGTTATGGACCTGGGCGCTGTTGCCCACCTGGCTGCCATTGAAGGCCGCGTTCCCTTCCTGAACTTCTTCGACGGCTTCCGCACCTCCCACGAGCTGCAGAAGATCGCCATCTGGGACTTTGAGGACCTGGCTGAAATGTGCAACATGGACGCCGTCAACGAGTTCCGCAAGAGAGCTCTGAACCCCGAGCATCCCGTGATGCGCGGCAGCCATGAAAACGACGACATCTTCTTCCAGCATCGTGAGAGCTGCAACAGCTACTACAATGCTCTGCCCGAGATCGTTGAGAAGTACATGGCTAAGGTCAATGCCAAGCTGGGCACTGACTATCAGCTGTTCAACTACTACGGCGCCCCCGATGCTGACCGCGTCATCATCGCCATGGGCTCCATCTGCGACGTGACCGAGGAAGTCATCGACTACCTGAACGCCAACGGCCAGAAGGTCGGTCTGGTTAAGGTCCGCCTGTATCGTCCGTTCCGCGCCGACAAGCTCCTGGCTGCTATCCCCGAGACCTGCAAGAAGATCGCCGTTCTCGACCGCACCAAGGAACCCGGCTCCCTGGGCGAACCCCTGTACCTGGATGTTGTTGCTGCTCTGGCCAACGCCGGCAAGTCCGACGTGAAGGTTATCGGCGGCCGCTACGGTCTGGGCTCCAAGGATACCGCTCCCGCTTCCGTCTTCGCCGTCTATGACGAGCTGGCTAAGGACGAGATGAAGCGCGAGTTCACCATCGGCATCGTCGACGACCTGACTCACCTCAGCCTCGAAGAGCCGAAGAACGCTCCCAACACCGCTGCCAAGGGCACCATCGAGTGCAAGTTCTGGGGTCTGGGCGGCGACGGCACTGTCGGCGCCAACAAGAACTCCATCAAGATCATCGGCGACCACACCGACAAGTACGTTCAGGCTTACTTCCAGTATGACTCCAAGAAGACCGGCGGTATCACCATCAGCCACCTGCGCTTTGGCGATCAGCCCATCAAGAGCCCGTACTACATCAACAAGGCCGACTTCGTCGCCTGCCACAATCCGTCTTACGTCCTGAAGGGCTTCAAGATGGTCAACGATGTTAAGCCCGGCGGTATCTTCATGATCAACTGCCAGTGGACTCCGGAAGAGCTTGACAAGGTCATGCCCGCCGAAGCCAAGCGCTACATCGCTCAGAACAACGTTCAGCTCTACACCATCAATGCCATCGACCTGTGCGTTGAGATCGGTATGGGCAAGCGCACCAACACCACCCTGCAGTCTGCCTTCTTCACTCTGGCGAAGGTCATGCCGCAGGAGGACGCCATCGCTTACATGAAGGATGCCGCCACCAAGTCCTACCTGAAGAAGGGCCAGGACGTTGTCGATATGAACCACAAGGCCATCGACCTGGGCGCCACCGCTTTCGTGAAGGTTGACGTTCCCGCCTCCTGGGCTGACGCTGTTGATGCTGCCGAAGAAAAGGCTCTCGTTGGCGATGCCAAGCTGGTCAAGCAGGTTTCCTCCATCCTCGAGCCCGTCAGCAAGATGGATGGCTACAGCCTGACTGTCGGCGCTTTCGCCGATCATGCCGACGGCACCTTCCAGCACGGCGCCTCCGCTTACGAGAAGCGCGGCGTTGCTGTCACCGTTCCCACTTGGGACGCTGAGAAGTGCATCCAGTGCAACAACTGTGCTTATGTCTGCCCGCACGCCACTATCCGTCCCTTCGCCCTGACCGAGGCCGAAGCCGCTGCTGCTCCCGCTGCTGCTTCCATCGTTCCCGTCAAGGCCGGCAAGGGCAAGGGTGTTTACACCTACACCATGGCCGTTTCCCCGCTGGATTGCATGGGTTGCGGCGTCTGCGTCGGCGTTTGCCCGACCAAGGCTCTGACCATGGTCCCGCAGGAGCAGGAAGCTGCCCAGCAGGAAGTCTTCGACTACATGGTCGCCAATGTTTCCGAGAAGCCTGAGGTCATCGACCTGACTGTCAAGGGCAGCCAGTTCAAGACCCCGCTGCTCGAGTTCTCCGGCTCCTGCGCCGGCTGTGCTGAGACCGCTTATGCTCGCCTGGTCACTCAGGTCTGCGGCGATCGTATGTACATCTCCAATGCTACCGGTTGTTCCTCCATCTGGGGCGGCCCGGCTGCTACCAGCCCCTACACCGTCAATAAGGAAGGCCGCGGCCCCGCTTGGGCAAACTCCCTGTTCGAGGACAACGCCGAGCACGGTCTGGGCATGCACATCGCTCAGAAGACCATCCGCGCCGAACTCATTGAGAAGGTCCGCAAGATGAAGGACAGCGGCAAGTCTCCCGCTGAGGCTGTTGCCGTTATGGAGAACTACCTGAACACCCTCAACGATGGCGAAGCCAACAAGGCTGCCACCGAGGCTCTGATCCCTGTTCTCGAGAACGCTGCCGCTCACGGCTGCCCGATCGCTCCCACCATCCTGGCCAAGAAGGAATTCCTGTCCAAGAAGTCCGTTTGGATCTTCGGTGGCGACGGCTGGGCTTACGACATCGGCTTCGGCGGTCTGGACCATGTCCTGGCTTCCGGCGAAGACGTCAACATCTTCGTCTTCGATACCGAGGTCTACTCCAACACCGGCGGTCAGGCTTCCAAGGCTTCCAACATCGGTCAGGTTGCTCAGTTCGCAGCTGCCGGTAAGGAAATCAAGAAGAAGTCCCTGGCTGACATCGCCATGAGCTACGGCTACGTTTATGTTGCCCAGGTCGCTATGGGCGCCAACCCCGCTCAGACCATCAAGGCCATCGCTGAGGCCGAGGCTTACAATGGCCCGTCCATCATCATCGGCTACGCTCCCTGCGAAATGCACTCCATCAAGGGCGGCATGCAGAACTGCCAGGCTGAGATGAAGAAGGCTGTTGAGTGCGGCTACTGGAACATGTTCCGCTTCAACCCGGCTGCCAAGGCCGAGGGCAAGAACCCGTTCACCCTGGACAGCAAGGCTCCCGCCGGCGGCTACCAGGAGTTCCTGATGAACGAGGCTCGCTACTCCCGTCTGACCCGCGAATTCCCCGAGCGTGCAGAGGTTCTGTTCGCCAAGTCCGAGGAAGCCGCGAAGGAGCGCTACGAGCACCTGCTCAAGCTGAAGGCTCTGTACGAGGCCTAAGCTCCTATCTCCCTAATGCAAAGAGGTGTGACCTTTCGGTCACACCTCTTTTCTGTTCGTTTAAATGTAGCGTTGACAGATACATTGTCCTTTCAGTAAAATAAAAATAGAACGTATGTTATCTTTGGAAAGGAGTGCTCATCTATGAAACTGACATTTCTCGGCGCTGCTCACGAAGTTACCGGCAGTTGTTACCTGTTAGAAATCGCCGGCCATCATATCCTGATCGACTGTGGCAGTGAACAGGGCAAGGATTTGTATGAAAACCCGGAAATTCCCATTTCAGCCAAGGAAGTAGATGCGATTCTGCTGACCCATTCTCACATTGACCACGCCGGTCGGATTCCCCTCTTGGTAAAAGACGGATATGCCGGTGCAATCTACTCCACTGACGCCACTTACGACCTGTGCGGCATCATGCTGCTGGATTCCGCTCATATTCAGGAGTCTGACGCGGAGTGGAAGAATCGCAAGAATCAACGTGCAGGAAAGCCTCTAGTAGAGCCCCTTTACACCGTTGCTGACGCGGAACAGACCCTCAGGCAGTTCCACCCCGTTCCCTATGGAACAAATCTGCAGTTGTTCGATGAGGTCGTGATCCACTTCACCGATGTGGGCCATCTGCTGGGCAGCGCTGCCATTACCATTACTGTAACGGAAAACGGAAGAACCGAGAAGCTGGTCTTCTCCGGCGACATTGGAAACACCAATATGGCGATCCTCAAGGATCCTCAATATCTGAAAGAAGCCGACTATGTGGTAATGGAGAGCACCTACGGAGATCGCACCCATGGCGAACGCGTGGATACGGTAGGCGCTCTGGCTGACATGATTCAGCGGACCTTCGATCGGGGCGGCAACGTGGTCATCCCTTGCTTTGCTGTGGGCAGAACCCAGGAGATGCTCTACGATCTGCGCAAAGTCAAAGAGCAAAATTTGGTCAAAGGGCATGGAACCTGGCCTGTGTATATGGACTCTCCCCTGGCCCTGCGTGCCACAAAGATTGTCAGCGAGAACTACGCCGAGTGCTTCGACGAGGAAGCCCTTTCCCTGGTGCGCCAGGGCATTAACCCTCTGGAGTTCCCGGGACTTAAACTGGCAGAAACCAGCGATGAATCCAAACAAATCAACTTTGACGAAACGCCCAAGGTCATCATCTCCGCCAGCGGCATGTGCGAGGCCGGCCGCGTGCGCCACCATTTGAAGCACAACCTCTGGCGTGCAGAATCCACGGTGATTTTCGTGGGCCATCAGTCCAACGGCACCCTGGGCCAGGTCCTCCTGGACGGCGCCGATCAGGTCAAGCTCTTCTCCGAGACCATTGATGTGCGCTGCGAGATCACCCGCCTGCAGGGGCTGTCCGGTCACGCGGATGACAAAGGTCTGATGAAATGGATCGGCGCCTTTGATCCCAAACCGAAGACTGTCTTCGTCACCCACGGTGAGGACGCTGTAACGGACTTTTTTGCAGATCGTCTGAAGAACGAACTGGGTATTCACGCTCTGGCCCCCTATCCCGGAGCGATTTACGATTTCACTGCCGGTCAGTGGGCCTTCGAAGGAACCAAAGAGCGCATTCAGAAGAATGCACCCCAGAAGAAGGTCAATCCCGCCTATCGCCGCCTTACCAATGCATTCAATCGATTGGGCGAGATCGTCCGCAAGAGCGAAGGTCTGTCCAACAACCTCATCTCCAAGTTTGCAGAGCAGATCGAGGCTCTTTGCAAAAAGTGGGAAAAATAACAACAAAGAGGCAGCGTTTGCTGCCTCTTTCCTTTACTCCCAGGTAGCCCACACATCCGGGCAATAGCCAACGGTGGCCTTTTTGCCATTGCGCACGATGGGCGTTTTCATCAGTTTGGGGTTTTCAAAAACCTTGTCTTCTTTCTGCGTTTTGTCTGCCATATAGCGCAGCAAGTCAATGTCTGGGTTCTTCTGATCGTAATCGATCAGGTTCTCGATCCCTCCCACGGCACGCAGAACGGAATCAAACTCACCGCCGGACATGCCGTATTTCAGAAGATCGATCTTCTGCACCTTGATGCGGCGCTCAGAGAAATAGCGCTCAGCCTTCTTTGTATCAAAGCACTTGCTTTTTCCAAAAATCTGAATATTCACATTCAATTCCTCCACGGATTTCGTCACATTGTGTATTGACATTTTACACTATTTACAGCAAACTATAAAGTAGAATTTTCAAGACGTTTTGATTCACGTCTTTTAAGGAGAATGTCCCATGATTTCTGAAAAAATGAAAAAGCTTTCCGCCGGCAAGTCCGCCATCCGCGCCATGTTTGAGGACGGTAAGAAACTCGCCGCTCAGTACGGCGCTGAGAACGTCTACGATTTCTCTCTGGGCAACCCTAATGTTCCTGCGCCCCAGGCTGTGCGTGACGCCATTGTGGAAATCGCTACCAGCGAGGACAGCGTGTACCTGCACGGCTACATGTCCAACAGCGGCTATGAGACTGTCCGGCAGACCGTTGCCAACTTCCTGAACAAGGAGCACGGCACCAGCTTCTCAGTAGAGAACATTCTGATGACCGTGGGCGCCGCCGGCGGCCTCAACGTCATCCTCAAGACCCTGATTAACCCCGGCGATGAGGTTCTGACCTTCGCCCCCTATTTCGCCGAGTACGGCAACTATGTCATCAACTATGACGGCGTTCTGGTGGCTGTCAGCCCCAACACCGAGACCTTCCAGCCGAACCTTGTCGAATTCGAGCAGAAGATCACCGCCAAGACCAAAGCCGTGATCGTCAATACGCCCAACAACCCCACAGGTGTCATCTACTCTGAAGAGACCATCCAGGCCATCGCCGCCATCCTGGAGAAGAAGCAGGCAGAATTCGGCACTTCCATCTATCTGATCTCCGACGAGCCTTACCGCGAGCTGGCCTTTGACGGCATCAAAGTCCCCTACCTGACCAAATACTACCGCAACACCGTGGTTTGCTATTCCTGGAGCAAGTCCCTGTCCCTGCCCGGCGAGCGCATCGGCTACCTGGTGCTGCCTAGTGAGATGGACGACGCCCAGGAGATCATCGACGCCGCTTCCATTGCCAACCGCGTCTCCGGCTTTGTCAACGCTCCGAGCCTGATGCAGCTGGTGGTCGCCCGCTGCATTGAAGAAAAAACCGACATCGCCGTGTATGACCGCAACCGTGAAAAGCTCTACG
Organism: Oscillospiraceae bacterium; assembly: GCA_015067925.1. Lineage (GTDB taxonomy): Bacteria > Bacillota > Clostridia > Oscillospirales > Oscillospiraceae > SIG488. Next base: position 100,521 of record SVLN01000001.1, read on the forward strand.
GCATGCTGCAGGAGCTGGGCTTCGAGTGTATCAAGCCCGAGGGCGCCTTCTACATGTTCGTCAAGTCCCCCGTGGCCGACGAAAAGGAATTCGTCGCCAAGGCCAAGGAGCTGCGTCTGCTGCTGGTTCCCGGCTCCAGCTTTGCCTGCCCGGGTTACGTCCGTATTGCCTACTGCGTTGCCTACGACACCATTGTTCGCTCTGAGCCTTCCTTCCGTGAGCTGGCCGCTTTCTACGGTCTGACGAAATAATCATCCATAGAATCTATATTAAAAAGGAGTTTTGAACATGGCACACATTGATCGCATTCAGTTGGAAGAAAACCCGATTCTTTGGTCTGACAGAAAGCGCTACCTCGGCCTTCCGATCTCCTTCACAAAATACACTCTGGATGAGGATCGCCTCTATATCAAGAAAGGCCTTCTCAGCACCCAGACGAACGAAACGCTTCTTTACCGCATTCTGGATGTCAAGTCTACCCAGAGCTTGTGGCAGCGTATCTTTGGCGTGGGAACTGTTACGCTCTTCTGCGCAGACCAGAGCGATCCGGAATTGAAGTTGGAGAACGTAAAATCCTCGCAGAAAGTGCACCGCTATTTGAGTCAGGTCATCGAGGAACGCCGCCAGAACAAGGGTATTATCGGCCGCGAAATGTACGGTACCGCTGATCCTGACGGCGACTGCGATCATGACGACTTTGATGCGCCGCTTCTATAAGATGAAAAAACACCCCGAACCGGTTGCGGTTCGGGGTGTTCGTTTTTTATTGGGCGCCAGCGCCCTTGCAGTAGGTTGCAAAGCTGTCCAGGCTCGTTTCCCGGGCAATATAATAGCGGCTGATGAGATACGGATCATCCTTGGATGTGTTGAACATCAGACCATTCATCTTGGTGCCGTAAACAAAGTACTCCTTCGCCACCTGCAGAGTCAGATTGCTGAAACGTCCGCTGGGATAGCAGAGTACGTAAGGCATCTCGCCGGTCATAGAACCGATCTCTTTACAGCTGTTGGAAAACTCATAATGCAGCGTCTTTTCGTCCATAATGCCCAGATCGCCATGGGTCATGGTGTGGCTCTGGATGGAAACCAGGCCGGAATCATACATTTCCTTAATCTGTTCCTCCGTAACTTTATGGGCCGTGCCATTGGGATGTCCGATCACAAAAATCGTGGCCTTCACATTGTACTTCTGCAGCAGCGGGAACAGGATGGTGTAGTTGTCATCGTAGCCGTCGTCAAAGGTGAGCATTACAGGCTTGTCATAGTCCTCCAGGTGGGAAAGGTCTTCAAACCAGATGGGATCATACCCATTCTCCATCAACCAGGCCAATTGCTTTTCCATTTCGGCAGGCTTGACAAACAACTCGCTGATACCCCAGACATCATCGCTGACAGCATGGTACATCAGAGTCGGAACATTCACATTCTCGGTCATCGGCTGAATGTCCTTCACCTTCGCCAGGAAGCGAATGCCGTCCTTTGTTTCGTCCAGCACAACATTGGCCATTGTAGCGGCGTCATCCAGGCTGATATAGTTCTTCTCCTGCCACTGTCTGAGCGCATAATCGGCTTCGTTCAGCGCCAGACCGGAGTTTGCCACAAAGCTGTCAAAAGGAACATATTCCAGCGTGCCGTCTGTCAGTACATCGGCATCCACGCCAAACAGACGGATCGAGCCGCACACCGTCAAAGGCGGGAATTTGAGCTCATAGACCTCTTCTTCTAAAAGCTTGACAGATTCTTCCAAATTGGAAACGTCTGTCTGCGCAGCATCAAGGGCCTCATGAGCCGCTTCCAGCTCAGAGAGTGCCACAGAGAGCTGCTCCTTCAGCGTATCGCGTTCCCCGGAAACGTCCTGCACAGATTGCTGCAGTTGTGCAATACTATTTTGCAGCTGCAGATTCTGCTGCTCAAGAAGCGCAATCTGGTCTTTTGCGCCGCATGCCGTGAGCAGTAAAAACATAATAAGCGTCAGAACAAGGGCAATTATTCTTTTCATCATTGGTTCTCTCTTTCTTTTCTTGGTTCTTACCAATTCTATCATAGTGATTTTTTTCCATTCGTCAAGGGAGATTATCTAAATCGAAAACTCCCCTATCGTACACGCCTTGTAAAAGCTTTGCAGGATCTTTACGCAAAACAACAAGGTTTTACAATGATTTTACTTGCTTTTGTCTTACCAAAAACATTCCTCTGTTATGCTTGTACCACAAAAACCCAAATACAAGAGGAGCTTCAATATGGACTTATTTGATGTTTTGAAATTAATCGGCGGACTCTGTCTGTTCCTGTTTGGCATGAACCTGATGGGCGCTGCATTGGAAAAGCGTGCCGGTCACAGTCTAAATGCCATTCTTGGCAAATTCATCACCGGTAAGATCGCCGGTTTCCTAACCGGTCTCGGTGTTACCTCCATCATCCAGTCTTCCTCCGCTACGACGGTCATGGTGGTCGGTTTTGTCAATTCCGGTATTATGACGCTCCGTCAGGCCATCAATGTGATTATGGGTGCGAATGTTGGCACCACCGTCACCGCCTGGCTTCTGAGTCTGACCGGTATTGAAAGCGGGAACCTGTTTGTTCAGATGCTCAAGCCCACTTCCTTTACCCCCATTCTTGCCTTAATCGGCACTGTCCTTTATATGATGCCCAATGCAGACAGCAAAAAGAAGGATACTGCGCACATCCTTCTGGGATTTGCTACACTGATGTTCGGCATGGACATTATGTCCGGCTCCGTTGCCGGTCTGAAGGATGTGGAAGCATTCCGCAACATTCTGATTATGTTCTCCAACCCCATCCTGGGCGTTCTGGCCGGTGCAGTATTGACCGCAATGATCCAGTCCTCCTCTGCCTCGGTGGGTATTCTGCAGGCACTTTCCTCCACCGGACAGATCACCATGGGTGCGGCAATCCCCATCATCATGGGCCAGAACATCGGCACCTGCGTGACTGCCCTGATATCCTCTATTGGAACCAACCGAAATGCACGGCGCGCCTCCCTGGTGCATCTTTGCTTTAATATCATTGGCACTGCGCTTCTTCTGTGCCTCTTCTGTGCAGCCAGGGCCCTGTTTGATCTCTCCGCCTTTGTGGGCAGTGAGGCCAATGAGATGACCATCGCAGTTGCACACTCTGTTTTCAATATTCTGTGCACAATCATCCTTCTCCCGGCATCCGGCCTTCTGGAAAAGCTTTCCTACAAGCTGATTCCGGAGCCGAAAAACACGGACTCTGTACCCAAGGATGTACCGCACCTGGACGAGCGCATGATGGCAACTCCTTCCATTGCTCTGGAGCAGTGCCGTCACGCCACCCACGAAATGGCCGATATTGCCTTTTCCTCTCTGCACAATGCATTGTCTCTTTACGATGCTTATGATAACACCGTCGCAACCTCCATTCACCAGAAGGAAGAACTGGTCGACCGGTATGAAGACATGCTGGGATCCTATCTGGTTAAGCTCAACACCTATTCCCTCAGCGATGAGGACAGCCACGAATCCACAAAGCTTTTGCACATGATCGGTGATTTGGAACGTCTTTCCGACCACGCGGTCAATGTCTTAGAATCCATGCAGGAGTTGCAGCAAAAGGGCGTACGCTTCACGCAGCAGGCCGACCGTCAGCTCCGGGCCATGATGTCCGCCGTCAGCGAAACGCTGGAACTGACGCAGCACGCTTACGAACAGAACGATCTGCAGATTACCTCACAGGTCGAACCTTTGGAGCAGATTGCCAATGTATTGAAAGATCAGCTCCGCGCGCAGCATATTCTGCGTATGCAGCGGGGTGAGTGTTCCGTGGAAGCAGGATTTATCTGGTCAGATCTTTTAACCAATCTGGAGCGAATTTCCGACCATTGCTCCAACATTGCAGGCTGTGTGATCGAAATGGCTCACGAGAAGCTGGATCTTCATGATTATCTGAAGACCGTAAAGGCAAACAGCCCCGAATTTGCCGAAATCTACGGTTCATATGCAAAAAAGTATCTGCACGATGCCGCAGGTCTATAAAAACGAAAGGGTACTGCCGAGGCAGTACCCTGAGACTGTCAAAAAACTATGGTGAGGTCTTCCGCAATAGAGCAGCGGGGGAAGGGAGAAGGGGGCAAAAAGCCCCCTTCGCGTATGATCAAACAGGTTTTCAAAACATTTGACAATGTTTTGAAAACCGCACAGCGTGTCGAAAACACTTTTTCGACACGCTGAGGGTACTGCCGAGGCAGTACCCTTTTTTATTCTGTAATCGGTTTTCCATTTAGCCAGAGAACGGAAGGGTCGAAGTTCTTCAAATCCTTCACTCCGGTACACGCCATCAGGCGGGCAAGCTCATCATTCATGCCCGTCACATAGTCGATGACGCCCTGCGCGCCGTCCTTGCCAAGGGGCTGCATCAGCGCGCGGCCCACGGCCACAGCGTCCGCGCCCAAAGCCAAAGCCTTGTAAGCATCTGCGCCGGTATCCATGCTGCAGTCCACAAAGACCTTCATCTTCCCTTCTGCAGCCTCCAGGATCCGCGGCAGGATCATAACAGGCGGCACAGCATAGCTCAGTCTTCCGTGATGGTGACTCACAACGATGCCTCCCACCCCACATTCTGCGGATTTTCTTGCATCCTGTACACTCAGGATGCCCTTCATAATAAACGGTAGGCGAGTGCTCTGCACCAGATCAGCCACATCGTCCATGCTGTATTTTGACATTTTTTCGCCGTGGACCACATCAAACTTTCCGCCCTTGGTGAAAACATGGTCAATATCAATGCCCACAGCCAAAGCGCCCAGATCCTCGGCACACGCAATTTGATCCTTCAGCTTCTGCCGATCTGCCAGGGGCTTCATAATGCGAACCGTCGGAGCGCCCACTTCCATGATACGACAGAACTCCTCGTTCTCACTCATGCCGACCCAGTTCACAGCCCCCAGGGCCTTAGCTGCGCGTGCATATTCCGTCATGCCGTCCGCGCGGTCGCGGAGAAACAAATGCAAATGGGAAAAAGCCGGCATCATAACAGGCGTTCGAAACAGCTTTCCAAAGAGTTCCATTGTAAGATCCGGCGTCACAGAGTCAATCAAACGCTGCTCGATCAAAATGGATTCCAGATACTCCCGGGTGATTTTGCTGGCATCACCGGGCCGCACGGGCATCTGCATCGGTCTTTTTTCTTCTGCCATGGTAAAACCTCCTTGTTTTTCTTATCGTAACATACAATGCAGAGCCAGGCAAATAAAAAATGCGCTCACCTCTTTTTCGGTGAGCGCATTTTGCTTTCTTTTACACGCCGTAGACCAGCCAGATATAGATATAGGCCGGAACAATAGCAGCCAGAGTAAAGGGAATGCCGATTTTAAAGAAATCGGAGTTCTTCACATCGTAGCCTTCTTTGCGCAGAATGCCGATGCCGGTAATATTGGCAGAAGCACCGATGGGCGTGATGTTGCCGCCCAGAGTCGCGCCGGACAACAGGCCGAAGAACAGCGGAATGCCAACAAGGCTTGCATCCACACCCAGTCCGGGAGCCATCTGGGCAGCCAGGCCCGCAATGACGGGGATCATAGTGGCAACATACGGGATGTTATCAATGAAGGCGGAAATCAGGACAGAGGCCCAGACAATGATGGTATACATCATAAACAGGTTGCCGCCGCCCAGGTTGGCCAGCAGACCGGCCAGCGCATCAATCACGCCCTCATGGGTGATACCGCCAATCATCAGGAACAGACCGGTCAGCAGGCCCAGAGTCTCAAAGTCGATGGCCTTCAGCGGGCCGGTAACGGCCTGGAAGCTCTTCTTCTTGAGGAAATTATAAACGAGACCCACAACCAGCAGGCTGCAGCAGATGATGCCGTTGATCTCTGCAGGCAGATTCCAGCTGTCGGGAGCAAAGGAAGCGCAGACCAGCAGGCCGATGGCGCCGAAGAGCAGCACGGTGGGAACCATGTCGTTGACCTCAGTCAGCTGACCGCTCCTGGGAATGGCACCCTTGTCCTTGCGGAAAATAAAGTACACAATCACGGCGGACAGAACAGCGCCCAGCTCAACTGCGAAGAAGATGGAGAGCTTGCCCTGATACCAGAAGAACTCCATGAAGTTCATATCCAGCGCAGAACCCAGCATGATGGCAGTGGTGTCGCCAACCAGGGTTGCAGCACCCTGCAGGTTGGAGGAAACAGCAATGGAAATGATGAAAGGAACGGGGTTGGTCTTCAGCTTCTTACAGATCTCCAGGGCAACGGGAGCGACCATCAGGACGGTGGCAACGTTGTCAACAAAGGCGGAGATGACACCGGCGAAGAGGGACAGACAGACAGCCGCCCACTGGACGTTGGGAACCTTTTCCATAATCATGTCAGCCATGCGCTCGGGCATACGGCTGTCGATGAACAGCTGCACAAGACCCATAGTGCCACCGATCATCAGAAGGACGTTGAAGTCCAGGCTGCCGATGATATCGGAAACGGGCAGCATACCGGAAACAATAAAGATAATGCCGGATGCCAGGGCAATGTAAGGACGGTATTTGCTGAAGGTCAACATCAGTACATAAGTGGCCGCGAAGAGAATAATTGCAGGTAACATCTGTATATTTTCCTTTCGTTTGTTCTTTTCCGTTCAGTCATGGCATAAGCCACTGCATTCACACAAATTTCATTATATCATCACTTTGCTCTTGTTTAAAGGGTATTTTTGCTCAAAAAAAGAAAAGTTTTTCATTTGACTCTTCTTTTTATGGAGTCAGAATTCGTGATATGTGACACTGTTCAAAACACAAGTTCTTCCAAGATGTGTACAAAGGTTTGCAGGCCTTCCTTGTCTTGCTCAGAAAATCGCTCAAACCTCGGGCTGTCAATGTCCAGAACGCCGATGATTTCGCCATTCTTGCAGATGGGAACCACAATCTCGGAGTTGGACGCACCGTCGCAGGCAATATGTCCGGGAAATTCATGTACATTGGGAACCAACTGTGTTTCGCCAATGGCAACGGCAGTGCCGCAGACTCCCTTTCCTACCGGAATCTCAATACAGGCAGGCTTACCCTGAAACGGTCCGAGAACCAGTTTCCCTTCCTTCATCAAATAAAACCCTGCCCAGTTGATCTCATCCAATTGGTCATAAAGCAGCGCCGAGGCGTTGGCAAGATTCGCGATTCTGTGAGGAACACCCTCCACCAATGCCTTTAAGGCTGCGTGACATGCCGTATAATCCATAGTATTTCTCCTCTCGCACGAGTTTTTCGTTATTATATCAGCATTGCGCTATTTTTACCAGGCATTCTCCGAAAAAGCCTTACCAATTTGCCCTTTTCGTTTCATTCTCCGGATTTTCCTGGAAAATAAGCCGAGAAATCCTTGACGCAAGGTGCAAATCACCTTAAAATACTGTTGTATCAATCATCTTTTTTCCATCCGAAAGGAGAAGCATATGCTCGATTACCAATCGATCCGCCCCATGAAGACCGCTATCGTCGGCTGCGGCGCCATCAGCGAAATCTTTTTCAAGAATTTCACCGAGCGGTTCCGGATCATCGATCTGGTTAAATGCTGCTCCAAGAGCGGCATTTCTGCCCAGCGCAAGGCAGAACAGTATAACGTGCAGTGCAGCACCCTGGACGAGATTCTGGCAGATCCCGAGATTGAACTTCTCGTTAACCTTACCCCTGCCTCGCAGCATTACCAGATCATCAAGGCGGGCCTTATGGCCGGAAAGCATGTCTACTCAGAGAAGATCTTCACTCCGTATCTGCACCAGACCCAGGAGCTGATGCAGCTTGCCGCCGACAAAGGCCTTTACATCAGCGGTGAACCGGATCATTTCCTCGGTGCCGCATGGCAGTGCGCCCGGGAGTACATCGACGCCGGCATTCTGGGTGAAGTGACCAGCATTGCAGCCTCCAGCTGCAATAACCGTGGCGGAGTTTCCGAACGTATGAGCTTTGTCAACGAGATCGCCGGTGGTGTGGCTTACGACTTTGGCATCTATCTCATCGCCTCCATGGTGGCTCTTCTGGGTCCTGCAAAGGAAGTCTGCGGCATCATGCGCAATCATGTTCCCTCACGTGTGCATCGCAACCTGAGCCACAAGGACTTTGGTCAGGAATATCAGACGCCCAATGAGGATCAATTGGCTGCCTCTATTCTCTTTGAGAGCGGTGCTGTGGCAACGCTGCACATGAACGGCAACACCCTGATGACCACAAAACCGTATTTTATGATTCACGGCTCCGATGGTTCCCTCTCCATGTCCAGCCCCGCCGAGTTCAGCGGTGATATGCTGCTCTACCGGGCCGCCAGCCGCGAACCGACGATGCTGACCCCCGCCCATGGCTTCTACCATGATTCCCGCGGTCTTGGCGCGGCAGATTTAGCCTGGGCAATTCGCCTCGGCCGCAACCCCCGGGTTTCCGCCGAATTTGTTCTGCATTGTCAGGAAATCATCCAGGGGATTGACGAAAGCTTCCAAACCAAGCGTTTTTATGAGATGACCACCACCTGCGACCGCCCTGCGCCTCTGCCAAAGGGATATCTGGGCCGCAATGCGGTCTTCTCCTACGACGAGGAAGGCGCACTGGTGTTCTGATCTACCACAATAAAAGGACGGCTTCTGCCGTCCTTTTATTTATGTCCTGATTTCATTCTGAAGCTGTTCTCCAATGGGTGCAAATGCCTCGGCCTCCACCTTTTTGGCCCTTCTATCGAAGGTCAGAAGGCCGTTGATCTCATCCTCCACATCGGACACCTGAGTGTAAACAGTGGCGCACAGGCCCCTGGAAACCGCCGGAATGATCTGCTTCTGGTATAAGGTAATCAGCGCATCCTGATAGGATTGCTTGCTTTTAAAGGTACGGTAGCCGTAGCTTTGCGCCGGGTTGAACAAATGGCCCTCCACCGGAAGCGTATATCCACCGAACTCTGACAAGAACAGCGGTTTTGCTGTTTTCTTCGCCCGGAAGGGACGGAAATAGACGTGCTCACTCTGCACGTCGCTCTTACGGCCGGAGAACCAGCCGGAAGTGCTGTCAATCCATCGCGTTGCATCCAATTCATGCAGCAAATCATATGCCTTGTCGCTTTCAAACTGGCCCCAGCCTTCATTAAAAATCGTCCAGCAGAAGATGCTTGGATGATTCTGAAGCTGCCGCACCGTCGCACGCATACCCTGCAGAAAGGCTTCTCTGCTCTGCGGATTCCGATGCAGCTGCCGATCACTGCGTCGTTTCAGGCCAACGGTCGGCAGCGCGGTATCCCGCAGGAAGTGATAGTCCGAGTTGTTCACCATATCCTGGAACACCACCATGCCCAGCCGGTCGCAGGCATAATAGAACGCCTCCGGCTCCACCTTGATGTGCTTGCGCAGCATATTAAAGCCAAGCTCCTTCATGGCCAGGATATCTTTTTCATAGCACGATGGATCCGCCGGGGTCATCAGGCCGTCGCTCCAGTAACCCTGATCCAGGATACCGTGGAAGAAATAAGGTTTTCCGTTCAGACAAAGACGCGCAAGGTCATTCACCGTTTCAACGGATAGGGTGCGCAGGGCGAAGTAACTATAAACCTGATCCTCTCCGGCTGTAATCTCACATTCATACAGGTAGGGATCCTCCGGCGACCAAAGCCTGGGTTCCGGGAGTTCCAGTTCCGCCATACCGTCAACCAAATCTGTATGTAAGAGCCCGTTTGGAGTTCTGACCTGAACCTCGCCGTTGGGCAAATCCCCTTCGGCATGGATGCGAACACGTTTTTCCTCCGTCTCAAAGCGCAGATTCTTGATGTAGCGCTGTGGTACGGATTCCAGCCAGACGGTCTGCCAGATGCCGGAAGTAGGAGTGTACCACATGCCGCCGCGGTTGGCGGACTGTTTGCCGTAGGGATACACGCCGCAGCTCAATTGATCTAACGCACGAACCAGCAAGATATTCTCTTCCTGAAGCAGATCGGTGATCTCGAAGCAGAACGCCTCGTAGCCGCCTTTATGCTCCCCCAGAAACGAGCCATTGAGCCAGACAGCAGCAATCTGATCGACTGCACCAAAATGCAGAATCACCCGATCCTTGCGGAAGTTTTGCGGCAGAGAGAATTGCCTGCGATAATAAAGATACGCCTGCTCCGGTACCGCGCGGTGCACACCGGAAAGCAGCGTCTGGGGTGCAAATGGAACCAGGATCTTCTTCGAAAACACCTGTGGTGCCTGCTCTGACTTCGAAACGGCAAAGGCCCACTCCCCGTTCAGATTGAAAAAGGAATCTCTTCTCATCTGCGGCCGGGGATAATCCTGCCACGGTTGAGCGGATAACTGTTCTCCCTCAGAAGTGTATAGATTACAGAAAACCTTTTCTTTCATTTCTTCTCTCCGTTTCTCTTCAGATCCATCATGGCCTTTCCGGCCAGAATTTGCAGCAGCAAGCGAGTGTTTCCATCCGTCAGATTGAACTGATATCTGGCGCCAATTTTGTCGATGCGGTAAATCACATTGTTGCGGTGCATGTGCAGGATACGGGAAACTGCCGTGGCATTGCAGTTGTTGGACAAGTACGTATGCAGGAGAACCAAATTGTTGCTCCCGGTGTTTTTGTCATCCTCCAACAGTTGAAGGAACGTTTCCGGACAGTACAATTCGAACGGATGCTCCGCGTAAAAACGATCAATCATATGGTCAACCAGAATATCCTCATATGCCGCCGAAGTATCGCATGCAAAGCTCAGCGCCTCTGCCGCCTGCTGGCAGGCCATCTTCAGCGAGTGGAGGGAAAACAGATTCAAGCTGCATCCAAATACCGCTCTCATAGCCTGCAGCTGCTGCAGGAGGCTTTTTTGCAGCGCAAGATCGTTCTCCGGGGTCTCCTGGCTGACTCCCATCAGCGCAAAAAGCTGATTTCTGTATCGGAAAAACCAAAATCGCGGAAAAAGTGCACGCAGCATCGTCATTTTCTCATCAACCGCTTCCGACGGTATGCCCAGATCAATGCAGGCAACCATAAAACGCTGATACCGGAACAACCCCAAGACAGAACAAATGCTGGTAAACTCACCGTCATCCGGTGCATCGATGATTTTGGAAAACAATTCGTCATGCAGATCCGTACTTTTACTGCTCAGCAGTCGAATGGAAGGGCCTGCCTCAATGCGCTGCATCAAGTGGATAATCATGTCAGAGAGACCCATGCGCTTCTTGTCACCATAATACAAACAGAAGTGCAGCACCACCACGCCATCCACACAGCAATCAGCAATCAGTACCCGCTGATTGCGAAGCACTTTTACAGCGCTGGAAATGGCTTTGGGCGATGAATAAGGCCGCTCTGCCGGATTCATGGAAAGCAGCTGGGTAAACAGGCCGCTGGGCGCACGGCCCGTTCGCAGGGTTTCGTAAAAAAATTGGTTTTCCTCTTCACTGACCGATCCACTGGATGCCAGCAAATAGAAGTTGGAATCCTGCAAAAAACACGGAGCTTTCAGAATCGGCATACTGCAATTGAGTAGTTCCTGCAGCGAGCCGTCGCGCAGCAATATCTCAGACAGTTCTCTGTCCCATTGCACCAGTTCTTCCTGTTTTTCCTGTAAATGGCTGAACACCGCAGTCACAGGCTTATCCGTGCGAATCACAAACTCACAGCATTCAACCTCAGTCTCCTGCATTGTAATCAGGCACAGCGCGCCCTCAACCTTGTTGTCAATCTGTGCATACATGGCCGCATCCAGAAGATACAAACTTCTGGAATCGAAACTGGTACCGGGATAATACACACGGATGCTTTTATACTTCCTTCCCATATCGGACGGAATTTTCAAGGGAATACAGCCGTATTCCTCAAAGAAATCCGTTAAAACGCCTGCTGTCAGTTGCATTGGGCTGTCCCCTCCCTCGAATTGCACAAAGTGCACAATGCGCTTTTTTACATTATAGCAAAAAAGTGCGCAAAATCCAATGACAATCTTCCCTTCCGTTGATAAAATTGAAAATGGAAGATTACATACACACAAAACGGGCATCGAATTGCCCACAGAAAGGAGCAAGAATCGAATGGATTTCAAAAAAGAAGCTGCCCAGCTTCAGGACTATATGGTTGCCTTCCGCCGTGAACTGCACATGTATCCCGAGCTGAGCCTCCAGGAGTTCGAAACCACCAATCGCATCGAACGCGAGCTGAACAAGCTGGGTCTGGAATGCCGCCGCTTTGAGCCTGCCGGACTGATGGCAGAGATCAAGGGTGAAAAAGAAGGCAACGTCACCGTTGCGCTGCGCGCCGATATCGACGCTCTGCCCATGACCGAGGAAACTGGTCTGGAGTTCGCCTCCAAGATCCCCGGCGTGATGCACGCCTGCGGCCACGATGGCCACACCGCTATGCTGCTGGGCGCTGCCCGCCTGCTGGTGGAGCACAAGGCCGACTTCGGCGGCACGGTTCGTCTGCTGTTCCAGCCGGGCGAAGAGTCCGGTAAGGGCGCGCAGACCATCATCGACCAGGGCGCAGGCGAAGGCGTGGACTACTTCTTCGGCATGCACGTCATGGAGTTCAACCCCGTGGGCATGTTCGCCGGCCGTTCCGGTCCTCAGATGGCCGGTGCTGAGAGCTTTAAGATCATCGTCAACGGTGCGGCCCATCACGCCGGTATGCCTCACCTCTCCGGCGGCGTGGATGCCACCCTGGCTGCCGCCGAGATCCTGATGGCTCTTCAGGGCGTCGTCTCCCGCAGAGTCGATCCCCTGGAAGGCGCTGTCGTTTCCGTCGGCACCCTGCATTCCGGCACCAGAAGCAACATCATCTCCGGCCATGCCGAGATGGAAGGCACCATCCGCTATCAGGCCCAGGCCGTTCGCGAGATCATCAAGACCCAGATGACCAAGCTGTCCAAGGGTATTGCTGAGGCTCACGGCGCTGAAGCCGAGATCGAATGGGGTCAGAATATTGATCCCGTCATCAATGACGAGTATGTTTACGAAGTTGCCCGCGAGGCCGCTCTGAAGATCGTCGACGATCCCAAGAACGTTCTGTGGGTCAAGGGCACCACCGGTGCCGAGGACTTCGGCTCCTATTCCCAGTGTGGCAAGGCCTGCTTCCTCACCGTTGGTACCAAGGGCAACGGCCCCGTATTCCCTGGCCACAGCCCGAAATTCAATATCAGTGAAGACGCCTTCCCCTATGGCGCCGCAATGCTGGCCCAGGTTGCCCTGGACCTTATGACTAAGGAGGTTACAAAATGAGCACTACCGTACTGCTGACCAAAGCTGAAGTTGTCAACGCCCTGAAGAACTACCCCGAAATGATCGAACTGCTGGAAAAGGCCCATGCCGAGCTGTCTGAAGGTTCCCTGAAGACCCTGCCCCGCAACGCCATCTTCCTGCCCAGCCGCATCATCATGGCCCAGATGCCCGCTTCCATTCCCAGCCTGGGTGTCGCCGGCACCAAGATCGCCATGTTCGGCGGTGCTCAGGGCCAGAGTGCCATTCTGCTCTTCGACGCAGAGTGCGGCGCCCTGAAGGCCATCGTGGCAGCCGAACCCATCACCGTGCTGCGTACCGCTGCCACCTCCGCCGCTGCCACCAATGTACTGGCCCGCAAGGACGCTGAGGTTCTGTGTCTGCTGGGTGCCGGCAACCAGGCCGTTGGCCATGCCGAAGCCATCTGCGCCATCCGTCCCATTAAGGAGATCCGCGTATGGAGCATCGACGAGCCCTCTGCAAACCTGGGTGTGGAAAAGATCTCCGCCCTGTGCCCCAACGCAAAGGTTACCGCTTACCTCGATGCCGAGGCCGCTGTCCGCGGCGCCGATGTCGTCTGCACCGTTACCAAGGCCAGAGAGCCCATCCTTCAGGGCGAGTGGCTCAAGCCCGGCGCTCATGTCAATGCTGTCGGCGCTGTTTCCGCCATGGGTCGTGAGCTGTCCACCTCCGTTCTGACCAACGGCAAGGTCTATGTCGACCAGATGGAGACCTGCATGGGTACCGCAGGCGATCTGCTGATCCCCATCAAAGAGGGCGAATACTCCCAGGATCAGATCGTTGGCGAACTGGGCGCTGCCATCAACGGCACCGTTCCCGGCCGTGAGAACGATGAAGAAATCACCGTCTTCGAGTCCGTTGGTCTGGGCTGCCAGGACGTGGTTGCTGCTTACATCGCAGTAAAGAACGCTGAACCTGTCCACACCATCGAGTTCTAATCCGGGAGGAGCAATACCATGGATATGGAAATGATGAAAAGAAAATATGCCTTCATGCTGGCAAGAGTCGGCCTGAATGTGCAGCCCGGCCAGCCCGTTCTGGTGGATGCACCCATCGAAGGCGCTTACTTCATGCCCATCTTCGCCGAAGAATGCTATAAGCTGGGTGCCAGTAATGTCGTCATTCACTACAACGACGAGCCCACCCTGAAGGTCGCTGCCAAATATCGCAGCGACGAGGCTATGCGCAGCTTCGAAGCCTGGGAAGCCGCCAAGAGCGAGGTTTATCTGGATCAGGGCGCTTGTTATCTGCGTCTGGACGCTCCCAACCCCAAGCTGATGGCTGACGTGCCTGAAGCTCAGGTCAACGCCATTGTTGCCCACAACACCGCTGTCCGTAAGGCCTACAAGAGTGCCAGCCAGCGCGGCCTGCAGTGGCTTGTAGCCACCGTTCCCACCCAGTCCTGGGCCGAGTTCATCCTGAAGGATGTGGCCAAGGAAAACGCCCTGGATGAGCTGTGGAAGCTGCTGTTCAAGATCTGCTACATCGATGAGCAGAACGACATCGAGGCCACCTGGGCCGAAAACAAGCGCCTGCACCAGGAGCGCGACGGGAAGATGGACGCCCACCACTTCCGCAAGCTGCACTACTCCTCCGTGCTCTCCGGAACGGATCTGACCGTCACCCTGACTCCGTACTCCAAGTACGGCTTCTCCTTCCCCTCCAAGGTTCCCTTTATTCCGAACCTGCCTACCGAGGAGATTGGCGTCGCCCCCGAAAAGTACGGTACCAACGGTGTTGTCTATGCCACCAAGCCCCTGCTGGTAGGCGGCAAGAGCGTGGAAAACTTCGGTTTCCGCTTTGAGAACGGCAAGGTCGTGGAAGTCATCGCAGAGGAAGGCAAGGACATTCTCGAGGCCCTGGTCGCCACCGACGAAGGCGCCAGCTACCTGGGCGAGGCTGCTCTGGTGGAATACCACTCCCCCATCAGCATGTCCAACGTGGTGTTCTATAACACCCTGATCGACGAGAACGCCTCCTGCCACCTGGCTCTTGGCCGCACTCTGGTTCCGCTGCCCGTTAAGGATACCGAGTGGACCTTTAACCAGTCCTCCATCCATGTGGACTTCATGATCGGCACGCCCGATATGCGCGTGGTCGGCACCAAGGAGGACGGCACCGAAGTGGTCGTCTTCGACAACGGCGATTTCGCCATCTAACTACATAAAAAAGGACCTGTCCAATCGGACAGGTCCTTTTTGTTATCTCAACCGGGAATGCGGAACAGCAGGAACTGATCCGGCTGGTATACATCGTAAAGGTAGTTTTCCCGTCTGGCATCGATTGCCGTGCTGTTCAGGCCAATGACAATGCCATCATAGCCCACAGGCTTCTGAACGGAGAAGGTCATCTCAAAGGTGAAACTGCCATCCGGATTGCTGCGGAAACCGCCGCTCTGACCGAAATAGACGGGCGTTTGAACACCATCGATCAGCACCTGATAGACAGAGATGCTCACCCATAGTCTTGCCGCAGACCCAGCAGGTTGCAGGCTCGGAGCAGTTTGCTTCAATTCAAACGTGTTTATGGCCGCAGCCGGCAAACAGGGCAGCACACAGAGCAGTCCAGCAGTAGGGAAAGTATTTTCTTTATGTTAATATTCCCCATCGTGACTACTGCGGCCATGGTCGCTGCACTCTCGGTCGTTCTTGTAAATCAGAACATCTTCTACCGTGATTATCTTTTTTGTTAATTACGAGTTCTTTTTGCGAAAAATCCAGAAAGGTTTTTTCTTTAATCCCAATCGCTCTAAACGACTCTCAATTGCTTTGTATGTGCGACCATGTTCTTTCGCAATATCTGAAACTCTCATCTTTGAATCAAATTCATCGTATAGCTTCGCATCTTCAATATCCGTCCATGGTTTTCCTGCATTACGCAAGGGGTTCGCCGCAGCGCAATTCATTTGCTCAAGTGCGTAAAACAATGCACGAATTATTTCCGGTGAGTTATAGACACTTTCAGCCGGAAAGACTTCACCGGTTGTGGGGTCTACTCCATTCGCTAAAGATCGGATAATTTCCATTGCGCGAGCATGATCCATGTTTTTCTCTCCCTAGTATAGTATTTTTATTATTATAAATGAAAAAGCTTTTGTTTTCAAAGAAAATCATGGTTTTGGTGGAAAAAAGCAAAACCGAACTGCTGGCCTCTTGAATGTCCTCGCCGTCACGGCCTCAATTTGTTCCGATTTTTAACCATTTCCAAACCTTTCGTCTGAAAATGCCTATGGTCTTGTGACCTCTTTTGCCCATTGTCCGAGGGTGTCCCGGTGGTGTCTGTGGTGCGTGTTGTGGTCATAAATCGAGCCTCGTTGGAATGCACCAACGATGCTCAAACGCTATCTACGTGTTGATAGTAACTCTGTTGCAAGGACAGTCAACGGGTTTCTTCACCAAGACAACGCAAGGCGTGCGATGCCATAGTCAAAGATTAACACAATGTGTCTTCTTTGCCTCGGTAAACCACAAACTTACAGAACAAGAATTCCAGTGCAAAATTGGTCACCATGGTAACAACCAAAATAATATAATCATTTATGCCATGGGCTTCTACCAGATTACCGAGATAGGTCGATAATGGCGTGAACACCAGATAGAAGCCAAAAACTTTCGCCATCGCAACAGGTACATTTGCAGCGGACTTGAATGTATAGCGCCTATTCAGTGTAAAGTTCCACAGAATCGAGAGCACAAGGGAACTGAGATACGGAATCCAATAATCTTTGATAAAAATCTCAATCAGCGCAAATGAACCAATTTGAACGATGCCGGCAGAAATAGAAAACAGCGTAAACTTCACTACCTGCCATAGTTGCTTCTTTTTCTCTTTCATGGAAGGTCCCTCACTGTACATCAAGGAATATCCCGCTCTACCACCGTGGGCGGCTGATCCAGAACATCCGGTTTTTTCAGAATACGAACAAAGTACTTGAGCAGAGCCGCGTAATAATAACCGTCACAGATGCGTTCGTCCAGATTAAATTTCAGATCTATATACTTCTTGCTGGCTGCTTCACCGTTCACGATTTCTGTTGCGCGGCGCTTTTTTCCAAAGGCGCAGAAAACCGGAATCGTGCCAAAGTCATAGAGGTGATGGTAGACCGGCTGAATGCCGAGGGATGCCATAGAGGTAAAATAAGCACTGCCGTGGAAGGGGCTGATTTCCAGAAGGAAACCGGGAATCAAACCGAAATAGTCCAGTGTCTTCAGCAGCCATACCACAAATTTCAGAACGAGGCCCGGAATCACGGTGAGGATTCCTGCGGTGTTGTCCACATTGGAGTCCAGCGGCGTGTTCTTAGCCGCTTCCACCTGAGCGTTAAACTTGCGATAGACATCTTCTGCCGTATCATAGGGATTCAGATGAACTTTGATAACCGTGTCCGGCGAATCAAGCGAAAGCTCTTTTTTTACCGTCATACTCAGGACAATATCCTCTCCTCGGGAGTACACCTTTTGGCCGGCAACGAAACGGTTGAGTCAACGTACAGGTGTTTTCTTTTCTCCATCTCTCTCCCGCTTTCTGTCTGTATCAGATCGCCATTTCCTCACATTGCGCCCAGAAGGAACGCATGGTATCTTCATATTTCTGCTGTTCCACCATATAGCTCATTCCGTGCTCAGCACCGGGGACGATCAGCAGTTCCTTCGGAGCGGAGCACGCCCGATAATTCTCATATGTCATGCTGACAGGGACAAAACTGTCTTCTGCGCCGTGAATGAACAGCACCGGTACACAGCACTTTTTGAGGGCGTCCACGGTAGAATGTTCCTGCGGACTCATACGGATCCGCTTCTGCACCATCTTTTCTACCTGTGCTGTATGCAGGGCGTACGGCAGAT
>SVLN01000019.1 GCA_015067925.1 Oscillospiraceae bacterium
CCATCATGAACATCGGCATGGGCTCCCTGCTGGGCGTTATGGCTACCAACGACGCTGAGCGCGCCTCCCTGTCCTCCGCCCGTGGCTTCGGTTCCACCGTCGGCGGCATGATCGGCATGATGGCCATTCCCCAGGTTCTGAAAGCTCTGGGCACCACCGCTCTGGGCTATTCCGTCACCGCTGTTGTTGCAGTCGTTCTGGGCTGCTTCCTGGTCTTCATCCACTTCGCGTGGACCGAAGAGCGCAACGCTGCTGCTCAGGTTGCTGTGAAGAGTGAGGAAGAGAAGGAAGCCGAAAAGATCAAGATCACCGACATTCTGCAGGTATTCAAGGTCAACCGTCCGTACCTGGCTCTGTGTGTGCACTCCATCTGCATCTGCTTCGTGCAGGGCGTTGCGCAGGGCGCTGCTCAGTACATGTACATTGACATTCTGGGCGACATCGGTCTGCAGACCTTCGCCTCCGTCATTTCCATGCCCGTTATGTTCGGCGGCCTGATCCTGGCTCCCATCCTGGCCAGAAAGATCGACCTGGTCAAGATCATCCGCACCTGCATCCTGGTGGGCAGCATCATGCTGGCCGGCTGCTTCATCTACGCCATCGCTGTTGACGTGATGAATGCTTGGGTTTACATGATCTGGTCCGGCGTCGGCACCGGTCTTGTCACCCTGTCCGTGCAGCTGCAGTGGGGCCTGGTCGGCGAGTCCATCGACTACAACGAGTACCTCACCGGCAAGCGTTCCGAGGGCAGCATCTACGGCGTGTTCTCCCTGACCCGCCGCATTGGCCAGACCCTGTCCGCCTCCCTGGCTGTTCTGATGATCACCTGGTTCGGCTACATCGCCCACGATCCCGAAATTCCCATGGCGCAGCCCGGCTCCGCCATCCTGGGCATCAAGCTGATGTGCATCCTGATTCCCGCCATCATCGGTATGGGCTCCTGGATCGCCTTCCGCTTCATCTGGAACATCACTCCCGAGAAGCGCACTGCCATGGCTGCCTGGAAGGCCGAGCGTGCCGCCAGAGCCGCTGAGCAGCAGATCGAAGAGTAATTCCATCCTACCATCACCGTTTTCAGGCGGCACGGCGATCGCCGTGCCGCCTGCTTCATACCCGGAAAGGAGAGATTCTGATGCGTACACGTATTTTAGGCAAAATGCTCAACAGTGAAGTGCAGGACTACCTGCAGAGAAATGACATCATCATCGTGGCCGTGGGCACCACGGAAATGCACGGCGGCTTCCCCCTGGACTGCGAGACCGTGATCTCCGAGGCCTATGCCCTGAAGATGGCCGAGGCCTGCGACGGCCTGGTGATGACGGGTCTTCCCTATTTCTACGCCGGTGCCACCGCCTCCGGTCGGGGGACGGTGCAGGTTTCCATCCGCCAGGGCATCGACTATCTGGGCGCGCTGGCCCGGAGCCTGCTGCGTCTGGGCTTCAAGCGGCAGGTGTACCTTTCCTTCCACGGCCCTGCTCACATGACCATCTGCCCCATGGTGCGCGACTTTTATGACGAAACAGGTGTGCCCATCCTGTACATGGACATGATGATGCACATGGGCAAGTGCAAAGACCTGTTCACCTCCTTCTCGGCCTTCCACGACATCACCGTGGGCGCTTACAAGCTGATGAACCGCATCGACGACATTGCCCTGGTGACCGGCTACAATCACCGGGAAGCTCAGTCCTGTGCTCCCTTCAACGATCTGTTCGGCCTGGGGTATCAGTCCGCCGCCGTGGGTTACTGTTTCGGCGAAAACGGCGACCACATGGCAACTCCCGACATCCCCGACATTGCCACTCGGGATGCCATGGCCGAAAACGGCGCGGAGCTGATCTGCAAGATGGTCGAGCGCATGGATATGCCCCATATCGTCGAGCAGCTGCGCAAGCTGGAGGCCTACGGCCTGGAGAACGAGGAAAAGTACCCCTGGATGCCCGCCGCCTGGAACCGTAATCACTGAGGAGCACTGCCATGAAAATGATTCATCTGCCCGTTCCGGGCCACGAAGAGGCCACTCTGGAAGGTTACATCCTCGATTGCGAGATCTCCCTGGGCCAGGATACAAACCGCCCCGCCATTGTCATCTGCCCCGGCGGCGGCTATGTGTACTGCTCCCCCAGAGAGGCGGAGCCCGTGGCCCTGCGCTACGCGGGCCGTGGCTTCCACGCCTTTATTCTGCGCTATTCCACCGGCTGGGATGCTGCCGATTTTGCGCCCCTGCAGGAAGTCAGCTGGGCCATCGGCTATTTAAGAGCGCATGCCGAGCAGTGGCACATCGATCCGAATAAAATCGCCACCTGCGGTTTCTCTGCCGGCGGCCATCTGGCCCTGGCTGCGGGCCTTCTGGCTGACAACAAGCCCAACGCCATGATCCTGGGTTATCCCGCCGTGACCACCCCCAACACCCCCCAATCCAACTTTATGGTCAAGCTGCTTGCGGGCAAACAGACCGTCACGGACGAGGACTGCGCCCGCTTCTCCCTGGAAAACTTCATCACTCCTGACGCGCCGCCTGTATTCCTGACGGCCACCGCCGAGGACGGCCTTTCTCCCTACGGCGCGCTGCTGGTGGCAAACTGCTACTCCCGCTTAGGTTTGGGGTATGAGCTGCACATGTTCCAGCACGGCCCCCACGGCTACGCTCTGGCGGACGAGACCACCGCCGACGGAAGCTCCCAGGTGCTCAACGCCGCCTTTGCCCACTGGCACGACTTAAGCGTGCAGTGGCTCTACAGGATCTTTGGCCAGCTCACCTTCACCGACAAATCCACCAGCCGCATGGGAAAAATCATGGCCGATATGGGTCTGATCCCCGGCGGCGGCGCAGATTTCGCATAACGAGGTAACAACCATGCAATATATTGTCAACACCCCCTGCGGCCCGCTGCAGGGCTGCCCCGGCCGCGTGAGCGGCACGGCGGCCTACAAGGGCATCCGCTATGCCACCGCCGGCCGCTGGGAATACCCGAAGCAGGTGACCGCCTGGCAGGGCATCTACGACGCCACGCAGTACGGAGCCTGCTCCTACCAGCCCCGTGCTTTTTACAATGAAGAAGAGAACCTGAAAAAGGTCTTCTACTACTATGAGTTCCGCAAGGGCGAGACCTACACCTACAGCGAGGACTGCCTGTTTCTGAATGTCTTTACCCCGGACACTGCCAAAGAAGGTGACAAGCTGCCTGTGCTCATCTACCTCCACGGCGGCGGCTTCACCGGCGGTTGCGGTCATGAGAAGCACTTTGATGGCCCCGTCTGGCCCGCCAAGGGCGTCATTGGCGTGACGCTGAACTACCGCCTGGGTCCCATGGGCTTTGTGTGCCTGCCGGAACTCAAGGAAGAGGCCGGTTTCACCGGCAACTATGGCCTTTATGACCAGCTGACGGCCATCCATTGGGTGCGCGACAACATCGCATCCTTTGGCGGCGACCCGGACAACATCACCCTCATGGGCCAGTCCGCCGGCGCCATGAGCGTGCAGCAGCACGTACTCAGTCCCATGACCGACGGCCTGTTCCACAAGGCCGTGATGTCCAGCGGCGGCGGTGTGAGCAAGATGCTCCCCTCCGCGTCTGTGGAAAAGAGCTGCGAATTCTGGCAGGCTGCCATGAAAAACGCCGGCTGCGAGACCCTGGCGCAGTTCCGTGCCCTCTCGCCCGAGCGGCTGTTCGCCGTGTGGGATGAGACGAAGAAAACCGTCAAGGGCGGCGGCAGCTTCCCCGTCATCGACGGCCGCTTCGTAGTGGGCGCCGGTGCGGATCTTCTGGCTGCGGGCAAGCAGAAGAACATCCCCTACATGGCCGGCTGCACCAGCGAGGACATGATGCCGCCCATTCTGCACAAGATGGCCGTAAACTGGTGCACCGCACAGGAGCAGAACAGCTACGTCTGGCACTTTGACCGTCAGCTGCCCGGCGACGAACATGGCGCCTGGCACTCCTCGGATCTGTGGTACTGGTTCGGCACGTTGGAAAACTGCTGGCGTCCCATGCAGCAGAAGGACTTTGACCTGAGCGCGCAGATGGTGGATTACCTCTGCAGCTTCGCGAAGGTCGGCCACCCCAACGGCGGCAATACCGTTCCCCTCTGGCACCCCACCAAAAAGGGCGAAAAGCGCGTGCTCTGTCTCGGTGAGAAGGACACCGCCATGGCCAGCCCCAGTATGCTGAAGATGATCTACTCCATGCTCACCAACAAGGCCGTGGGCGAATAAGCACAAAAAAAGAATCCCGCAGCATCATTCGCTGCGGGATTCTCTTTTTTCATTTACAGGGGATTCAGGCTCAGATCCAGGCCGTACCAGCGGGTACGCTCCATCAGCGCCACACGGCCGATGAGGCCTTTTTCTTCCATGATCTTGTTCATATCCGAAATAACGCTGTCCAGGAAGTCCGGGCATTCGTTTATCCAGGTCTCGCAGTGCATGGGCACCAGCATCTGGGTGTTGGAACGGGCGAAGATATCGGCAAAGCGTTCAGCCACCCGATCGAAGTCCCGGGAGGATCCCATCTTGTTGCGGATGAGAATGTTCGGGCGAATTTCGCGGAAGCGCTCGGTCATTCCGTCATCGTTGCCGCCCAGGAAAGCAACGCGCATGCCCTCAGGGGTGTGGATGATCATGTTCATATTGAAAATGCTGCCCATAACGCCCAATTCGTCATCAGCGGGCATGAACCGATTCAGACCGGCGTAGGTCATGGGACCTGCGTGATGAGTTCCGTGGTAGGTATCGATCATAAAGCCGTCAAAATAGTATCTGCCGTTCAGGTCCACGGGGTAGATGGAAGTCAGCGGCACCTCATGGGTGCGGGCCAGCTCCATCGCAACAGCACTGTGGCAAATCACGATAGGTTGGAAACGATCGATGACCTGCTGCAGGTTCTTGATGTGGTCCATGTGGGTGTGGTTGACAAACACGTAGTCCACCTTTTCGATGTCCTCCACGTGGAAATTCATCAGGGACATGCCCTTATTCGGCTTAAAACGCTCCGGGTCATCAAAATATGGGTCGGTGAGCAACACCTTTCCGTTGGAAAAAACAAATTCAAAGCACTGGGCGTTGATCCAGCGCAGGCGCAGGGCGCGGGTTGTGCACAAAGGTTCCATGGTCAACATCCTCCTGTTATTTATTGTGGTGCTCATCGGTGCGCATTTCAAAGTGAATCAGAACCGCCACCAGAGCACGCAGCAGAATCACGGCACCCAGGATCACCAGTTCTTCGACGCTCTGCACCAGAACCGTCTTCAGGATCTCCGAGGCCATCTTAAATTCCAGACCCAGACCAAGGCCCTGGGCCAGTTCGAACTTAACGTTCATGGGCTGATGGGTCACAAGGCCCTTGAGATAGCGATAGAAAGCCCGCATTGTGGACACAACCACAACAAAAATACCGATGAGCTCACAGATGCTGATGATCACGGGCAGCACAATTTCAATCATATGGTGCAGCATGACAGGCACCTCCTTCTGTACTGCAAGAACAGTATACCACATCTTTCAAAGCAGTGCAACAATCAGATTGAAACCCTTCTCCATTTCAGCTTCCCAAACCTCGGGAAGATAAAACCCCGCAGGGAAACCCTGCGGGGTGATTCATGTTTCTTACAGCACCAGGCTGGGGGCGGAATACACTCTGGCAGCGTATTCCTGATCCAGAGAATACAGGCCCTTGGGATCGATGCCAAAGAGCTTGTAGCGGTTGACCATGGAATCGGCGTTGTCTTCCTCTTCCATCTGCTCATCCACAAACCAATCCAGGAACTTCATGGTGCGGTAGTCCTTGCCTTCGTGGCAGGCATGGTAGATGTCATTGATAAGGCTGGTGACATAGCGCTCATGCTCAGCGGCATGCTCCAGAGGAGCCAGCGGAGAGTCATACTTGCCGTCCGGCTGGTCAATGGCCTCGAAGGTGACCTTCAGGCCGTTGTTCTGCATGTACTTGAGAAACAGCAGCGCATGATCGCGCTCTTCCTGAGCCTGGATCATGTAATAATTGGCATAGCCGTCCAGGTCCATCTCGTCGTAATAATTTGCAATATGCAGATACAGATAGGCACTGTAGAGTTCTTTGTTGATCTGCTGATTCAGCAGAGAAGCAATTTTGTCGTTCATCGTTTTCGTTCCTTTCTTTCACGGAAGAATCGCCGGTCCCCGGTGCGGAGACCGGCGGTAAAGTTTACTGTCGGATTCCTGATTCCATTACACCTGATCAAAGGCGTCCTTGCCCAGGCCGCAGACGGGGCAGACCCAATCTTCGGGGACATCATCCCAGGCGGTGCCGGGGGCAATGCCGCTGTCGGGATCGCCAACGGCGGGATCATACTCATAGCCGCAGGGGCACAGATACTTTTCCATGGTTTTCTCTCCTTTTCAAAATTGCTATACATAGCATATGCAGAATTCTTTGTTTTAAAAAGAAGGGCGGATGAGAATCCGCCCTTCTATGTAGCTCTTACTTGAAGTAACGCTTCAGCAGGCCTTCGAAAGCCTTGCCGTGGCGAGCCTCGTCACGAGCCATCTCGTGGACGGTGTCATGGATGGCATCCAGGCCCAGTTCCTTGGCCTTCTTGGCCAGATCGAACTTGCCGGAGGTGGCGCCGTACTCGCAGTCAACGCGCCATGCCAGATTGTCCTTGGTGGTGGCCTTCATGTTGGGCTCCAGGGTGGCGCCCAGCAGCTCGGCGAACTTGGAAGCATGCTCAGCTTCTTCATAAGCGGACTTTTCCCAGTACAGGCCGATTTCGGGATAGCCTTCACGATGGGCAATGCGGGCCATGCACAGATACATGCCGACCTCAGCGCACTCGCCATTGAAGTTGGCGAACAGCTGCTCCTTGATCCACTCCTTATCGGCATCAGAGATGTCGGGGTTGGAAGCAACGGTCTTCTCGTAGACGCCGTACTCATGCTCGGCGGCCAGCTTGCCTTCTTCCATCACTTTGAATCTCTCACCGGGAACGCCGCACAGAGGGCACTTCTCGATGGGAGTCTCACCTTCATGAACATAACCGCAAACAGGGCAAACCCACTTCTTCATAATCATTTTCCTCCATAGTTTGTTTTATTTTTTCAATTTTTAAGTTCCTGATTTTTTCCGCTCACCTGACAGTTTTTGCAGGTGCCGCGAAGATTGATCTCACAGGTCGAGATCTGCACGCCAGTTTCAGTCTGGACCATTTCCAGCATCTCATGCGGCAGATCCAGGTTGTCCAGGTCGATCACTGAACTACAGTGTTCACAGACAAAGTGGACATGTGGCATTGTGTTGGCATCGAAGCGTTCCAGACCATTGACCACACCCACCGACATAATCACGCCCTGTTCCTTGAACTGGCTTAGATTGCGATAAACCGTTCCGAGGCTCAGATCCGGGATCTGCGGCTTCAGCTGGGCAAACACCCACTCGGCTGAAGGATGGGACTTGGTGCTGCGCAGGCAGTTGAGGATCGCTTCGCGCTTGTAACTGTAACGAGGCATTGCAGCTCCTTTCCTTAACGAGAATCATTCTTGTTTACGTTCATATTCTAGCATACGCCTTTCGGTTTGTAAAGTACTTTTTTTATTTTTATAAAAAATTTTTTTGCGGGGTTTTTTCGTGACGAAAAACTTGAAAAGGAGGCGGTTTTTGGTTATAATGTAGTTGTGAAACTTTACGATGGGAGGCAAGGCGTTTTGGCTGCGGTAACTGCTTTTGTTTCCGGAAAAGGCGGCACCGGGAAGACCACCCTCTGCGGCGCCATTGCCGGCTGCCTGGCTGCCGAAGGCCGGCGCGTGCTTTGCCTGGATCTGGACATCGGTCTGAGAAATCTGGACCTGATCCTGGGTCTGGCGGAAGAACCCATCCTTCCCTTCACCGAGGTGGCCAAGGGCCACCAAAGCCCGGACGCTGCCACCCAGCACCCCGGCATCCCCGGCCTGTATCTGCTCACTGCGCCTCTGCGGGCACGGCCGGAGGACATTGACCCCGCTGAGTTCGATGCGCTGATCCGCGCCGCCGAGGATTCTTTTGATGACATTCTCATCGACGCCCCCGCCGGCATCGGCACCGGCTTTGACCTGGGTGTGCGCACCGCTGACCGCGTCCTGCTGGTCTGCGCCGCCGACCCTGCCAGCCTGCGCGACGCCGAGCAGACCGCCCGCCTTCTGGAGCTGCAGGGCAAGGACGAAACCTATCTGGTGGTCAACCGGGTTCAGCCCGGCTATTTCCGCGCAGCAAAAACCACTGTGGACGATATGATGGATACCATCGGCATCCCCCTTCTGGGTCTGGTTCCCGATGATAAGAAAGTCCCCATCGCCGCCGCCCGCAACCGCGCATTGGTCCTTCATGAGCAGAAGGGTGCTGCCGCAGCCTGTCTGCGCATCAGCCGCCGCCTGCTGGGACGCAAGGTTCCCCTGGGCATCAAGTAACCCCAAACACATTATATTTATAAAAAATCAGAACGAAACGGAGTGAGTGTGAGTGAACATTGCCCTGATGGCACACGACAAAAAGAAAGAATTGATGGTACAGTTCTGCACAGCCTATAAGAGCGTCCTTGCACAGCATCATGTTTCTGCCACCGCCACCACCGGTCGTCTGGTGGCTGAAGCTACGGGCCTTCCCATCAACCTGTTCATGGCCCGCAATCAGGGCGGCCCGGAGCAGATTCTGGCCCGCATTGCTTATAATGAAGTGGATATGATCTTTTTCTTCCCCGATCCCAACACCTCCGATCCCCAGCAGGATCAGTGCCTGCTGGACACCCTGCGCCAGTGCGACACCTACAACGTCCCCTGCGCCACCAACCTGGCCAGCGCCGAAATGCTGATTCTCGGCCTGCAGCGGGGCGACCTGGATTGGCGTGAATTCGCCCGTCCCCGCCGCAACACGTTCCGCTGATCGCGCAACAAGACGGAATGGCTCTCGTTCCAGCGATGGGAGGAGAGCATTCTTTATGAGCGTCTTTATTCCGAAAGGAGTCACATATTATGCAAAAGATGAAACCGCGCACCCTCTCCGGATTTATGGAGCTGCTGCCTGCCCCGCAGATGCAGATGGAGCGCATCATGCAAGTCCTGCGTGAAACCTACGCCCTGTACGGCTTTACTCCCCTGGACACCCCCGCCATCGAGGATGCCCAGGTGCTGCTGGCCAAGGGCGGCGGCGAGACCGAGAAGCAGATCTACCGCTTCCAGAAGGGCGACAGCGATCTGGCTCTGCGCTTTGACCTGACCGTCCCCCTGGCAAAGTACGTCGCGCTGCACTACGGCGAGCTGTCTTTCCCCTTCCGCCGCTACCAGATCGGCAAGGTCTACCGCGGCGAGCGCGCCCAGCGCGGCCGCTTCCGTGAGTTCTATCAGGCCGACATTGACATCATCGGTGACGGCAGCCTCTCGATCCTCAACGAGGCGGAGATCCCCGCCATCATTTACCGCGCCTTCCACACCCTGGGTCTGGACCGCTTCCAGATCCGGGTGAACAACCGCAAGATCTTAAACGGCTTCTACGCCATGCTGGATCTGACCGACCAGTCCGGCGACATCATGCGCACTGTGGACAAGCTGGACAAGATCGGCGCAGACATGGTCCGCGGCATTCTGGTGGATGACCTGGTCATCGAAGCCGAAAAGGCCGACGAAATTCTGGCCTTCATC
Organism: Oscillospiraceae bacterium; assembly: GCA_015067925.1. Classification (GTDB taxonomy): domain Bacteria; phylum Bacillota; class Clostridia; order Oscillospirales; family Oscillospiraceae; genus SIG488. The sequence goes on from SVLN01000019.1 coordinate 9,641, forward strand.
GCCATCCGCGGCACCAACGAGGAAGTTCTTTCCGCCCTGGAAGGCTACCGCGGCCGCAACGAGCTGTTCGATCTGGGTCTGGATGAGCTCAAGGCCGTCACCCAGAACCTGGCCGCCTTCGGCGTGCCCGAAAGCCACTTCGCCGTGGATCTGACCATCGCCCGCGGCCTGGACTACTACACCGGCACCGTGTACGAGACCACCATGCTGGACCATCCGGAGATCGGTTCCATTTGCTCCGGCGGCCGCTACGACAACCTGGCCGAGTACTACACCGATAAGAAGCTGCCCGGCGTAGGCATCTCCATCGGTCTGACCCGTCTATTCTATGTGCTGGGCGAGCAGAATTATCTCAACGATGCGTTGCCCACCGCCCCGGCGGACGTGCTGGTGCTGCCCATGACCGAGGACCTGGCCCCGGCCATCCGCCTGGCCACCGAGCTCAGAGAGCAGGGCATCCGTGCCCAGCTTTACGCCGAGCCGAAGAAGTTCAAGGCCAAACTCAGCTACTGCGACAAGCTGCACATCCCCTTTGCCCTGCTGTTGGGTGAGGACGAGCTGAAAGAAGAGAAGGTCACCCTGAAGGACCTCCGCAAGGGCGAGCAGTCCACCATCACCACCGCAGAGGCCATCAGCGCCATCAAACTTGCTATCTGGGAAGCCGGTCAGGGTACCGTCATCCGGGATCATACTTGAGAGAAAAGAAGGCATTAACATGGATACCATGAAAAATTTCCGCCGCAGCGATTTCTGCGGCACCCTGCGCGCCGCCGATGCCGGCCGCACCGTTTCCGTCTGTGGCTGGGTCCAGCGTCAGCGCGACCTGGGCGGCCTGATCTTCGTCGACCTGCGCGACAAGACCGGCATCGTCCAGCTCTCCTTCGGCGACAGCACCGATCGCGCCATCTTTGAAAAGGCCGCTGCCCTGCGCTCCGAGTGGGTCATCGCCGCCACCGGCACCGTCCGCGAGCGCGAGAGCAAGACCACCAAGATCCCCACGGGCGAGATCGAAATCGACGTCACCGAGCTGCGTGTGCTGGGCGAGGCCGAGACTCCCCCCTTCGAAATCGTGGACAACTGCAAGACCGGCGAGGATGTACGCCTGAAGTACCGCTATCTGGACCTGCGCCGTCCGGAACTGCAGAAGAACATCCTGATGCGTCATGAGATCGCCCGGGTCAGCCGCGAGTACTTCTACGAGAACGGCTTCACCGAGATCGAAACCCCCATGATGATCAAGTCCACCCCGGAAGGCGCCCGCGACTACGTGGTGCCCTCCCGTGTGCATCCCGGCAAGTTCTACGCCCTGCCCCAGAGCCCGCAGATCTACAAGCAGCTTCTGATGCTCTCCGGCTTTGACCGCTACATCCAGCTGGCCCGCTGCTTCCGCGACGAAGACCTGCGCGCCGACCGTCAGCCCGAGTTCACCCAGATCGACCTGGAGATGAGCTTCGTGGACGTGGACGACATTCTGGAAGTGCTGGAAGGCTTCATCGTCCGTCTGATGAAGGACGTCAAGGGCATTGACTATCCGGCTCCCCTGCCCCGCCTGACCTACGCCGAGGCCATGAACCGCTTCGGCTCCGATAAGCCCGACACCCGCTTCGGCATGGAGCTCATCGACGTGTCCGAGACCGTCCGCGGCTGCGAATTCTCCGTGTTCACCGGCGCGATTGAAGCCGGCGGCTCCGTGCGCGGCATCGTCGCTCCCGGCGCAGCTGCCAAGCTGACCCGCAAGGAGATCGACAAGCTGGTGGAGCACGCCAAGGGCATCGGCGCCAAGGGCCTGGCCTACATCCGTTGGGTGGATGAGGCTCCCTCCTGCTCCTTCGCCAAGTTTATGACCCCGGAGCAGCTGACCGAGCTGTGCAATGCCCTGGGCATGCAGCAGGGCGACGTGGCCCTGATCTGCGCCGACAAGAACAAGGTCGTGCTGCCCGTGCTGGGCGCTCTGCGTCTGAAGGTCGCCAAGCAGCTGGACATGATCCCCGAGGGCTACAACTTCCTGTGGATCGTGGAGTTCCCCTTCTTCGAATACAACGAGGAAACCGGCGGCTGGGACGCCATGCACCACCCCTTCACCATGCCTCTGGACGAGTGCATCCCCATGCTGGACTCCGATCCCGGCTCCGTGCGCGCCAAGTGCTATGACCTGGTGGTCAACGGCGTGGAGCTGTGCTCCGGCTCCATCCGCATCTCCGACTACAAGCTGCAGGAAAAGATGTTCAACGCCCTGGGCCTCACCCCCGAGGAGATTGAAGCCAAGTTCGGCTTCCTGGTGGACGCTTACCGCTACGGTGCTCCTCCCCACGGCGGCGCCGGCATCGGCCTGGACCGTCTGACGATGATCCTGTGCGGCGCCGACTCCCTGCGCGACGTGCTGGCCTTCCCCAAGGTGCAGAACGCCTCCGAACCCATGAGCGAGTGCCCCGGTCCCATCGACCAGACCCAGCTGGACGAGCTGCGCATCGCCTGCATCGCAGAAGACTAATCGCCTCAACGGGCGCCGACGAATGTCGGCGCCCGTTTTGTCTATTGGCATATTGAACAAATTTGCTAGTTGATTTTTGGTACATCTGCCGAGGGTTTTGTTGTTGACCGCAACTAAAAGATATGCTAAGCTATAATCAGCATTAAAGTGCAATGCAATCGTAATCTAACCTCTTTGAAAGGAGCAATTACTATGGAACCCTTGAAATTGGTCAATCGTATCGTCGGCCGCAGACATGACAATCCCCCTGCATTCGACAAGATGAGTGACTTCAACGCAACCCGTTACAACCCCCTGCTGATGCACAACTACGGCCGCAACATCTACGCCAAAGGCGAGAAGATCGGCTTCTGCCTGGATATCCGTATCCCCGGCTACCGTGGCCTTCCCATCAACCAGATCCAGACCATCGCTTTCGAAGTGAACGGCGAGTGGATCGGCACTGAGAGAATGAGCATCTGGTACGACGGTCGTTACTTCCCGTTCTCCGCCATTGGCACCGGTCGTTTTGACAACGAGTGGATGTGGAAGTATCAGGATTACCTGCGCGTCTTTATCGACTATCCGGGCGGCCTGCCCCAGGGCGTCTACAACGTGAAGTACGGCCTCGCTCTGCGCGACCACTACTCCACCACCGCCTACTGCGAAAAAGACGTTACCATTGTCTAAGGAGGTACTGAACAATGAGCAGCAAGGATATTAAACTGGGCGTTAGCCTGTATTCTTATCAGGAAGCTATCTGGCGCGGCGACCTCGATCTCGAGGGTGCTCTGACTGCTGTCAAGGGCGCTGGCGCTACCGGCGTTGAGATCTTCGGCGAAGCACTGATCCGTTCCTTCCCCTACATCTCCGATGATTTCCTGTACAAGTGGTTCTACATGATGGACAACCTGGGTCTGGAGCCCGTTTGCTATGAGCACTTCTCCGACCGCCGCTTCTGGAACGACCCCAACAAGTACCTGTCTGATGACGACATCTATGACGTCACCAAGATGTACCTGGATTCCGCAAAGCGTCTGGGCTGCAAGTTCATCCGTCTGAGCCATGACGGCCACAACGGCATCTACGACGTGTTCGGCGCTTATGACAAGAGCCACTCCGTCGTCAACGCTCACATCTTTGAGCGCATCCTGCCCTACGCTGAAGAAATCGGCGTTAAGATGGCCCTCGAAGTCCATGGCCCCGGCCTGCTGGACGACGGCGGCAACGATGACTTCCTGGAAGCCATCGAGCGCACCGGCTGCTACAATGGCGGCGGCCTGATGCTGGACTTCTCCGGCTGCTTCCGCGACATGAGCCCGATGCAGGAAGCTTCCCACATCGCCAACGGCGCAAAGCCCGAAGTCATCACCTACCTGCGTGAAATGAGCCGCAAGGCTTACACCTATGATGGCAACAACGACGTCGATTGGGACGAGGTTGAGGCCAAGATCAAGGAAATGGGCGCTACTGATTATGAGCTGCGCATCCTGAACGGTGCCGGCGGTGGCTTCGGCTCCCTGCGTCAGAAGCTCATCTCCCCGCCCAGCGTTGTTGAGGCTTATGCTTCCCAGCTGTGCTACTGCCACGGCAAGATGCATTGGATCAACGAAGACTGCACCTGCGACGAAATGGACTATGCAGCTTACATCAAGGCTCTGGTTAAGGGCGGCTTCAAGGGCTACATCTCCACCGAGTTCGAAGGCCAGCGTTCTGTTCCCCACACCCTCAACGAGGTTATGTTCGTCAACCGCCAGCACAAGCTTATGCGTGAGTGCCTGGCCGCTGCCGACGCCGAGTAATTCCTACTCATCCCACAACCTGCCGCTTTTGCGGCAGGTTGTTTTTTTGCATAGAAAAAAGAGGCCTTGCGGCCTCTTTTATTTTGATATTTCAGACTCTTTTGGCTTCCTTGCGTACTGCACCAGGCGCGGCAGCACCGCGCCGCAGGCTTTGTAGTTCTCCCGGGCTTCTTTCAGGCTCAAGCCATGGTTCTGATCGCTGGGTTCCTCCTCAGAACCAATGAACAGGTCGATTTCCCACAGACACACGGGACAGATATAAGCCAGAGCGTCACCCTGGTTGGGGATTGTTATATACCCGCAGCAGGGACAGGGCGCATCGCCAACGACCTCCGGCGCAATCGACCTGGGAGAATCGGTCCTCAGGTTATTTTCCGCCGTGGGGAAATATAAAAATTTCTTTCTGTTTTTCATGGCTCTGCCTCCTTTTTCCTATTATAGCACGGAAAACGCAAAAGAAAAAGTGCGTTTTTCGGTTGACAAGCAAGAAAAGAACAGCTATAATATATGAGCCTGTCCAAGGGATAGGCAATCCTTGCCGCTGCAAGAGCGGCGGCCATAAGTCCAAAAGGAGGTGCAAACAAACATGGCTAAGATTTCCGCAAAGTATGAGATCCTCTACATCATCGACCCTGCTCAGGGCGAGGAAGGTATCCAGGCTCTCGTGGAGAAGTTCAAGGCGATGGTTGAGGCGGAGGGTACCGTCACCAACATCGACGAGTGGGGCAAGCGCCGTCTGGCCTACCCCATCAACGACCTGCCCGAAGGCTACTACGTTCTGATGAACGTCGAGTGCAAGCCCGAGCTGCCGGCTGAGCTGGACCGCGTCTTCAAGATCACTGAAGGCATCATGCGCAGCCTGATCATCGCTGTCGAAGAGTAAGGAGGCCAAATCATGCTGAACCACATCGTTCTCATGGGCCGTCTTACCCGCGATCCGGAGCTCAGACGCACCGGATCCGGCATCGCTGTGGCGTCCTTCACCCTGGCTGTGGACCGCGATTTCGGCGGCCGCGACGGCGGTGAAAAAGAGACCGACTTCATCGACATCGTCGCATGGCGTTCTACCGCTGAGTTCGTCAGCAAGTACTTCGCCAAGGGCCGTATGGCGGTGGTTTCCGGCCGGCTGCAGATCCGCAACTGGCAGGATAAGGACGGCAACAAGCGCCGCAGTGCTGAAGTCGTTGCTGACAACGTCTACTTCGGCGACTCCAAGCGCGATGGCGCCGCGCCCGCTTCCCAGAACACCGGCTTCGATTCCGGTTTCGGCGGCGGCTACGGTGGCTATTCCGCACCGGCTCCCACGTCCGACTTCGCAATGCTCGAAGACGACGATAGTGAGCTGCCCTTCTGATTTTTCCACGAAAAGCTTTGAAAAAGGAGGTTACCTCAATGGCTAACGAAAGACCCTCTCGTCCGCACAAGCGCAAGAAGGTGTGCAACTTCTGCGTGGACAAGATCGCTCACATCGATTATAAGGACACTGCAAAGCTCCGCCGTTTCACTTCTGAGCGCGGCAAGATTCTGCCCCGCCGTACCACCGGCACCTGTGCTCTGCATCAGCGCCAGCTGACCGTCGCGATCAAGCGCGCCCGCGCCATCGCCCTGCTGCCCTACGTCGCTGACTAATCGAACATCAAAGGCCGCACCAAAAGGTGCGGCCTTTTTTATGTTCTCACAGCATATTTCTGCGGCGCGGACGAGTCATAGTAAACGGTGATGGTTTCTCCCTTCAAAGGGCATCTCACATTCCAGTTGTAAAACCGGCTCCCCTTGTATTCTACACCATCCACGGTATAGGTAAAATGGGCAACATGAGGAAACTGCGCACCGTCCATAGGACCTATGCGCACGGCTTTGGTATTGACCTTCAGCCAGTAGCAGGTTTTGGTCTGCATTACAATCGCCGTCGTTTTATTGCCGGCCTGCAGAATTTTTTTCGTTCCCACACCGAAACTGCGAAGCAGGTTCATATCCATCCTCCTTTCTACTATGATGATATCACAAATCCTTGACAAACGCAACCTTGTGCAGATTGGTTCTCTATGATATGATAAAAGAAAAGAGGGTGTTTGTATGGAATCTTCCTTTGAGCGCTGGTTGCCGGAAGGTGCGCAGATGCAGCTCTATGACGTGCTGGATGTTCGATTTGCAGCGGGCCTTCAGATCCGGATGGGCACCAAGGAGCATACACTTCTATTGTGGATTTTCTGTCGCAGGACGAGCCAACCATCACTTTTCCGGGAGGTGGCAACCATGATTCGTGAACTCGCCGGCAGCGTTCGCTGTTCTCACGAGTCCTACCCCTACGGCGCGCCCGGTTTCCCAGAACCGCATTTTGATTTAGAGTTTTCCCTGAAGCTTCCCTGGATTTTGGAAGAGGAGTGACGAAAGGAGCACAAAATGGGCTTTTTCCTGCTCTGTGCCGGCGTGGCGCTGGTGTTTTTTCTGTTTCAGCTTCTGATGGCCCGCAAGGCGCGCAGATGGCCTTGGCGTCTGCTTCCCCTTTGGCTGGATTTTCTTGTGGCGTTCTACGCCTTTCTGCGCTTTGTCGATGTGCTCAATTACCCCTACGACGGCGGTTTCCTGGACGGCGGCGTACTGACAGGCCTGATCCTGCTGATCTTTTGTCTGGCCGCCCTGGTGGGAATCACCCTCTGCTGGCTGATTGTTCTGATCCAATATCGCATCAAAAAAGCACGCTCATAAGAGCGTGCTTTTCTTTTTCAGGTTCTCTCTTTCGTGTGGCGGCGCTTCCAAATGCCATAGAGCAGTAAACCTGCGCCCACGGCAGCCAGGATTCCTGTGACCCACAGGATAGCGGAGAGTCGGTAGGTATTCACAAAGCCCATGAAGCTGTAGCTGACCCGGGTGAGGACCTCATAGCAACCCGCGTGGGCGTTATAGACCTCCTCCGCCTCCCGGGCCTGGATCATGGTGGAGAGGATCCAGATAATCAGCCAGCACAGGCTGCCCGTACCGAGGCCGATCCAGCCCAGCAGGCGATGGACATAGCCCGCAGCGCGGCAGCGCGGCATTGCGGATGTCTGCAAGGTTGTCTCTTCCTGCTCCTCCTGGGCAGCCAGGAGCAGATAATCCGTGCTTACACCAAAGAAGCGGGCCAGGGCCACCACATTCTCCAGATCCGGCGTGGCATCGCCCAGTTCCCATTTGCTCACCGCCTGGCGGGTAACGCCCAGCTGTTCAGCCAGCGCCTCCTGGGAAAGACCCCGGGCCTTGCGCAGAAGCTGCAGTTTTTCTCCAAAATTCATTGTTTTCTCCTCCTTGTTTCTGTGGTCATTTTAGCATGCGCACCCCGTAATTTCCACCAATTCGGGGCGGAATTTCCGCAACTGCCGGTTGCGGCGGCCAAAAAGGCGCAGAATCTCCCTTTTGTCCAGGTGTATTGCACGTTTCCGCCCTTGCCAACGCCGGCGATATGCGGTAGAATAAGGCATTGAATTGTGCAGCCGGGCAATGCCCGCCGGCTGCGTTTTTTATCGCGAAAGGAGTTCTTTTTATGCCTCGTAACAAATCCCTGGGCCTGGACCTGACCGAGGGCAGCGTTGTACGCCAGATGGTGCTCTACGCCCTGCCCATGATGCTGGCCACCGCCCTGCAGCAGGTCTACTCCCTGGTGGACACCATCGTGGTCGGCCAGATGCTGGGTTCAGCCGGTCTGTCCTCTGTGGCCGTTGCCAGCCAGCTGATTGGCTTTATGACCTTCCTGTGCATCGGCTTCTCCGGCGGCGCACAGATCATCATCAGCCAGTACACCGGCGCCAAGCGCTTCGATGAGCTGCGCAGCATCATCGGCAACACCTTCCTGGTGCACGCCATTTCCGCTCTGTTCTTCACGCTGATCGGCATTGTTTTCTGCCGTCCGCTGCTGAACCTGCTCAATGCGCCCCCTGAGGCCTTCGAGGGCGCGGTGGACTACCTGATCATCAGCTCCATCGGCCTGATCTTCGTCTATGGCTACAACTGCATCTGCGCAATTCTGCGCGGCATGGGCGACTCTTCCCGTCCCCTGGTGTTCATCGTGATCTCTTCCATCATCAACATCGTGCTGGATATTCTCTTCGTCGGCCCCCTGAAGATGGGCGCCGCCGGCGCCGCTCTGGCCACCATCATCAGCCAGGCCGTCGCCTTCGCCGTGGCCATCGCCTACCTGTATCAGCGTCGGGAGGCCTTCCACTTCGACTTCAAACTCAAGAGCTTCCTGCCGGTGAAGGACGTTCTGGGCAAAATCTGCCGTCAGGGTCTGCCCCAGGCCATCCAGATGGCTGCCATCAACGTCTCCATCATGTTCATCCATGCCAACGTAAACTCCTTCGGCGTGGCCGCCTCCGCCGCTTTCAGCGTGGGCAGCAAGATCGAGCACATCCCCTCCATCGCCACTCAGGGCTTCTCCAACGCCGTGGCCGCCATGGTGGGCCAGAACTTCGCAGCCGGCAAGTTCGACCGCATCCGCAAGACCACCAACGTTGCCCTGGTGGTTTCCGTGGTGGTACTTTCTATTGCCGCAGCTGTGTATCTACTCTTCCCCGAGACCATGTTCCGCCTGTTCACCCAGGACGAGAGCGTCATTGCCCTCGCCGCCACGGTTCTCGCGTGCATGACCATCGCGTATCCTGCCAACGCTATGATGAATTCCTACCGCGGCGTGGTGCTGGGCGTGGGCAATGCCGGCCTGAACCTGGTGCTGGGCATCTTTGACGGTGTTGTTCTCCGCGTGGGTCTGGCATATCTGCTGGGCACCGTGCTGGAGATGGGTCTGCCCGGCTTCATCATCGGCTACTCCGCTGCCGCCTACGGCATGGGTGTACCCTGCATGATCTACTATCTCTCCGGCGCCTGGAAGCGCCGCAAGAGCCTGGTGGGCAAGGGCTGATTGCTATAAAAAATCAAAGCGACGGGATTCCTCCCGTCGCTTTTCTTTGTGTCGCACACACATAGCTCGCTATTTGTTGATATCGACAATTTTGGTGCCAACTTTTTGTTTATTATGCCAGTTTCATTTCCAGTTAACGGCGTGTTAATATATGTATAACACAACATAAACTTATGTTGCGAATTTTCTCACAGGAGGAAAGACAATGAAGAAGTTCAAGGCAATTCTGGCTCTGGTTCTGGTTGCTGCCCTGTTCGTCACGCTGTTTGCTGCCTGCGCGCAGAATACAGAGAAGCCGAACACCGACACCAACAAAGACACCAGCTCCAACACTGACACCAACAAAGAACCCGCAAAGGATGACAACAAGGAAGATGCTCCTCCCGCCGACGACAAGGAAGAAGATCCCGGCGAAGAGGCTCCTCCCGTGGAAGACGAAGAGGACTCTCTGATCTTCTCCGAGGACGAGATCGTCAACCTGAAGATGATCTACTTCGATCTGCGTGTCAGCGGCGATCATTCCGAGCGTATCAACGCTGCCATCAACGACTACTTAGAGCCCACCTACGGTCTGCATGTTGACATCCAGTGGATGGCCATCGCCGACATGCTGACCAAGGTCCAGATCGCCATCGGCGGCGGCGAGGTCTATGACCTGATCCCCACCCTGTTCACCAACTCCGTTTCCAACCTGTATGCCCAGAAGATGCTGCTGCCGCTGGACGACCTGCTGGCTGAGTACGCCCCCGAAGCCCTCGAGCTGATGAAAGACTACACCGAGGTTTTCCGTTATGACGGACAGCTGTACGGCTTCCCCGTCTACAAGAACTGGGTTTCCAACAACTACATCATCATGCGCAAGGACATCCTTGATGCGCTGAACCTCACCGAGAAGGCCAAGAACATGACCACTTGGTCCGAATACGAAGAAATCATGGCCGCTGTTACCGATGCTTATGCTGACGAAGGCGTCTTCGCAGTCTCCAAGGGTCCCGGCCGCTCTCTGCTTCCCGGACAGGGTGTTCTGCCCCACGGCGACAAGTTTGCTGACATCGAGCAGTGGGATTCCTTCGGTGATTCCGGCGGCGTCATCTACGTCAAGGACGGCAAGGTTGACCTGTATCAGAAGCAGGACGCCTATGTTGAGCAGGTCCTGTTGGCCAAGAAGTGGGCTGACAACGGCTGGGTATGGCCGGACAGCTCTCTGACTGACACCCACGGCGACGAGCTGATTGGCCAGGGCGTTGCATTCTCCAACCTCCAGGCTTCTGAGATCGGCGTTGAAGTCACCAAGGGCAACGCCATTGGCTACGAGCTGGTCTGCAACAAGATCTGCTCCGCCACCATCACCGGCGGCGCCATCGCCACCTGGGCATCCGGTATCCCCGTCACCGCTGAAGAGCCCGAAGCTGCTGTTTATCTGCTGAACCTGCTGTACACCGACGCCAAGCTGATGAATCTCATCACCCTGGGCGTGGAAGGCGAGGACTATGAGATCGTCGACGGCCAGGCCAAGCACAACGAAGGCGCTTACATCGAGTCCGACTTCCTGATGGGCAACAACCTGCTGCTCACCCCGGGTTACGGCAACGGTGCTGATCACTATGAGAAGGTTCTGGCTGACATTCAGGCCGCTCCCCTGTCCCCGTATCTGAGCTTCTCCCTGGATAAGTCCGATCTGGAACTGGTCATCAGCCAGCTGACTGCTGTCAACGATCAGTACGCCGCCACCATGATGTGCGGTCTGTACACCGAGGCCGGTTATCAGGAATACCTGAGCAAGCTGGAATCTGCCGGCGCATACGACTACCTGGCTGCTGTTCAGGAACAGCTCGATGCCTGGAAGGCCGCTCAGTAATTACCCTTTTGCAACAAAAAAGCGACAGGACTCTCGTCCTGTCGCTTTTTTCTTATCTGCGGCTGCAGCGATAAATCTGCAGCGCCAGGGTCACACTGACGCCCAGGCCCAGCAGACCGGCCATCACATGCGACAGCACATCATACAGCATGTTCATCCATTGTCCTCCAAATGTGCGTATTTTTTCTTGAGTCTGCGGTAGAGCACCACAAAGCAGGCCACATGGGCCGCGATGGTAATGATCCACGAGACGGGATAGGAAAGATAAATGCCGGTGGTGGTATGCCACTGGGGCATCTGGAACACGGTGGCCAGCCACAGAAGGCGCAGACCGCATACACCCACCACGGAGACGATCATCGGCGCCAAGGAATAGCCGATGCCGCGCAGGGCTCCCACCATCACATCCATGATGCCGCAGATGAAATCCAGGCGGCAGATGACGTCCAGGCGCAGCATGCCCATACGCACCACTTCCTCGGAGGTGGTATAAATGCCCAGCAGCTGCTCGCCAAAAATCCACCCGGCGGTTCCCACGATGAAGCCGACGACGGCAACACAAGCCACGCAGGTGAGAACGATCCGACGGATACGGCGGATCTTGCCCGCGCCCAGGTTCTGGCTGACAAAGCTGATGCACGCCTGGTAGAAGGCGTTCATGGACACATAGACGAAACCTTCAATGTTGGCCGCAGCGGAATTGCCCGCCACCACGATAGCGCCGAAGGAGTTGATGGAGGACTGGATCACCACGTTGGAGATGGAGAAGATGATGCCCTGCACGCCGGCCGGCAGGCCGATGCGCAGGATCTGGCCCATCACGCGCCAGTTGATGTGCAGGTCTTTGAGGTGCAGGCGCAGGGCGCCGGATTCCTTGAGCAGGCAACGCATCACCAGAACGGCAGAGATGTACTGGCTGATGATGGTCGCCAGGGCCACGCCTGCCACATCCAAGCGGAATACGATAACGAAGATCAGGTTCAGCACCACGTTCGCCACGCCCGCCAGGGTCAGATAGTACAGAGGCCGACGGGTATCGCCCGCTGCGCGCAGCAGGGCCGCGCCGAAATTATAGAACATCATGGCAGGCATGCCCAGGAAGTAGATGCGCAGGTACAGTGTTGCCTGGTCAATGACCTCCGGAGGAGAGGCCATCCAGGTCAGAAACTGCCGTGCGCCAAACAGGCCCACAAAGATCAGCAGCAAACCCGACAGCAGGCTCACCAGCACTGAGGTATGCACCGTGCTGTGCAGCTGCGCATCGTCTTTGGCACCAAGGCTCCTGGCCGCCAGCACATTGGTACCGATGGACAGGCCCATGAAGATATTGGTAATCAGGGTGATCAGGGAGCTGTTGGAGCCCACCGCCGCCAGGGCGGTATCGCCGGCAAAGCGACCTACCACCACGATATCCGCAGCGTTGAACAGCAGCTGCAGCAGGCTCGAGAGCATCAGCGGCAAGGAAAACCGCAGGAGCTTGCCCAAAATGGGGCCGGTGCTCAGATCCATCTGATAACTTTTCTTTTCTGTGCGTTTCACGCCGCTTCCCCTCCCATCAAAATCACGTTCTAAGCATACCGCAACAGTTTAGCACTTTCTTCTCCCCTTGGCAAGCATCAAAGTGATGGATTTTCCCGATAAGAGCAGGCAAAAACCGCACAATCTGACCAGATTGTGCGGTTTAGATGTTTACTTTCAGGTATTTGGCCAGGCCACTGAAACTTGCCTCCTCCAAGGGAAGGGGGAAGCCGTTCTGGGGCAGGGCATGCAGATAATGGCTGTCGCTGGCCATGATGGTCTTCAGGCCATCCGGCACACCGGCGGGCAAGATGTTGCGGATCTCCACGGCGGGGGTGATGAGATCTTCCGGCCAGAGGCCCAGCATGGCGAACAGGCCGTTGGCGTCCCGGTCCACATGGGCAGGATAGCAGATTGCGCCGAAATCCTTTGCAAAAGCGGGCAGGTCGACGATGGAAATGGACGAGGCCGGCAGCAGCAGGCGCTCATAGGTTTCGGTGCTGCCGTCGGGGTGCATGATGATCTGATTGCCGAAGATCTCCGGCCGGTTGGCCACGGGCGCCAGATAATTCTCCAGCTCCGTGCCGAAGGCCATGGCCCGCTCCAAGTCCGGGAAGAGGCACACGCAGTGCACTTCTTCGGCGGTGGTAACCTCGCAGCCAGGGATGAAGCCGATGCCGTAGGCCTCGGCAGCGGCCGCCGCCGCCGGGCAGTTGCGCACGGAGTTGTGGTCGGTCAGGGCGATGAGCTCCACGCCGTTGAGTAAGCTCATGCCCACCAGCATTTCCGGCGTCATGGCATCGTCTCCACAGGGCGACAGGCACGAATGAATGTGAAGATCTGTATTCATTTCAGAAGTGCGCCGATTTTCACGGCAGTCTCGTAGACAGGTTCCTCGGAGCGCAGCAACGTCACGGTACCCTTGGCAGCAGAGATGGCGTCCTCGTCATAGCTCTGACCGGCGCACAGAACCACCACGGCCACATCCGCCAGGGAGGCCACTGCCACCACGTTGCGGTTGCCCATCACGGTTGTCCAGGCAGAGTCCATGGGGGCGCCTGCCATGGCGATGGACAGAAGGTCGCAGCAATATACGCCTGTATATTCCCGGTCGGGTTCTGCATGCACCACCTGCAGGCCGCAGGCGGCTGCCATTTCGTTAACGGTCATCTTCTTCCGCTTCCTTTCCGATGTCCATGGTGATTTTATGGGAGTTGAGCAAACGCTGCATCTTCTCCCGCAACAGGAAGATACACTGGTCTTCGTTGGCTTTGCCCTCGGCGATATCCTCGGCCAGGGCGTGGCAGGAAGGTGCGCCGCAGGCGCCGCAATTCATGCCGGGCAAGCGTTTCTCCTGCTCCTGCACTTTTTTGAGCTTCGCCATCGCCTGGGCAATGTCGCCCGAGAGCTTGATGGACGGCTCGTAGAAGATGCGGCGATCCCAAGGGATCATCTCATCGTCAATTTTGTTTTCCGACTCGGCCAGCGGGGTCGGGTGCTTCATCACGCGATTCAGACGCGCCCGGGCGATGTAGCTGTTCTCCGCAGTCATAGCACCACCGACGCAGCCGCCGGTGCAGGCAGAGAGCTCATAGAAGGCAACGCCGGTGAGCTTGCCGTCCTCAATGGCCTCCAGCACGGAGATAATGTTTTCCATGCCGTCGCTGGTCAGGTAGTTATCCGTGCCGATGGCGGCGGCTTCGCCGCCGGTAATGCCCCAACCCACGCCCAGGCTGGTAGCGGTAGCCAGGGTCTCGGGCTCTGCGACCTTGCGGATGGCATTGCGCAGCTTGGTATAGAGCTCAGCGATGGAAATGACGGCATCCACTTCGCTGTGGTTGGTGCTCAGGGGATCCCTGGCTTCCGCCGCCCGGGCCGGGCACGGAGACAGATAGATGATGCCGATTTCCTCCGGTTTGAGGCCGCTCTTCTTCACGGCACGCTGACGCGCTGCCCGGGCACCCAGTTCCATGGGAGAGTGGTAGGGCAGCAGTTGATTCAGCAGGGACGGGAAGCGCGCCAGGATCAGCTTGCGCACCACAGGGCAGGACGAAGAGATGACAGGCTCCTCCAGTTCGCCGGCCTCCAGGGCGCGGCGGGTCCTGTCCGAGATCGCCTCGCAGGCCTCTGCCACTTCAAACACATCGGAAAAACCGATATCCTTCAGGGCCGTCAGTGCATCATTGCGGTTGCGCAAGCCGGAATATTCGCTGTAGAGCACCGGGTCCACCAGGGCCACGGTATATGTATAGTTGTCCAGTACGGTAAACGGATCGACTTCCAGTTCATTGGCGTGGTGATTGCACACACGGACGCACTCACCGCAAACGATGCATCGATCTGCGATGATGCGTGCTTTGCGGTTGCGCACGCGGATGGCCTCGGTGGGACATCGCTTGACGCAGTCATTACAACCCACACACTTGGTCGAGTCCAGTTTGATGGGGATCCAATTCTTATCCACTACAGAAGTTCCTCTCTGCTCTCAGCAGCGCGTAAAGGAGACTCAGGCAATTTGAAAGCGCATGGTGACGGTGGTTCCGACACCTACCTGCGTCTGAATCTCCAAGTCGTCTGCATACTTTTTAATGTTGGGCAGGCCCATGCCCGCGCCGAAACCCATATCGCGCACGTCGTCCGTGGCGGTGGAGAAACCGGCGGTCATGGCCAGATTGATATCGGGAATGCCGGGACCCACGTCAGCAAAGACAATCACTAACTCTTCCGGGGTCACGGTGGCGGTGATTTCGCCGCCCTGGGCATGGATGACCATATTGATCTCTGCTTCGTACATGGCAATGGCCACGCGGCGCACCAGATCCGGGGAGAATCCCAGGGTCTTGAGGGTCTTTTTCAGCGAGCCGGAGGCTTCACCTGCTCGGGCAAAATCATCCCGGGTGACGGTATACTTCAGCTCCAGTGCGTCCATCAATCCATGCCGCCTTCCTGCAGGAGACCTGCGTTGTACAGGATACCGCAGGCGGAGAACATGCGCGTCTGGGTAGCCAGGATGGGAATGCCCCGATCCTCTGCCAACTCGATCATGGCTTCTGTGGGCTGCTTGCCGCGGACCATGACCACGCAGACGATATCCATCATCTCGGCCGTGCGGATCACCTGGGGATTGGCAAGGCCCGTGATCAGTACGGCGCGGTCCTTGACAAAGGCCAGCACGTCAGACATCATATCGCAGCCGCAGCCGGAATGCACTTCGGTATCCAGCTTGTCTTCACAGCAGCAGACCTTTGCATCCAGCAATTCGGCAATTTCAGAAATTTTCATTTGATTCCCTCCGATGATCGCAGCGAAAGCCGCAATTTTCTTACTTCTATCCTACCAAAACAGGCTGTATAAATCAACCGTTTTGCGGATTTTTCTCTCTCTTGCACCCGGGCCGCGGGGGTGATAGAATAAAGCTACGAATACTTTTCCGGGAGGATATGCCCTATGATGCCTGAACTTTCCCTGAACATTCTGGACGTGGCAAAGAACTCCGTCACGGCGGGCGCCAGTCTGATTACCATCACCGTGGCCGCCAACACCGCGGCCGATTCGCTCAAGATCGCCATCGCCGACAACGGCTGCGGCATGAGTGAAGAGCAGGTGGCCCGGGTCACCGACCCCTTCTTCACCACCCGCACCACCCGCAAGGTGGGCCTGGGAATCCCCTTCTTTAAGATGGCTGCAGAACTCACCGGCGGCAGCTTTACCATCGACTCCAAGCTGAATGTGGGCACTACCACCACGGCCATCTTCGGCCTTACGCACATTGACCGCATGCCCATGGGCGATCTGCCCGGCAGCATCTCCACCCTGATTCAGGCCAGTCCCGACATTGACTTCGTCCTCGACTACTCCGCCGATGACAAAGCCTTTACCATGGACACCCGGGAGTTTCGCGCGATTCTGGGTGATGTGCCCCTGAACGCACCGGAGATTCTTGCCTATATTGAAGGTTTTCTTTCAGAAAACATAGCAGAATGCGGGGTTGAACTCTGACTTTTCGCCCCGTTTTTGCCACTTTGGCCAAAAAATCGCTTACTTTTTTTCGTTATTTTTTGCGCATATCTCTTCCATTTATGACGCAAATCCGTTATAATCGTAGGTGACAAACGAGAGGGTATTTCTATGCCCTGACGGCAACGTCAAATGCTCAAAAAGGAG
>SVLN01000020.1 GCA_015067925.1 Oscillospiraceae bacterium
TAAACAACAAGATGAGCGACGAAATCAAAATCGAATCTGTGCAGGAGGAAAGCTTTGAGCAGCTGCTGGAGCAGTCCTTCAAAACTTTAAATAATGGAGATAAGGTTACCGGCGTTGTTACGGCAATTACCCCGACCGACCTGTATGTCGAGATGGGCACCAAGCATGCGGGTTACATACCCTACAGCGAACTGACCGCTGATCCCACCGTCAAGGCCGAAGAACTGTTCAAGGTCGGTGACGAGATCGAAGCCATTGTCGTTCGTGTGAACGACGTCGAAGGCACCGCGATGCTGAGCAAGAAGCGTCTGGACGCTGAGAAGATCTGGGTCGACATTGAGAAGGCCTGCGAAGAGAAGACCCCCGTTGAGGGCGTCATCACCGAGATGAACAAGGGCGGCGTCGTTGCCAACGTTATGGGCATCCGCGTCTTTATCCCCGCTTCCGCCACCGGCGTTCCCAAGGACGGCGATCTGGCCGTTCTGCTGAAGCAGACCGTTAAGCTGCGCGTGACCGAGGTCAATCGTCCCCGCCGCAGAGTGGTCGGCTCCATCCGCGCCCTGCAGTCCGAGGCTCGCAAGGCTGCTCAGGAGAAGGTTTGGAACGAGATCGAGGTCGGCAAGAAGTATCAGGGCACTGTTAAGAGCCTGACTTCCTACGGCGCTTTCGTTGACATCGGCGGCGTGGACGGCATGGTCCACATCTCCGAGCTGAGCTGGAACCGCGTGAAGAACCCCGCTGAGGTCGTTGCTGTTGGCGATCAGATCGAAGTCTTCGTCATTTCCTACGATCCCGAAAAGAAGAAGATCTCCCTGGGCTACAAGACCGAGGAGAACAACCCCTGGACCATCTTCACCACCCAGTATCAGGTTGGCGACGTTGCCAACGTCAAGATCGTCAAGCTGATGACCTTCGGCGCCTTTGCTGAGATCATCCCGGGCATCGACGGCCTGATCCACATCTCCCAGATCGCTGACCGCCGCATCGGCAAGCCGGGCGACGTTCTGACCGAGGGCCAGGAAGTGGAAGCCAAGATCATCGACATCAACGCCGAGGCCAAGCGCATCAGCCTGTCCATCCGCGCTCTGCTGCAGCCGGAAGAAGAGGCCGCTGAAGAAGTCGTCGAGGAAGCCCCCGTCGAAGAGGCTGAATAATTCCAAACGCAATGAATTTTGCAGCCCGAGGGTTTCCTCGGGCTGCTTTCTTTTGGAGGAATGACTTATGATCAAGCACGTTATTTTCTGGAAACTGAAGGACGATTGCGACAAGGCAGCTGCCAGCGAGCAGATCCGCGCCGGCCTGGAGGGCCTGGTGGGCCAGGTTCCCGGCCTGGTTGAGGCCAAGGTCCGCCGCACCTATCAGGGCGACTGGGATCTGGTTTTGGATTCTGTACTCGAGTCTGCCGAGGCCGAGAAGGCCTATCAGACAAACCCCCTGCATGTTGCCTGCAAGGCCATCATTCACACCTACGCGGTGGAGCGTGTCTGCGCCGACTACGAGCTGTAAGATCTGCACTATGCAGCGCTCTCAGAATGAGAGCGCTGTTTTTATTTGCTTTTGCGTGCGCGGTGTGGTAATATGACAAAAAACTTTTCCGGTATGGAGGAATCCTTATGCTCACGCAGTATCGTAAACTGCTTTTAAATTTGAAAAGTCTGACAACCTTCCGCAGCGTGCTCCAGCTGCCGGCGGTTCGCGCCCTGACTGAACTGCTGAATGCGCTGAATAGCCAGCCGGAAGAGGCGATGCAGGCCTATGGTGTGCTTCTGTATGAGGTCCGCGAGGCTGGTTTTCAGGACCTTTCGTCGTATCTTGCGGACCATCTGCGCTTTGACGAATCCGCCTTTGGCCGCGCCTGCGCCAAAGGAGCGAACGATGCCCTCTTCTCCGATGCAGCGGAAAAAGATGTGCGGATTCTGAGTGAAGCTGCAACGCTGGATTTCGACGCGCTCAAGGCCTGCCTGGCGGAGAGCTTTCCCGAGCACGCAGATACCATGATGGCTTTGCCTGTGCTGAAGCGGGGCGAGGAACTGGACTTTTCTGAGTTGGTGGACAGCTTTGTGCACAATGGTGTGGGCATTTTCGCCCGGGGCCGTGCTTTCCTGTGGGAGAATGGGGCCCTGAGCATGGTGCGCAATCCTGATCACATCGATGAAGCGCAGATGATCGGCTACACCTGGCAGCGCCAGGAAGTCATGAAGAACACCGCCCAGCTCCTGGCCGGAAAAACTGCCAACAACGTGCTGCTGCACGGTGACAGCGGCACCGGCAAATCCGCCACCATCAAGAGCCTCATCAACGTGCCGGAGTTTTACAACCTGCGCGTGGTGGAGGTGGCCAAGTCCAGCCTGGGCGAACTGACTCAGCTGGTGAGACTGGTGAGCGGTCACACCCAGAAGTTCATCCTCTACATTGACGATCTGACCTTTGAGAGGGAAGACAAGGGCTATTCTGCCTTGAAAACTGCCCTGGAGGGCGGTTTGGAGAATCGCCCGGAGAACGTGGCCATCTATGCTACTTCCAACCGCCGTCACCTGGTGCGCGAGACCTTCGCTGACCGTCAGGGCGGCGATGTGCACCGGGAGGAGACCATCCAGGAGCGTACCAGTCTGTCCGAGCGCTTTGGCCTGAGAATCGTGTATCTGTCCCTGAATCAGAAAGAATACCTGAATATGGTGGAGATTATGGCCCGGCAGGCGGGCATCGAGATGGATCCTGAGCAGCTGGGGCGCAAGGCCAACCAGTGGGAGATCCAGCATGGCGGCCGTACGCCCAGAGTGGCGCGGCAGTTCATCGACTCCCTGCACGAAGTGTAATAAAGCAAATGCCGTTGCGGATTCCGCAGCGGCATTTTTTGCTTGCATTTCAGTGATGGCGTGCTATAATGGGTTTAGCACTCTGGTGAGATGAGTGCTAAAACTGACAAAGGAATGAGAACCATGGATCAAATGGAAAAGAAAGAATTTCGGGCGGAATCGAAACGCCTGCTGGATTTGATGATCAATTCGATCTATACACATAAGGAAATTTTCCTGAGAGAAATTATCTCCAACGCCTCCGACGCGGTGGACAAGCTGGCGTATCTGGCTCTGACGGACGACAAGGTTGGCTTGAGTCGGGATGAGTTTGCCATTCACCTGACGGTGGACGAGAAGATGAAGACCCTGACTGTCTCCGACAACGGCATCGGCATGTCCAAAGAGGAGATGGAGAACAATCTGGGTACCATCGCCCGTTCCGGTTCCTACCAGTTCAAGCAGGAGATGGAGCAGAAGGAAGAAGTGGACATCATCGGCCAGTTTGGCGTTGGCTTCTACTCTGCCTTTATGGTGGCCGAGGCGGTGACCGTCATCTCCCGCAAGTACGGCTCCGATGAGGCCTGGATGTGGCAGTCCTCCGGCGCCGATGGTTACACCATGATCGCCTGCGAGAAGGATGCGCCCGGTACGGATGTCATTATGAAGCTCAAGGCGGATACGGAAAATGAGACATACTCCGATTATCTGAAAGAGTATACCCTGCGTTCTCTGGTGCGCAAGTACTCTGACTATATCCGTTATCCCATCAAAATGGAAGTGACCCAGTACCGCCAGGTGCCGGACCCCGACGATGCGGAAAAGACGATCTCGGAGGCCTATCAGGAGGAGCAGACCCTCAACTCCATGGTGCCCCTGTGGCAGAAGAGCAAAAGCCAGGTGACGGACGAGGAATACGAGCGCTTCTACCAGGACAAGTTCTTTGATTTTGAGAAGCCCGCAGCCAGAGTTGTTGTATCCGCCGAGGGCGCGGTGACCTACAAGGCCCTGCTGTATATCCCTTCCAAGGCGCCCTACGACTACTTCACCAAGGAGTACAAGCGCGGCCTGCAGCTGTATTCCTCCGGCGTGATGATTATGGAACACTGCGAGGAACTGGTGCCGGAGCATTTTGCCTTTGTGCGCGGCGTGGTGGATTCCCAGGATCTGAGCCTGAACATTTCCCGCGAGATGCTGCAGCATGATCGCCAGCTGCAGCTCATTGCCCAGAATCTGGAGAAAAAGATCAAGTCTGAGCTGGAAAAACTCATGAAGAATGACCGGGAAGGCTATGAGAAGTTCTACTCCGCCTTCGGTATCCAGCTGAAATACGGCGCGGTGACCGATTACGGCGTGCATAAGGATCAACTGCAGGATCTTTTGTTGTTCTGGTCTGCCAAGGAGAAGAAGCTCATCAGCCTGAAGGAATATGCTGAAGGCATGGGCGAGGAGCAGAAGTTCATCTATTTCGCTGTGGGCGACAGCCGCAGCCGCCTGCAGCAGCTGCCCCAGACGGAAATGCTGCTGAGCAAGGGCTTTGACGTGCTGCTTTTCACAGAGGATGTGGACGAGTTCGTGGCCCAGACCCTGATGAAATACGCTGAGCACGAGTTCCGCTCCGTCAGCGCAGAGGACCTGCAGACTGGCGGCGAGGAAAAGCAGGACGAGACTTCCTGCCAGCCGGTGCTGGACTTCGTGAAGAACGCCCTGGGTGAAAAGGTAGCCAAGGTACGCCTGAGCCGCAACCTGGGCAGCCATCCGGTGTTCCTTTCCCCGGACGGCGGCATGAGTTTTGAGATGGCCAAGTATTTCAACAAGCTGCATCCTGAGGCTGCCATTGAGGTGCCGAAGGTGTTGGAGCTCAATGCCGAGCACAAGATCTTTGTGCAGCTGCAGAATCTCATGGGTTCCAACCCGGAGAAGGCCGGCAAGTACGCTGAGCTTCTCTACTCCCAGGCCCTGCTGATGGCCGGCATGGAGCTGGAGGATCCCACTGCGTATACAGATCTTGTTTGTGAGCTGATTGGATAAAAGAAAATCCCACCCTTAGCTGCGTCCTCACAAGAAAATATAAACCGTAAATTTGGCCTTTCCGCCGGACTCATCGCCGTTACACAAAGTAGCACCGCGAAAAAACGGCTCAATCCGACGAAAAAAACCATCATTTACGGCTGTAAAACAGTTTTGCCCCACAAATCCTGTGGGGCAAAATTCATGTTTTCTTATTCGGACTCCGCTTTGAAGTGGGATTTTTTGCTACCAGGGATTGACCCAATGATTAGGAGTGCGATCCTCTTGAATAGCTTTGAGATTATCCTCCATCATGGTAAAGGCGCGGCGGAAGCTGGCGCCGGTGTTGCCGCCAATGTGAGGAGCAAAGAGCACGCGCTGTGCGGCTTCCGCCGGCAGGTTCAGCAGAGGATTATCCAATAGGACGGGTTCGGGGGCAAGGGTGTCAAAGCCTGCACCGGCGATGGTGCCGTCGATCAGCGCTTTCTGCAGCGCCTGGTGATCCACCAACTCGCCTCGGGCAGTATTGATGAGAAAGGCGGTTGGCTTCATGCGGCCCAGAAAGGCCTCGTCTACGATGTTTGCGGTATCCGGGGTGACAGCAAGGTGGAGGCTAATGATGTCACAGGAAGCGGCCAGCTCATCAAGAGGCAGGTAGGAAACGTGATACGCCGCTTCCTCTTCCGTGCTGCGGCGGGTGCGGTTGTAGTAGAATACCTGGGCGCCGAAGGCGTGCAGCAGCTTAGCGGTTTCCCGGGCAATGTCACCGAACCCCACCAGGCCGACCTTGCACTCCCAAAGCTCCCTGAGGTCACCGGTGAGCATGTGCCGCCGTTTGACTTCCGCCTGATTGCCGGAGATCACCGCCTCATGAGAGCTGCGCACCAAGCGCAGAAGGCCCAGAATCAGGAGGATAGTTTGTTCAGCCACAGGCAGGGCGTTACAGCCCTTGCAATTGCACAGGTAGATTTTGCGCTCTTTCAATACATCGATGGCAAAACGATTGAAGGCCACGCCTTCGGAGTGCACCAGGCGCAGATTCGGCATGCTTGAAAGCAGCTCGCCGGAGAGCGTGTGCACAGGGTCGCAGATCATGGCGTCGGCATCCGGGCAGGTGCGCAGGATTTCTTCGTCACTCACGCCGTTGGAGAAGGTCGTGACATCGAGACCGGAAAAGAAGTTCATGGAATCCGTATAGGCATGGAAGCGTTCGGGATCGCCGATGTAAAGCAGTTTCATGGGGAAACCTCCTTATAACAAAGCAGCAGCGCTGAGCGCTGCTGCTATTGTATGCGAAAACTTTGTCAAATGCAAGGGCATCAGCGGATGCGAACGCTGTTGCGCTTCTTCCAGATGCCGCTGCGGTAGTACACGAGCATTGCAACACCGCCCAGGATGGCAGCGCCGGCCATGCAGTAGAAAATGCCGCGATAGTCGTTGGGGCGAACAGCCAGCAGGTAGGTGAAGGGGATACGCAGAGCCAGGGCGGAGATCATGATGACGGCAGGGATCAGAGCGTCGCCTGCGCCGCGCAGCAGACCGGAGTATGCCTGCTGCAGAGCAGTGCCCCAATAGCTGAAGACCATGATCTGGATGCAGACGATACCCATGGCAATAACAGGCTGAGAATCGGTGAAGAGCAGCATCAGATACTTGCCGAAGAAGGCCATCACAACGCCCATGCCCACAGACAGACCGACAATGGTCAGAGTCATGTCGCGCACGCCCTTCTTCACGCGGTCATCCTTGCCTGCGCCCACGTTCTGGCCCACGAAGGTGGACAGGGCTTGACCCAGGGAGTTGATGGGCATCATGGCGAACATATCCACCTTGGTGACAACCGTCATGGAAGCGATGAAGTCAGCGCCAAAGGTGTTGGCGAAACGCTGGATAATCAGGGTGCCCAGGGACAGGCACAGCTGCTGAATGGCGCTGGGCATGCCCAGGGAGAGAATCGGGCGGATCTTGGTTTTGTCGATCTTCCAGTTCTTGCGAGAGAAATCCAGACATTCATGGTGAGCCATGCGATAGAACACGACCACAGCAGAGATGGTCTGGGCGATGGCGGTTGCCAGGGCAACACCGGCCACATCCAAATGGAAAGCAACGACGAACACCAGGTCCAGAATGATGTTGATGACAGAGCTGAGGATGACCATGTAGGACGGCCACTTGCTGTCACCCATGCCGCGCAGTACGAAACTGCCTACGTAGAAGAAGAACTGTCCCAGAATGCCGGCGCAGCTGATGCGCAGGTAAACGGTGGCGTCCTTCATCAGTTCGTCCGGCGTGTGGAGCATGCGCAGGAACACGGGACTCAGGGTAACACCCAGGGTGACCATGACCACCGTGACGCAGGTGGCAACCATAATCAGGGTGATGACGGTCTTGTTGAGCTCATCATACTTCTTTGCGCCGAAGTACTGGGAAACGATGACGTTGGCGCCGATGTTCATGCCGCTCATCAGCGCGTAGAAAATCATCATGACGCTGCCGCTGGAACCGACAGCTGCCAGGGCATGGGCACTAACGAAGCGGCCGACAATAATGGAGTCGACCATGTTGTAAAGCTGGGAAAACAGAGTGCTGATCAGAACGGGAATGGCGAAGAGCATCATCTTCTTCATGATGCTGCCGGTGGTCATGTCCTGATTGCGCAGCGATTTGGATCGAGTGTCTGCCATAGGGACCTCCAGAATTCAAAATGTTGTTAAAATCAATTATACTACAGAACCTGAGAACGGTCAACAGGGAAACACTTTTCAATGAAAATATGTAAAAAACACGCCCTGCTTCCGCAGGGCGTGTTGCAAAGATTAGAGTTTGATGGCGTTTTTATTCTTCCAGCGGCCGCTGAGGTAGTAAACAACCATGGCGATACCGCCGATGATGTTGGCACCGGCCAGGGCATAAAAGATGCCGCGGTAGTCATCGCGCACGATGGCCAGGAGGTAAGTAGCGGGGATGCGCAGGGCCAGCGTAGCGATCATGATGATGGCGGGAACCGTGGCCACGCCCGCGCCGCGCAGCAAGCCGGTATAGGACTGCTGCAGCGCCATGCCCCAGTAGCTGGTGGCGGCAATGCGGATGCAGACAACACCCATGGCAATGACGGCAGCTTCCGTAACGAAGAGTCTGAGGACCAGGCCGCCGAAGAGGGCCATAATCACACCGATGATTACACCTGCAGCCACGATGCTGATGGTGATCTTGCGGACGCCTTCCTTGACACGGTCGTGCAGGCCCGCGCCGACGTTCTGACCAACGAAGGTGGTCAGGGCGCTGCCCAGGGAGTTCAGGGGCATCATGGCGAACATATCGGCCTTGTTGACAACGGTCATGGCGGCGATGAAGTCGGTGCCGAAGCTGTTGGAGAAACGCTGGATGACCATGGTGCCGATGGAGGTGGCCAAAGACTGCAGGGAAGTGGGAATGCCGATGGCGAAGATGGACTTGATCTTCTGCTTGTCTACCTTCCAGCTTTCACGGGAGAAGTCCAGCTGGTCATAACGGAAGATCTTGATGAGAACTACCGTGGCAGATGTGGCCTGGGCGATGACGGTTGCCAGGGCAACACCGGCTACATCCCAATGGAAGGCCACAACGAACAGCAGGTCCAGCACGATGTTGATGGCGGAGCTGAGGATGACCATGTACATGGGCAGCTTGCTGTCGCCCATGCCGTTGAGGATAAAGGTACCGACAAAGTAGTAGAACTGGCCCAGGGTGCCCAGGAAGCAAATGCGCAGATACAGGCTGCCCTGAGGGATCAGTTCCTCCGGGGTCGCCAGCAGGCGCAGCAGCGGATTGGCAAGAACGATGCCGAGAACCGTCATGGCCAGGGTGATGCCCGTGGCAACGATCAGCAGGGAGGTGACGGTCTTGCTCAGTTCCTTATAGTTTTTAGAACCAAAATACTGTGAGACGACGACGCCCGCACCTGTATTCATACCGATCATAACGGTGTGGAACACCATCATAATGCTGCTGGAAGAACCAACGGCGGCCAGAGCGGTTTTGCCCACATAACGGCCGACAACGGCGGTATCCACAACGCCGTAAAGCTGTGAGAAGATGTTGCCCAGCACGACAGGAATGGCGAAGAGAAGCATTTTCTTCATAATGCTGCCCGTGGTCATGTCCTGATTGCGCAGGGACTTTTTCGTGCGATCAGACAAAAAGATTCACTCCTATATAAAATTTGCATAGTCAGTATTCTACTGTTTTTTTGCAGAAAAGAAAATGGACAAAAGGCTCAGTATGATGTACATACTGAGCCTTTTGCCGCTAAGGTTTTAGTCTGCCGCCCAGGCCAGAAGACCGTAGCGACCAGAGTCAGATGCATGATAGGCACTATGCAGCGCTTTGGCACAGGCAATGCGCGTCAGAGGCTCGGCCGAGCCGGTAAGGGTCTGCACACCGGCCTGAGAGAGCGCGGCAACGGCCTGCTCTGCCCAGACCTCCGCGGTGCCGGACCGGGTTTTGCCTGCAGGGAACTGAAGCAGATTCTGCAGGATCACGGCAGCCTCAGCCTCGGTGATGGCAGAATTTGCCCGGAAGACCAGACCCGTATCCGAGCGGATACCGCTGACAATGCCGGAACTGACCGCACTGAGAAGATAAGGCTGCATCCAAGTTGGGGTTGCTGCTTCGTCGGCAAAGCCGGTGGCGCTCAGGGTTTCGCGCAGCTCCAGGTCAAACAGGTTCATCACCATGACCACAAATTCGCCTCGCGTTACAGTTGCGTTGGGGCGGAAGCACAGGGTCCCTGCCACCAACTCACCGGAGAGCAGGCCCTGCTCTCTGGCCCAGACGGCGTAATACTCGTCATCGCTGCCCTTCATATCGGAGAAGACGTCTTTCTCGCTGGGCTTTTTGACGCGGATGGAAACGGTGGCCGGGTCTGAGGTCAGACCTTCAGAGTCGGTGACGGTATACTCGAATGTGTCCTTACCGACCTTATTTTTCTCAGGGGTGTAGGTGAAGGTGCCGTCCTCTGCGATACTGACGCTGCCCCGTCGCGGCTGTTTCGTGACGGTATAGGTCAGAGGCTTGTTTTCCGGATCGTTGGCCTGCAGTGTGCCGGAGTTTGAAATATTGCGGTAGGTTTCAAACTCGGAATCCTCGACTGTGGGCGGTTGATTCTTCTTTTTTGCCAGCAGTTCCAGACGCACGGTCTGCTCAGCGTCCACGGAAGTGCCAAAGACCGGCAGATAGCTGATCTCGACTGCGGCGTCCCGGTTTGTATCGGCTGCCAGGAAGGAAAGAGAATCAAGCATTTCTACAGTCAGGACATCACCATTTTGGATGGTGCGGCTGCCGCAGCGCAGCAGGCCGGTCTGGGCGGAGGGAATCGCGGTGATGACCACACCGCTTTCGCCCTCAAAGTCCGAGCGGGTAAAAGTGTACTCACCCTCAGCAGCCAGGGAAGGAATGGCCAGCGCACTTAGCAGCGCGCAGGAGAGAAAGGTACGGGTTAGAATACGGGGAATATGCATGAGAATACCTCCTTACGTCATTGCAGAGGTATTATTTGCCGCCCAGGGCAGAATATGCATGATATAAGAAAAAGCAGGGATGTTTTCATCCCTGCTTGGTGACGTATCTGGCGTTGGTGGATGGGGCGGGGCGGTATTTGATACCGGAGACAATGCCCATGGCGGCGAACATGGTAACAAGGGAACTGCCGCCGTAACTGAAGAAAGGAAGCGTCAGACCGATGACCGGCAGCACGCCGATGCAGAAGCCCACGTCAATAATGATCTGGAACAATAGAATTGCGGCGATACCGATGCAGATGAGCCGGTTCATATAGTTTTCGGACTTGATGCCCACGTAGATGATGCGGATGACAATGGCCAGCAGGATCAGAAGTACCACAATGCAGCCCAGCAGGCCCAGTTCTTCGCCAACCACGGAGAAGATGAAGTCTGTGTGCTGAGCGGGCATCTGGCCGGCTTGGGTGTGGTCGCCCTGGAATAAACCATCACCGGTCAGGCCGCCGGATTGCAGATAGGTCAAAGAACGGTCGGTGTGCCAACGCTCGTTCTGGCCGGTGGGGTCGATGGTGGGGTCAAAGAGAATGAGAATACGGTTTTTCTGATCTTCACGCATGACGCGGGTCCATAAGAAGGGCGCTGCGGCAACGATGGCACCGGCACCCAGGAGGAACCAACCTAGACGCACACCGCCGGCATAGGCCATGACGATAAAGAGAAAGACGTAAACCAGGGCGCTGCCGGCATCTTCGGACGCCACCACGATCAGACCGATGGTAACGAGCAGGTGCACAGCCAGCTTGCCGACGCTCAGAGGGCGGGAAAGGCGGTCACCGGAGGCGGACATCATTCGGGCCATGATGATGATGAAGGTGAGCTTACAGACCTCCGCCGGCTGGATGGAAACAGGCAGCCAGGAGAAGGCCAGCCAGCTGCGGTTACCGGTGTTGTCGCTGACGCCCCATTTGAACAGAAGGCTGATGAACAGCATATTGAAGATGAAAAGAAGGTCGCGCCGCTCTGCGATGATGTCGATATCCAGGAAGGTGAAGAGCACATAGAGTCCCAGGCCCAGAATCAGCGCCACAATCTGAACGCGAACATAGGGGAAAAAGCCTACGTAGTTGGTGGCACTGGCAATGAGGACAATGCCGAATCCAGAGGCCAGCAGGCAAAGAAACAGCAGAAGCATATCGCCCTTTTCCACAAAGGCACGGGCAAAGCGCAGAATCGTTTTCATGGATGGCCTCCTTTCTTTCGTCGTGCCTGTATTTTAGCATCTTTTTGGGTGTAAGTAAACAGAAATTGTCACTTTTCAAACACGGTACTCTGTGGTACAATCATTTGGAACGAATTGGGTTTCAAGAGGGAATACACATGGAATTTTTTGTCAATAGCGAGCAAATGACGGAACGGCTCGGCATGCGCCTGGCGGAGTTTCTGCAGCCGGGGGATGTGATCGCCTATTATGGCGATCTGGGCGCTGGAAAGACGGCCTTCACCCGCGGCCTGGCCGCCGGTCTGGGCATCCGGGATCGGGTGACCAGCCCGACCTACACCATCGTCAATGAGTATCTTTCCGGCAGGCTGCCGCTGTTTCACTTTGACATGTATCGTCTCGGCTCCGCCGATGAACTCTTTGACATCGGCTGGGAGGACTATCTGGTTCGCGGCGGCGTGTGCGCCGTGGAGTGGAGCGAGAATGTAGACGAGATTTTCGAGGATCCCATTGTGGTGCGGATCGAAAAATGTGAGAATCCGGATCAAAGACGCATCACGGTTTTAGGAGGGGAGCGCTTTGCTGATCTTAGCCTTTGAATCTTCTGCCAAGGCGGCATCTGTCGCACTGCTGCGCGATGGCGAGCTTTTTGGGGAATACTATCAGAATTCCGGCCAGACCCACAGCCGCACCCTGAGTAAAATGGCGGAGGATCTGCTGAAAAACTGCGATCTGACCGCGAAGGATGTGGATGCCGTGGCGGTGGCCGCCGGTCCGGGCAGCTTTACCGGTGTGCGTATCGGTGTGGCGGCGGCCAAGGGTTTCTGCTGGGGAAGACAGATTCCGTGCGTGGGCGTATCTACCCTGCAGGCCATGGCGGTGGGCAATGCCCATCTCAACGGCATCATTTGCCCCGTGATGGACGCCCGGCGCAGCCAGGTTTACAACGCTCTGTTTGAATCGGACGGCACGAACCTGTGCCGCATTGCCGAGGATCGGGCCATCAGCCTGGAGGAACTGGGCGCGGAGCTGAAAAAAATCGAAAAAGAAAAGTTTTTGGTTGGAGATGGCGCAAAACTGTGCTATAATACCTTGCGAGATGAGATCCCGGATCTGAAGATTCTGCCGGAACATCTGCGTTTCCAGCGGGCCGGTGCGGTGGCGCTGGCTGCTTATCCCCGTATTCTTGCGGGGGAGGACGCTGATGCGGCAGCGCTGCAGCCGAATTACCTGCGCCTTTCCCAGGCGGAGCGTGAACGGCTTGAACGAATGGCCGGGACTGAAAGGGGTTAAATTATGGGAACTTTGCATGTATTGGATCATCCGCTGCTGCAGCATAAGCTGTCGATCCTGCGCAACAAGGACACCGGCGTCAAGGAATTCCGCGAGGCTGTCAATGAGATCGCAATGCTGATGTGCTACGAGGCTACGCGCGACCTGCCTACCGAAGAGGTTCAGATCGAAACTCCGGTGGCAACGGCGACCTGCCGCGTACTGGCCGGCAAGAAGCTGGCTATCGTACCGATTCTCCGTGCTGGTCTGGGCATGGTGGATGGAATGATTTCTCTGATTCCGTCTGCTAAGATCGGTCACATCGGCCTGTATCGTGACCCGGAGACCCACGAGCCCGTGGAATACTACTGCAAGATGCCGCCCGATATCGCTGAGCGTGACGTGATCGTGGTCGACCCCATGCTGGCCACCGGCGGCAGCGCCTCCGCTGCCATCCAGTTCATCAAGAATCATGGCTGCAAGACCATCCGCTTGATGAACATCATTGCCGCTCCCGAGGGTGTTGCTCTGGTTCAGAAGGATCATCCCGACGTGGATATCTACGTTGCCTCCGTGGATGAACGCCTGAATGACCATGCTTACATCGTTCCCGGTTTGGGCGATGCCGGCGACCGTATCTTCGGCACCAAGTAATGAAAATCTGAGCAGGTGCTCAAAAGAGCACCTGCTTGTTTTTTTGCCGCTGAATGTTATAATAAAGATAATCTATTCACGGAGGAACTGCCATGAAATCCCTTCGATATCTGTATAAAATCGGCCGCGGGCCCTCTTCTTCACATACCATGGGACCGGACAAGGCCGCGCGCTATTTTTTGAATGCATATCCCGAGGCGGATCGCTATCAGGTTACGCTGTTCGGCTCCCTTTCCGGCACCGGCAAGGGCCACAAGACGGACGAGGCAATTCTGGATGTGTTCGAGGGTCGCGAAATTGAGCTCATCTTCGGCTCTGCGGATGTGACCGGCCTGCCCCATGAGAATACCATGCAGTTCATCGCCTACAAGGAAGGCAAGGTGCTGGCTGATGAGCGGATTCTTTCCGTGGGCGGCGGCCAGATCGTCATTGAAGGAAAGCCGGAACTGTCCGAGGAGGACATCTATCAGCACAGTACGTTTTCGGAAATTGCCGACTACTGCATGAGCCACAGCATTCGCCTGAGTGAGTATGTGGAAGAGAATGAGGGCGCGGAGATCTGGCCCTTCCTGCATGAGATCTGGAAGGCCATGAAGCAGTCCATCTACGCCGGCCTTTCCACCCACGGCACTCTGGATGGCGGTCTGGGCGTGGAGCGCAAAGCGCAGTTCCTTTATAACCAGAGCCACATTGATGAGTCGGATATTACCCGGGAAAACCGCCTGGTATGCGCCTATGCCTTTGCGGCCAGCGAGCAGAACGCCGGCGGTGGTGTGGTGGTCACGGCGCCCACCTGCGGCGCTTGCGCCGTGTTGCCGAGTGTTCTCAAATACATGCAGGACAAACGCCATTTCTCCGATGACGATATCTGTCGCGCTTTGGCAGTAGGCGGCCTGATCGGAAATCTGGTTAAGACCAATGCATCCATCTCCGGCGCCGAGTGCGGCTGCCAGGCGGAGATCGGCACGGCCTGCAGCATGGCGGCAGCGGCCCTGTGTGAACTGTTCCACATGGGCATCGGCCAGATCGAGTACGCTGCGGAGGTGGCCATGGAGCATATGCTGGGTCTGACATGCGATCCGGTGTGCGGCCTGGTGCAGATTCCCTGCATCGAGCGCAACGCAGTTGCCGCCATGCGCGCCATCAACGCCCTGTCGTTGGCAAATTTCCTCTCCACCACCCGAAAAATCAGCTTTGATACCGTGGTCGAGACCATGTACCGCACCGGTAAGGATCTGAATTCCATCTATCGCGAGACCTCCCAGGGAGGCCTGGCAGCGGTTTATACGGGAAGAAACATTGGAAGTTGAACATTGATAAAGAGAGGCTTCGGCCTCTCTTTTTTATTTTCCTGTTGACAAACAGAAATAGATGTTGTATGGTTAATTACACAAGTAATGAACAGATGAACTCGGAGGTGAGAAGCAGATGAACGGCCTTTTGAATGAGCAAAAGTCGATTTACCTGCAAATCTGTGAAATGATCGAAACGGATATCCTGCGCGGGATCCTGTTGGAAGAAGAACGGGTGCCCAGCACCAATGAGCTGGCCCGGCATTATACCATCAATCCGGCCACAGCTGCCAAGGGTGTGAATATGCTGGTAGACGACGGCATCCTTTATAAGAAACGCGGTATTGGTATGTTTGTGTCCAAGGGAGCGAAGGAGAAGATCCGCCAGCGCCGCAAAGAAGTATTTTTGAAGGTGAAGCTGCAGGAGCTGCTGCAGGAAGCCGAGAGTCTGGGAATCGGCAGGGAAGAGCTTGCCGCACTGCTAAAAGGAGAGTAAGACAATGCGTAAGATCGTTTGCAAAGACCTATGTAAGAATTATAAAGACGTCAAAGCCCTGGATGGGGTGAATCTGGAATTGGAGAGCGGAAAGATTTACGGTCTGATCGGCCGCAATGGCGCGGGCAAGACGACGCTTCTGAGTATCATTTCCGGCCAGATTCCCGCCTCCTCCGGCGCTGTGACCCTGGATGGCGAGCCGATTTGGGAAAAGCAGAAGCAGCTGGACGCCATCTGTTTTTCCAGAGAGCTGAATGTCTCTGCACAGAACGGCGTGGGCGCCTTGAAGATCAAGGACTATCTGCAGGCAGCCCGGTCCTACTTCCCCAATTGGAACAAAGAAATGGAAAAACAGTTGGTGGAGAAGTTCAGAATCCCGGTCAAAAAGCAGATCGGAAAGGTGAACAAGGGCATGCAGAGCATGATCACCATCACCGTGGCCCTGGCCAGCGGTGCGGAGTTTACCTTTCTGGATGAGCCTGTTGCGGGTCTGGACGTGATTGCCCGTGAGGAGTTCTACACCATGCTGGTGGATGAATTCATGGCCTCTGGCCGCACGTTCGTGGTTTCCACCCATATCATTGAAGAGGCGGCCAGCGTGTTTGAAGAGACCATCATCGTGGATCACGGTACGATTCTTTTGAAGCAGAACACCGATGAGCTGGTGGCCAGCGCTGTGCTGGTCAGCGGCCATGAGGACGCTGTGAATGGCGCCACCCGTGGTCTGAAGGTACATCATGCCCAGCAGATGGGCCGCAGCAAGGCGGTTACCGTGTTCCTGAAGAAGGGCGAGACCCTGCGGGACGGGTTCGATGTGGATGTGCAGCCTGTTTCTCTGCAGAAGGTTTTTGTGGCGCTTTGCGGGGAGGAATGAGCATGCGAATCAGAATGGGATTCTGGCTGAAGCAGTCTAGAACGGTTCTGCTGTTCGCTTTGGCTGCAGGTCCGGCCATGTGCCTTTATATGTGGCTTATCAATTCCAGCGTAAACCTGAGGGAATTGGTACAAACTGCTCCGATGCAGTCTGCCTGGTTTGCAGGCTTTTTGCAGATGGCGATGAGCTTGTCGGTCTACCGGCTGTATCTGCCCCTGGCCATCAGTTTTGGCTCTACGCGCAAAGAGGCCCAGGTGGGCATGACCCTGATGAAGATGATCAACACGGTGGGTATCGTGGCCATTTTCTGCGTGTACAATCTGCTTTTCTCCGGAGAACTACGTAATACGTTTTTTGCGTTCACCCCTGCTGTTGTTGGATTTGTGGTATTCTTCGGCTCCATCGGAAGCCTGTTCGGTATGCTGGTCCACCGCTTTGGCGGCAAGGGCGGCTGGCTGATGGGCCTGATCTGCGGTGTGATGGGCGCGGTTGTCGCAATATTTGTGGTCAGAGGTGTGTTTTCTTCTTCGTGGGAGATC
The DNA here is from genome assembly GCA_015067925.1 of Oscillospiraceae bacterium. Taxonomy (GTDB): domain Bacteria; phylum Bacillota; class Clostridia; order Oscillospirales; family Oscillospiraceae; genus SIG488. Next base: position 16,650 of record SVLN01000020.1, read on the forward strand.
AATGCGCGGTTGGTCAACATCATTGCCCTGATTCTGGGCGGCGCATTTCTGTGCGCAGAGCTGATGACTCAGCGCTTGATTCTGCGCAATTATGCCGTGAAGCTGTGAAAGGAGGCTGCAATGAAAGCACTCAAACAAGAGCTGCAGGTCAACGGAAATGATTTTCTTGGTCTGGTGGCGATTCAATTGGCGGTGTTCGTGTTTGGCATCATCATAGTTGCAATCATCATTGGAACTGATGTTGGAGCGGAGACGTATTTCAACATGGGTATGCTGTTCGCCATCATTGTGGCGGTGTTTGCCGGGTTTATTTACGATGGTCTACTGTACCAGACCCGCTTTCAGCTGGCAGTCAGCATGGGCCGCAGCCGCAGAGGTCTGCTGCTGAGCCACTTCGTGTTCACCCCGCTGCGCACCTTGGCGCTGGTGGGAATGGCCTGGGTTCTGGGCAAATTGGAGCTGCTGCTCTACAGTCTCATCTATCCGAACCTTTGCAATGAAGTGAATTTCTTTGTGATCTATAGCTGGGAATTTATTCTGCCGGCTGTGATTCTGGTGACGATCTTCGGCCTGTTTGTGGCCGCGATTTACGGCAGGTTTGGCCGCAAGGGCGGCATGGTCCTGTATTTCGGATTCCTGATTGTCTGCCTGGGATTCTCCCGACTGTCGCATCTATTCAGCAAATTACACTTTACTGCCTTTGGACGGTTTGTGATGCGGTTCATTGTCCTGGCCGATTCCGTGGAACCGTGGACCTGGTTGGTGGCAGGCGTGGTGGTAGCAGCGGCAATTCTTGCCTATTCTGTGCGCCAGATGCTGCGCCAGCCGGTGCAATTCTAAAAAACAATGCCCCATCCTCTCGGATGGGGCATTTTGTTATGTTTAGTCCTTGCAGGCCTCTTCCAGGCACTTGCGCATGAGCTGATGCTGACGGTTGACGAACATGACCTCATTGAGAGTGTGCGGTACAGAGCGCTGGCCTTCGAATTCGGAGCAGATCCAGCCTTCGAAGCCACCATCTACCAGAGCCTTGATGTAACGGGCATAGTCCATTTCATCGCAGGTGCAGTCTTCATTGATCCAGTGCATCTTGCCGTGGCAGTAGATCAGCTGAGATGCATACTGCTGCACGACAGAGGGCGGGGAAATGAGCTTGTTGCGCAGGGAGCCGTGGCCGCTGCCCTGGCCGTTCAGAATATTCAGCTCAATATCAGAGGCACCCATTTCTTTGATCTTGGCTTCCACTTCGTCCCAATCAACGTCGTTGTTGCCGTCAAAGGTGTAAGCCTTGCGGCTCATCTCACGCAGGTAGGTGATGATCTCCGGCTTTGCGCCGGCCTTGATGTGAGCAGCCTCGGTCATCGGGCTCATATCGCGGAAGCAACCGGAGAAGTCAAGCATCAGGCCACCGCCGCCGTAGCAGCCGGTGCGCTCCAGGGCTTCCAGGAAGTCGTCATTGCCGCCGTCTTCCAGCAGACCGGGAGCGTGGACTTCAAGGGCCATCTTGACGCCCATCTCTTCAGCGTAGGGCAGAACCTTCATAAAGGTTTCAGCAGTAACAGTTCTGCGGCCGGGATCGCCGCTGTCATACATGCCGTTGTGGCCGGTGTGGCTCAGACGGATGAACTTGCAGCCCAGCTTCTTGGCGGACTCCAAGTACATCATGGTCACGTCAAACAGATCGTCATCGGTGAGGTACTTGGCAGGATCCGGAGAGAAGCGGCGGTCTGCAAAATGCTCATAGCAGACAGGCTCCAGGCCCAGATTGTCGAGCATATAGTACCACTTATAGAGGAATTCGTCGGTAATGTAGGGGAAGGAACGGATCAGCGCTTCGCCGAAGATCTCCACGCCCGCGCCGCCGGCACCTTTGACTGCGGTCAGCGCACCCTCGAGATCGAGATCGCCGCGCCAGATGGCTTCCTGATAAGAATACAGGCTAACGCCTAACTTGATGTTGTGTTCTTTCATAGCTTTGGACCTCCTTTAGACGATGGTGACATCTTTTTCACAGTAGGCGGTGGTGGAGTAGTGGTCGCGCAGAGCGAGGCCGTACTTCACGTTGTAGACGCCCTGGGGCAGGCCGCCCGGATAGTCGATAAAGACGCGCAGGTAATCCTGATACTTCCACATCCACTCGTTGTCAAAACGACCGGTGCCAATGGCGGAGAACGGGAAGTAACGACCGTCGTACCAGATGCTCATTCTCTCAGTGCCGATCCACTCGCCGTTCACTTCGAAAGCGATGGTCTGGATCTGGTTGATGGGAAGGCCACGGTAGCCGGGGATACGGATATCCAGGCAGAAGCCGATCTTCTCGCCTTTGGCGTAGATGTTGCGGCCGTAGTTGTGCATCAGCAGGGGGTTGTAACGGGTTGCGTTGAAGTCACTCATCTTGTCGAATGCAGGGGGATTGTCATGTCTGCGGCCGACGATACGATTGACCAATTTCAAGGGTTCCATAGAAACTGCTCCTTTCTGATTGTTGAACGTGTAATCTGACATATATAGCTTAGCATAGGAAAGTGGAGAGTGTCAACGGTCGGCTTGTACAAAAAAGAGGGGGCGATTTTGGTACAAACGCCGAAAGCCATGCTCTGTTTCGATGAGATGATAAAACACAGCAAACAAGTATGCAGAAAATATGGTAAAAACGACGAATTGACTTACACCTTGAAGTTCGCTATAATATAGCCAGAAAGTGTATCAAATGAGACAAAAAATGAAAGGGGTGAGCGAAATGGCCCTTTCCAAAAAAGAGCGGCAGGCGTTGGAAAACTGCTTTTTGTTTTCCAATCTTTCCCCTGTGCAGGTGGAAGAGATCAGCCGGATGGACGGCTGCGCCTGTCGGGAGTTTGCCCGCGGCAGCGTGATCTACGGCGGCGAAAGCTTTGAGCGATGTCTCGGACTCTTTGTTTCTGGTTCTGCCACGGTATCAAAGCCGGCGGAGAACGGAAAAGAGTTGGCCATCAGCCGCCTGAGCGAGGGCATGATTTTCGGTGCGGCGGCCATCTTCAATGATGTGCAGGCCTTCACCAACGTAATCACCGCCCAGGAGAATTGCCGCGTTCTGATGATGGAAGAAGCCTGGCTGCACCGGGTGATGCAGATGCATTTTTCCGTGGCAGAGGCGTATATCCGCTATCTCTCGGATCGGATCCTGTTTCTGAACGGACGGATCGCCTCCCTGGCGGCCGGAACGACGGATCAGATCGTGACCCACTTTTTGCTGCAGAACGGACCTCAAATTACCATTTCCATGACTGAGCTGGCAAGCCGGCTGAATATCGGAAGAGCGTCCCTCTACCGCGTCATGGATCGAATGGAAGAAGAGGGCATCATTGAGCGCAGCGGAAAAACCATTGTTGTCAAACACCCGGAACGTCTTCATATGACGTGACGGTATAAAAAAGAAAGGAAATAAAAACGATGAAAAAAATACTTGCACTTATGATGGTTCTGGTTCTGGTTGTTGCTGTTTTTGCCGGCTGCGCCAATACCAGCTCCACTCCCAATACGAACAACCAGACGCCCGAGCAGAACAATACTGCCGATCAGAACACTCCTGAGACTCCGGATGAGCCGGAAACCAACACCGATGCCGAGCAGACTCCTCCTGTCGAGGAGAACACCGAACCTGAAACTCCCGCTGAGCCCGAAGAAAACGAGCAGCAGGAAGAGGTTCCCTACGAAGCAGTTGACATCAATGCTGCTGTGCTGAAGGGGCCCACCGGTATGGGTATGGCAAAGCTGATGGAGGACGCTGCCAACGGCAACGCCGCCAACAACTACACTTTCACCGTCAGCTCTGACACCGCCGACGTGATGGCCAAGGTCATTGCCGGTGAGTATGACATCGCTGCGCTGCCCACCAACAACGCTGCCATCGCCTTCAACAAGACCCAGGGCGGCGTGAAGATGGCTGCCATCAACACGCTGGGTACCCTGTACTTGCTGCAGAACACTGCCACCAACGAGACCCTGGTCTCTTCCGTGGAAGATCTGCGGGGCAAGACCATCGTCACCTTTGGTCAGGGCGCCAATCCGGAGTACGTTCTGACCCACATTCTGGAGCAGAACGGCCTGGTGGTGGGCACTGATGTGACCATCGAGTTCAAGGCTGCTGTGGACGAGGTCCTGGCGCTGGCCGCCACCGGTCAGGCTGACTTCGTGATGGTTCCCGAACCCAACGCCACCGTGGTGCAGAACAAGAATACTGCATTCCAGGTTGCCCTGGATCTGAACAACGAGTGGGAAAAGCTGGAAGGCCAGCTGGTGATGGGCTGCATCGTCACCACCGCCAAGTTTGCTGAAGAGCATCCCGAGGCCGTTGCCAAGTTCCTGGAGGAGTATGAAGCTTCCATCAACTTTGCCCTGGAAAACACCAAGGATGCCGCTACCCTGTGCGCCAAGCATGGCATCGTTCCCAGCGAAGGCATCGCCATGAAGAGCCTGCCCAACTGCCATCTGACCTTTGTGGCGGGTGCCGATATGCAGGCAACAGTAGAGGGCTACTACAACGTGCTGTTCGGTTACAATCCCAAGGCCGTTGGCGGCGCAGTTCCCACTGAGGACTTCTACTTTGTTTACTAAGATGACGAGTGCCTTGTGGCACGCGCTGAAGGCAGTCTATCGCTTCTGTGATCGATTGCTGAACTACAAATTGATTCGCATTCTGCTGGCGGCGGTCTTCTGGATCGCCGCCTGGCAGGCTGTCTCGGTGGCGGTAGGGAAGGAGCTTTTGCTGCCCGGCCCGATGATCGCCGCCCGCGCGCTTGTGACGGCTGTTCGCGATGTGAATTTCTGGGGGATCGTGCTGCGATCCCTTTTGCGGGTTTTCCTGGGATTCGCCGCAGGCGTGATGTTGGGTGCTGTGCTGGCGGTTCTGAGCTGCTGCAGCAAGCTGTGTGATACCATCATTGCACCGGCCATCCGAATGATTCGCGCGGTGCCGGTGGCATCCTTTATCATCCTGGCCCAGCTCTGGCTGCACTCGACGATTCTTCCTGCGGTGATTGCCGGCATGATCGTGCTGCCGGTGGTTTGGAGCAATCTCTGCACCGGTATCCGGGAAACGGATGTGCAGTTGCTGGAGGTGGCGAAGATCTTCCGATTTGGCGCCTGGGGTACGCTGCGGCAGGTGTATCTGCCATCTGTGGCGCCTTACTTCCAATCGGCTTGCCTTACCTCCCTAGGTCTGGCCTGGAAATCGGGCATTGCAGCGGAAGTCCTCGGCCAGCCGAAATTGGCCATCGGTACCCAGCTGTATTTTGCCAAGGTGTACTTTGAGACGCCGGAGCTGTTCGCCTGGACGGTGGTCGTGATCGTGCTGAGCTTGTTGGTGGAAGGTGTTCTGACGAGCATTCTGAAACGGATGGGAGGAAAAAAAGCATGATTGCACTGAACAATATAGGCGTTCGTTTTGACGAGAAAATTGTGCTGGACAAGTTCTCCCTGCAGCTGCCTGAAACGGGTGTGATCGCTGTTTCCGGCCCGTCCGGTTGCGGCAAGACCACCATGGCCCGTGTGCTTTGCGGTTTGCAGAAGCCAGACACCGGTGTGGTGACCGGTCTGAAAACAGGGAGGGTCTCTGTAATGTTCCAAGAGGATCGCCTGCTGCCCTGGCGCAGCGTGAAGGAGAATCTGAAATTGGTCACAGATGAGCAGAACGCGCTGGATTGGCTGGAACGGCTGCAATTGAAGGGTGAGGCAGATTCCATGCCTGCAACATTAAGCGGCGGTATGCGCCGCAGAGTGGCTCTGGCACGGGCCCTGGCCTTTGAGGCGGATCTTTTGATTTTGGATGAACCCTTCAAAGGATTGGATCCGGCGCTGAAGCAGAGCATCTATCCCTTGATTCGCGAGCAGGCGCTGAAAAGGCCTGTATTGCTGATTTCCCACGAGCCGGAAGAGATTCAGGCCCTGGCGAATCGGCACCTGATTCTGGACGGAATTCCGCTGCGGATCCTCTCTGAGAAAGCAATATAAAAAAGCCGGAAGGGAAATCCTTCCGGCCTTTTTGTTGTTATTCGGTATCGGTTTGCTTTGCCTGCAGTCGCGCGGCGCGCTTTGCACGGCACTTACGAACGATGCGCTTTGCGATGGGGATCACAATGAGGGCGGCGACTGCCAGCACCACCAGGTGGGGAATGGCCACCAGGAATCCCTTGAACAGGTTCTTGAAGAATCTGCCCACATCCTGCAGGCTTTCCGCGAAACCATCGCCGATCTGCTGCCAGTAGGTACGCACCACAGGCGGCTCATAGGTCAGCTCGGCAACCTCGGTGAGGTTCAGGTTCAAGGTGGAGAAGGCAACGCGCTGATCCAGGTGATTCAAAGTCGTGGTCAGGGACTCGATCTGGTAACGCACATCGGACAGATGGGACTCGATGGCCAGCATCTCTTCCACGGTTTCGCACTTATCCAGCATGGCAAACAGGCGCTCTTCTTCCGTGCGATAGGTGTTCAGGCGGCTCTGGGTGTCATAGTACTGGGTGGTGACGTTCTGGGTATCGGTGTTGATGTAGGTTACGTTGCCGATCTCAGAAAGAGCACTCTTGGCAGCGGAGAAATTCTCCGTGGGGATGCGCAGCGTGAAGTAGGCAGTGCGGTAGCTCTGGCGTTTATTGGCAGCGGAGTAATAATCCTGGCCGGTGACGGAAGAGGACTGCACAAAGCCGCCCAGACGTTCCACCAGCTGAGCGATCTGCTCCACGGCCTCGTCAAACTTCAGAGTCTGAACCTCGGCGCTGGCAGAATAGATGATCTTCTCGGCATAGTTGGAAATAGAAGTTTCCACCATGCCGCCGTCTTCCTTTGGAGGTTCGGCATAGTAGTCATCAGAAGCGCCCATATCCATATCCACGGATTCTTCGTAATCCAACATGCCGTCGTAGCCGGAATTGGTGCCAACGGACGGCCTGGAAGAGGACGTATTCGACATGGCCTCGTCTTTGGCGGTGGCTGCACAGCCTGCGGAAAGCAGCAGAACGAACACAAGGATCAATGCGAGAATGCTTTTCTTTTTCATAGGGTATCCCTCCTTGTTTACTTTGACGCTGTAAAGAGACAAAAGTTCCCAGGAAAATAAAAAACAGGAACAGCAATTGCTGTTCCTGTTTTGTGTACGCAAGTAAGATTAATTACTTAACCTCGACGTCAGCGCCAGCTTCCTTCAGCTTAGCAGCCAGAGCCTCGGCATCGTCCTTGCTGATGCCTTCCTTGACGTTCTTGGGAGCGCCGTCAACCAGTTCCTTGGCTTCCTTCAGGCCCAGGCCGGTAGCTTCACGGACGACCTTGATAACAGCGATCTTGTTGGCGCCAGCGCCCTTCAGGACGACGTCAAACTCGGTCTTCTCTTCAACAGCAGCAGCTTCGCCAGCAGCGGGAGCAGCAACAGCAGCAGCAGCGGCGGAAACGCCGAACTCTTCTTCCAGAGCGTGAACCAGCTCGGACAGCTCAAGGACAGTCATAGCCTTGACTTCTTCGATCATAGCAGCAATCTTTTCGCTAGCCATAGTAAAATACCTCCAAAAAATTAAGTGAATTGTTGATGTGGATTAAGCCTCGGCGGGAGCTTCTTCTTCCGCGACGGGGCCGCCGCCATTCTTCTCGACGATCTGAGCCAGGCAGAAGGCCAGGGAAGAAATGGGAGCCAGGAAGGTGCCGAGAACCTGAGCGACCAGGGCATCCTTGCTGGGCAGAGCGCCGAAACCATTCAGCTCCTCAGCGGAGAGAACGGAACCTTCGACCAGACCGCCTTTGAGTTTCAGAACATTGGCGTTCTTCTTTGCGAATTCGCAGACGATACGCGCCGGAGCGATGGGATCGCCGGTGGTAACGGCCAGAGAAGTGGTGCCATTGAGCAGCTCATCAAACTGATTGTAGCCGATCTTGTTGGCAGCAAAACGGGTCAGGGTGTTCTTAACAACAGTGTACTCAACACCGGCGGCACGGAACTGGTTACGCAGTTCAGTATCCTGAGCGACGGTGATGCCCTTGTAGTCAACGAACACAGCGGCGGTGGAATTCTGCAGCTTTTCGGCCAGAGCATCAACAATGACCTTCTTGCTTTCCAGAACCTTAACGTTGGGCATTTGTGTTTCACCTCCGTATAAAAGTAAATGTCCTCACGCCACGAGGACGTGAGGACACAGTAAACTTAGAAACTGTGCAAACCTCGGCAGGAAGGGAAATCCCGATTATGGCCTAAGCCTCCTGCTGTCTTCGGCAGCGTTCAAGATATTATAGTGCTTGTTTCCCGATTTGTCAAGAAAAATTTAGAATTCTCTTAGAACTTGGGAGCGATGCGGACGCCGGGGCCCATGGTGGAAGCGACGACGCAGCTGCGGACGTACTGGCCCTTGGCAGCGGCGGGCTTAGCCTTGATGATGGCGTCCATCAGGGTATCCAGGTTCTCCTTCAGCTTCTCAGCGCCGAAAGAAACCTTGCCGATGGGGCAGTGGATGATGTTGGTACGGTCCAGACGATACTCGACCTTACCGGCCTTACTCTCGGCAACAGCCTTGGCAACGTCGGGAGTGACGGTGCCGGCCTTGGGGGAGGGCATCAGGCCCTTCGGACCCAGAACTCTACCCAGACGGCCAACCAGGCCCATCATGTCGGGGGAAGCGATGACGACGTCGAAATCAAACCAATTTTCCTTGGTGATCTTTTCGACCAGCTCAGCGCCGCCGGCATACTCAGCGCCAGCAGCCAGAGCGGCTTCGATCTTCTCGTCCTTGGCGAAAACCAGGACCTTGACGTTCTTGCCGGTGCCGTTGGGCAGGACAATAGCGCCACGAACCTGCTGATCAGCGTGACGGGAGTCAACGCCCAGCTTCACGTGCAGCTCGACGGTCTCGTCGAACTTAGCCTTAGCAGTTTTAGTAACGATTTCCAGAGCCTCGAGCGTCTCGTACTGATTGGCGCGCTCGTACAGCTTGGTGCTTTCCTTATATTTCTTACCTCTGAACAATGTTATTATCCTCCTTGATAGTGGTAATCGGAATGATCCTCCCACGTTTTTGAGGCCGGGATTCTCTTAATCCCGGGACCCCGGTGAATTAGTCGACAACGGTAACGCCCATGCTGCGGCAGGTGCCGGCAACCATGCTCATGGCGGCTTCCAGGGAAGCGGCGTTCAGGTCGGGCATCTTCTTCTCAGCGATTTCCTGCAGCTGAGCCTTGGTGATGGTAGCGACCTTATCCTTGTTGGGAACACCGGAGCCTTTTTCCAGTCCGATGGATTTCATGATGAGGGTAGCGGTGGGGGGAGTCTTGCAGACGAAAGTGAAGCTGCGGTCGCCATAAACCGTGATAACGACGGGGATGGTGAAACCGGCCTGATCCTTCGTGCGCTCGTTGAACTCCTTAATGAACTGGGCGATGTTCACACCGTGCTGACCCAGAGCAGGGCCGACAGGGGGAGAAGCAGTCGCCTTTGCGGCAGGGATCTGCAGTTTGATATAACCAGTAACTT
>SVLN01000021.1 GCA_015067925.1 Oscillospiraceae bacterium
TTGGATTAATTGAAACATAAAAAGTCCTGTATGCTCAGCATACAGGACTTTTTCCTTATCTTTTTCGAAGATTCCGAAGTTTTTGCTGCAGGGAAGTAGCAGAACGCTTTCGCTTCCAAATGGAAGGTGCAAAGATCAGAATCATGGGGAATATTTCAAGTCGGCCAATCAGCATGTTCAAGCTTAACAGCAATTTGGAGGCCCAGGAGAAGGATGTAAAGTTGCCCATTGGGCCAACGATCTCCAGACCGGGACCAATGTTGTTGAGGCAAGCAGCTACAGCGGTGAAGGCCGTAACAAGATCCGTTTCCTCAAAACTAAGCAAGAGCACGGAAAGCACAAACACCAGAACGTATACAGTAAGGTACATCTGGGAACTGCGAACCGTTTTTTCATCTAGCGGTTTCTGCTCAAAATGTACTGTGACAATTGCATTGGGATGCAGCATTCTGCGCATGTCGCGGATTGAGGCCTTCACAAGGATCAAGATGCGAGATACCTTCAAACCACCGCCGGTGGAACCGGCGCAGGCACCAATGAACATCAGAAGCACAAGGATTGTTTTGGAAAGTCCGGGCCAGGTGTTAAAGTCCGCCGTTGCGTAGCCTGTAGTAGTGATGATGGTAGAGACTTGAAAATAGGCATATCTCAAGCTTGTCCAGACGCTGTCATAGATGCTGCAGATATCAGCAGTAATTAAAAGTACACTAATTGCGACAATTAGTAAGTATGCACGCAGCTCTTCAGAAGCGAAAGCGTCTTTTGCTCTTTTGATCAGAATTAAATAGTAGAGGTTAAAGTTTACGCCAAATAGGAGCATAAATGTTCCAATTACAATGTCAATATAGACACTGTCATAAGCACCGACGCTCAGATTACGATTACTAAAGCCGCCAGTGCCAGCTGCACCGAAAGCATGGATACAGCTATCATATAGATTCATTCCACCAAACATAAGAAGAACGATCAAAAGAATGGTCATTGCAAGATAGATCCCGTAGAGAATTTTTGCAGTATCACTCATGCGACTGACCAGCTTGCCAACGGTTGGACCGGGCACCTCGGCACGCATCAGATGCATGCCATGGCCATCAGACATGGGAAGCACAGCCATAACAAACACCAGAACGCCCATACCGCCAACCCAATGGGTGAAGCTTCTCCAAAACAGAACGCCTTTGCCCAACGGCTCTACAGCAGCAAGAATGGTGGAACCTGTAGTCGTGAAACCGGAAACGGTTTCAAAGAAACAATCCACAAAGCTGGGGATCTCACCGGACAGCCAGAAGGGAAGCGCACCGAATATAGACATCAGAACCCAAGCCATGGCAACGATTGCCAGTCCGTCACGAGCGTACAGGGATGTCTTTTCCGGCGTGCGGTGGCACATCAGAAAACCCACAAGAATCAAAAGTACAATCGGAAATACGAAAGATAGTGCAGCTCTGGCACCTTCCTGATAAAGAAGGGAAACGATCAGCGATGGAATCATCAACAGGCCTTCCACCAGAAGGATTCGCCCCAGAACAAAACGAACCATACGGATATTCATACATCTTCGCCCGCCTTTACATGAGAATTTCACGCAGATCGCGGATGTTGGTGTTTGTTGTGACAATCACCACATCGTCATTCAGACGCAGGCAGTCATCGCCGGAGGGAATGATGATTTGTCCGTTCTGGCGAACAATACCGGCCAGAAGAATACCCGGTTTCAATTTGAGATCTTTCAGTGGTGTTCCAATACAGGGAAGATCCGCCGGAACAGTAAACTCCAGAGCATCGATTTTGCCGTCAAGGAGGCGATGCAGGGTCTTGACTGCCATACCGGAAGCATTCTGCATGCCGCGGACATACTGCAGAATCAAGTCGGTGCTGACATGGCTTGTGGAGACAATGCTGTCGAGCATGCTGGTGGAGAGAACCACATCCTGCATGGAACGGCGATTGACCTTGGCGACCGTTTTGCAGTTTGTCATACGCGATGCGCTCAGACACATCAGAATGTTCGCCTCATCCAGACCGGTCACGGCAACAAAGGCATCGGTATCTTCAATGCCTTCTTCGTCCAGAAGCTCAGGATCTGTGCCGTCACCGACGATCATCAGTGCTTTAGGCAGTTGCTCACTCATATAGGTGCAGCGCTGCTCATCCTGATCAATGATCCTAACAGCAATACCCATCTGGATCAATTCCTGAGCCAGGTAGTAGCCGATTTTACTGGCACCTATGATCATGGCAGAGGTGGCTGTGTCCTTGAAAACGCCCAACTGACGGAAGAACTGTTCCAACTCATGTGCAGAGGCAGTGAGGTGGATCGAGTCACCGGCTTGAAGGATAAAATCACCGCCGGGTATTACGGTTTGATTTCCGCGCGCGACGGCACAAATCAGGATCTTGATATGAAGAGAGCGATACAGATCCATCAGGCGCAAGCCGTCGAGGGCAGAGCCAGAAGGAATCCGATATTCCACCAGTTCCAGTCGGCCTTTGGAGAAGGATTCCATTTTAACCGCATTGGGGAAGCGCAGCACACGGGCTATTTCATGGGCGGTTTCACGCTCGGGGTTCAGCGCCATGGTAAGGCCGAGATCGTTTCGCATAAAACGCAGCTGCTGTTCGTATTCGGGGGTACGGACACGGGCAATGGTATGATCCACACCAATTTTTTTCGCAACAAGACAAGCGAAAATATTGATTTCGTCACTGGAAGTGGTGGCAATCAGGAGTTCTGCCTCTGCGACCTGAGCTTCGCGCTGCACGAGATAGCTGGCGCCATTGCCGCAGACACCCATCACATCATAAACATTTACCACGTTATCAATGATCGAGGAGTTGGTGTCAATGATAATGACATCATGCCCTTCCTGTGTAAGCTGTTTGACCAGGGCGTTACCCAGTTTTCCAACTCCGACTACGATGATTTTCATGATATTACCTCATAAGAATAATGTAGTGTGAGCCGATCGGATCGGCAGGGATAATTGAATACAATCCCATTATACATTTTTTTTCAAAATTGTACATTGTATTTTTTGTTTTACGAAAAAATATGAGAAATTCAGATGTCATGCATGACCAGTAGTTAAGCCGGACGCTGGGTTTACATAGAGAATGATTCGTGTTATAATTTCTTTGTATAGCCGAATTCAGGTGATTTCTTTAGGGAGGGTTGCCTATGAAGGATCGCGTACTACGGTATATTCGCCGACTGGTTTTTGCAGAGCGAAAACTAACCAGTTCACAGATTATAGTTCTTGTGTTTATCTGTATTATTCTGCTTGGAGCAGGACTGCTTTCGTTGCCTATTTCAGTAAAACCCGGTGTTTCCATTACTTTTTTGGATGCACTGTTTACTGCGACATCCGCAACCTGTGTGACTGGTTTGGCAATTGGTGATACTTATCAGCTTTGGTCCGGATTTGGACAGGTTATCATTCTTGGCCTGATCCAAATTGGCGGATTGGGTTTTATGAGTGTTGTTGCGCTTGGAGCCTTCCTGTTCCGAAAACGGATCGGTATGCGACAGCGACTGGTGATCGCACAGGGCTTTGGCCTGAATGAGCTGGAAGGTGCTGTTCGTATCATCCGCCATGTTCTGATCGGAACGTTTGCCATAGAATTGATAGGCGCAGTAATTCTGACGTGTCGTTTTATGACGGATTACCCCTTTTGGACCGCGCTGAAGTGGGGTGTTTTTCACGCTGTATCCGCTTTTTGCAATGCCGGTTTCGATCTGATGGGAGAGTTCATGCCTGGAAGTAGTTTGATCATGTTTGCCGTTGACCCTGTGGTTAATCTGACGATTATGGCGCTGGTGATCATTGGCGGACTTGGTTTCTTTGTGTGGGAGGATCTTTGGAATTATCGATCCCGGCGGAAGCTCTCTGTGCACACAAAAATGGTTCTACTTATCTCCGGTTTTTTAATTCTCCTGGGATGGGGACTGTTTGCAGTCGCCGAATGGACGAATGATGCAACCATTGGATCGTTTTCGCCTTCGGAAAAGATTCTGGTAAGTTTGTTTCAATCAGTATCGCCCAGAACTGCAGGGTTTGCAACGATTGATCAGGCGAGCTTGACGGATGTTTCCAAGATGATGACCATGACACTCATGTTTATTGGTGGTTCTAGCGGCTCTACGGCCGGTGGCGTAAAGACTGTGACAGTTGGCGTTTTGTTCCTGGCCGCACTTTATACAGCCCGCGGAAAAAAAGAACCCCATGTGTTTGGACGGACAATCTCTCGTGAGCAAATCAATCAGGCACTGTCCGTTTTCTTGATTATGATGGGATTGGCCGCTATTGGTTCTTTTTTGCTTTGTTTTTTGGAACAGGCTCCATTCTTGGATTGCGCATATGAGACGGTTTCAGCACTGGCTACGGTGGGTCTTTCCACCGGATTGACCGGAGAGTTGTGCGCGGTTTCCAAGATCATTCTGATTATTTATATGTTCTTTGGACGTGTGGGCGTTATGACAATCAGTCTGGGCTTTCTTGCCGGCGGCATGGATTCCTCCAGATTTCAGTACGCATACACACAAGTGTTAATTGGTTAGGAGGTACTACGATGAAGCGCAGTTACGTTGTCATTGGTATGGGACGTTTTGGTACTGCAGTGGCTGAAAAGCTATATGCGCTGGGAAATGAAGTTATGATCCTGGATCATGATGCAGCACAAATCTCACACTTGGCGGATTCAGTCACACATGCTGTTGTGGGCGATGCCCGTGATGAGAGTGTACTGCGTGGTCTTGGCGTGCAGCAGTATGATTGTGTCATCGTATCCGTGGGAACAGACCTTGCAGCAAGTGTGCTCATAACCTTAAATCTGAAAGAATTGGGTGTGAAGCAGATTATCTGTAAAGCAATGGACGAAAGTCATAGAAAGGTTTTGTCAAGAATTGGTGCGGATAATATTGTAATTCCAGAACAACAAATGGCAGAGCAGCTGGCAAAGGGTTTGTCATGTGCGAACGTTCTTGAGTATATCGACCTGTCTGATGATTACGGCATTGCAGAAATTCCTGTTCCAAAGAAATGGATCGGACACTCTGTTGTGGATCTTCTGATCCGCAGCACTTATGGTGTTGACGTGTTGGGCATCAAACAGGATGATAAGATCCGAATATCTCCGGGTCCTCATTACGTATTTCAAGAACGGGATGTTGTAATGGTTCTGGGAGACAACAATCATCTGGAAAAGTTAGAAACGATATGAGTATTGAACGAATCACAAGCAGACAAAATGCGCTGATCCAGCAGGTTCGCAAGCTGCGCACTTCGCGGTCTGAACGTTATAAAACCGGACTATTCTGTGCGGACGGAACAAAGCTGCTGCAAGAGGCGATTCGCTGGTGCGAAGGCCTTCACACGGTGATTTTGAGTGAGGAACTGGAGATTCCGAAGCTGCCAGAGCATGTGCGCGTTTGCGTCGTGACGAAAGAGTTGATGGAATACGCCTCCGGTATGGGAACTCCCCAGGGCGCGCTGTTTCTGTGCCGTATGCCAAAGCAGGACCGGGAAGTGTCGCTCAGTGCCGGGACGTTGATTCTCGATGGCCTGCAGGATCCCGGCAATGTTGGCACGATTCTGCGTACAGCAGATGCATTGCAAATCCCGGTGGTGCTGTCAAGTGGGTGCGCAGATCCTTATAATGAAAAAACGGTCCGTGCCAGCATGGGCGCGGTGTTTCGCACCCCGCCTGTGCAGCTGAGCAGAGAGGATATCTTAGCTCGCTGCCAGGAACAGGGCCTGCAGCTTGCGGTAACCGCCATGTCCGATGATGCTGTGGATCTGCGCAAGAGTGCGTGCAACTCTTATGCGGTTGTGATTGGCTCTGAAGGTCAGGGCGTCTGCAAAGAATACATGGATGCTGCCGTTGCGCGGCTGATTATTCCCATGGATCCTCGCTGTGAATCTTTGAATGCTGCCATTGCTGCCGCAATTGTTATGTGGCAGATGAAACAATAAAGAGAGAAAGAAGGGAAGAACATGCTCAAATACTGGATTTGGCTGTGCCTGTGCAAGGGAATCGGTCCAAGAATGGCGCTGAGTGTTCTTCGCTTCTTTGGCTCGCCCGAGAAAGCGTATTATGCTGATGCGGCGGAGTATGCCCTGGTTCCGGACCTTACCAAGGTTCAGATCAAGGGCTTACAGAACAAGGAGCTTCGGGAAGCCGAAAAGATATTGGAGGATTGTGCGCGCCAGGGTATTCATCTTCTGACCTATCAGGATGCTGCGTATCCCGAACGTCTGCGCAACATCCCGGATCCTCCCATTGTGCTATACTATAAAGGAACGATCCCGAATGTGGATGATTCGCCCGCAATTGCCATGGTTGGCGCCAGAAAGGCAACGCCCTACGGCTTGCTGCAGGCGAAGAAATTTGGCTATCAGCTCTCAAATGGCGGTGCCATTGTGGTTTCCGGTATGGCAAGGGGCATTGATACCCTCAGCTTGGAAGGCGCTTTGACAGGCGGAACTCCCGTAATCGGTGTGCTTGGCTGCGGCATTGACCGCATCTATCCGCCCGAGAACGGTGGACTTTATCAGGATGTCATTGCCCATGGTTGGCTTGTCAGCGAGTATCCGCCCGGCACGCCGCCTGACGCGCGGAATTTTCCGGTCAGAAACCGCATTATGTCCGGTCTGGCATCCGGCGTTCTTGTAGTGGAAGCTGGACCCAGGAGCGGATCTCTTATTACTGCTTCCCGTGCTTTGGAGCAGGGAAGGGATGTGTTTGCCATTCCCTCCAATATCGGTATGGAAGTGGGTGAAGGCAATAATCAATTGCTGCGTGAAGGAGCCATTCTTGTGACCTCCGGCCAGGATGTTCTGCAGGAGTATGTTCATCTGTTTCCGGATCGTATTCACCTGCGTACAGGCGGAGATAATCTGACACTGCTTCCCAGAGATCTGCAGCGTGCGGAGCTTTCCGAAGCGCCGAAAGTAGCTCAAAATGTGGCCCATCCGCGCTCAAGTGACAAAAAATCCGTTGACAACGGAACAAATAGGTCTTATATTGACCTGGAAGCGAAAAAAGAAGAACTCTCAGCTGATGAATGGGCCGTGGCCTCACAGCTCTCTCCAAAACCCATTCATGTGGACGAGTTGATCGAAGAAAGCCGTTTGTCCGCAGCGCAGGCGCTCTCTGCGCTGACGCTGCTGGAGCTCAAGGGCATTGCTATTCGCATGCCCGGAAGACGCTATCAGCTCTCAGAAAAGAAGTAATGAAACTGGAGGTCTGCCATTATGGCGGGTGCACCGAATCTTGTAATTGTGGAATCGCCGTCCAAGGCGAAAACCATCGGAAAATATCTGGGCAGCGACTATCAGGTGAAAGCCTGCATGGGTCATCTGCGTGATTTGCAGAAGAGCAAGCTCAGTGTGGATATTGAAAATGACTTTGAGCCGGTCTATCAGCCCCTGAAGGACAAGGGCGATATCATCCGCGATCTGCGTACTGCGTCCGGCAAGGCCGAGCGCGTGTATCTGGCAACTGACCCGGACCGCGAGGGCGAAGCCATCTCCTGGCATCTGAAGGAACTCTTAGAGCTTCAGGACGAGAAGACCGAGCGTATTACCTTTAATGAAATTACCAACAAGGCGGTCAATGCTGCCATTCAGGCGCCCCGAGGCATCAACTATGACCTGGTGGATGCCCAGCAGGCAAGACGTATCCTGGACCGCATTGTGGGTTATCAGCTCTCTCCGCTGCTGTGGAAGAAAATTCGACGTGGACTGTCTGCCGGACGCGTGCAGTCCGTGGCGACGCGTCTGGTTGTGGATCGCGAGAATGAGATCCGCGCCTTCAATCCCCAGGAATACTGGTCCGTGGATGTGCGCCTGGATCGCGTGAGCAAGCCCGGTTCCTTCCTGGCCCATTATCACGGTGAGGACAAGAAGCGCGAGCTGCACAGCCTTGAGGAAGTGGAAGCGCTGCTTGCCGATATGCAGGGCAAGCCCTTTACCGTGCAGTCCGTCAAGCGAGGCGAGAAGAAAAAGCAGCCTGCGCCTCCGTTTATCACCTCGACCCTGCAGCAGGAGGCTTCCCGCAAGCTGAACATGACGCCCAAGCGTACCATGGCAATTGCCCAGCAGTTGTATGAGGGCATTGATATCCGTGGTGAGGGCACTGTGGGTCTGATTACCTATATGCGTACCGACTCCCTGCGCCTGTCGGATGAGGCCCTTGCTGCTGCCCGTGATTTTATTACCAGCCGTTATGGTGCGCAGTACTACAACGGTAAGCCTCGCGTGTTCAAGACCAGTTCTGCTGCGCAGGATGCCCATGAGGCCATCCGCCCGAGTAATGTACATCTGGATCCGGATTCCATTCAGGCGAGCCTGAGCCGTGACCAGTATAAGCTCTATAAGCTGATCTGGAGCCGCTTTGTGGCCTGCCAGATGGCTCCCGCTGTCTATGAAACCACGGCCATTGATGCCGTGTGCAACGGTCACATCTTCCGTGCCAATCATCAGGCACTGAAGTTCTCTGGTTGCATTGCCGTCTACGAGGAAGGCCGCGATGATGAGCAGGAAGAAAAGCTGCCGCCGCTGCCGGATCTTCAGGAGGGCGAGGCCCTGAATCCCAGAGAATTCGAAAAAGAGCAGCACTTTACTCAGCCGCCCGCTCGCTATACCGAAGCTACACTGGTGCGAGCCATGGAAGAAAAGGGCGTTGGCAGACCTTCTACCTATGCCAGCATTGTTTCCACCATTCAGGACCGCGACTATGTGGAGAAGAAGGACAAGCGCCTGCATCCCACAAAACTGGGTGAAGTTGTGACCGACCTGATGAAAGAGCGCTTCCAGGATATTATTGATGTGGAATTTACCGCCAATATGGAGCAGCAGCTTGACCAGGTGGAAGAGGGAAAACTGCCCTGGAAAAATGTCCTGCGTGGATTTTACTCCGGTTTTGAGAAGGAACTCAAGGCTGCGGAATCTGCGTTGGATGGTATTCGCATCAAGGTTCCCGATGAAGAAACCGATGAAGTATGCGAGATTTGCGGTCGCAAGATGGTCATCAAATCCGGTCGGTTCGGCAAGTTCCTGGCCTGTCCGGGTTATCCCGAGTGCAAGAATACCCGTCCGATCTCTGAGCGGATGCCCGGTCGATGCCCGAAGTGCGGCGCCACCATTCTCAAACTCAAGAGCAAGAAGGGCTACGCTTTCTATGCTTGCGAACGCGGTCAGGAGTGTGGCTTTATGTCCTGGGATGTTCCCACGGCCAACGATTGCCCCACTTGTGGACAGAGTCTGTTTAAAAAGTCCGGCCGCGGCCAGATGAAGCCGTTCTGCATCAATCCCGATTGCCCGGACTTCCTGCCGGAAGATCAGCGCGGCTATCGAAAGAAGCCTGCGGCGGCTGCTGCTGAGGCAGAAGCTGCCTCCGAACAGGCTGCTGAGGAGCCGAAGGCCAAAAAGACTGCTGCAAAGAAGGCAGCGGCGAAGAAGCCTGCTGCCAAGAAGACGGCAGCGAAGAAAACCACCAAGACGGCGAAGGAGTCGAAATGAACAAAGTAACCGTTGTCGGCGCGGGACTTGCCGGCTGTGAAGCGGCCTGGCAGCTGGCCGAGCGCGGCTTTCAAGTGCAGCTTCATGAAATGAAGCCCCATAAGATGACCCCGGCCCATCATGCGCAGGGGGAGTTTGCCGAACTTGTCTGTTCCAACTCCTTCCGCGGAGATCGCCTGGAGAACGCCGTCGGCCTTCTGAAAGAAGAGCTGCGCCGCAAGGGCAGCCTGATTATGCTCTGTGCCGAGGCAACCCGCGTGGAAGCGGGAGGCGCCCTGGCGGTGGATCGCCATGCATTTTCTTCCATGGTGACGGAAAAAATCCATAGTCATCCCAACATTACCGTTATGGATGGTGAAGTGACTGAGATTCCGGCTCCTCCTGTCATCATTGCCACTGGCCCTCTGACCTCTGACGCGCTTTCAGATGCGATCTGCCGCTATTTTGGCGATGAAACGCAGCTGAACTTCTATGATGCAGCGGCGCCGCTGATTGATGCTGAGTCCATTGACATGGATCTGGCTTGGTTTGCATCCCGCTATGACCGGGGCAGTGCTGATTACATCAACTGCGCTATGGATCAGCAGACTTACCTGGCCTTTGTCCAGGCCCTGGCCACGGCAGAAGAGGCCGAGGTGCACGGCTTTGAGGACAAGAAGGTTTTTGAAGGCTGCATGCCGGTGGAAGTCATGGCTCGGCGCGGTGTGGACACCCTGCGATTCGGCCCTCTGAAACCGGTCGGACTGAAAGACCCTAAAACCGGGAAAGAAGCTTATGCTGTGGTGCAGCTGCGCAAGGACAATGCCGAGGGCAGCGTCTATAATCTGGTGGGATTCCAGACCCATCTGAAATTCCCGGAGCAGAAGCGTGTGTTTTCCATGATCCCCGCCCTGGCCAATGCGAAGTTTTTGCGCTATGGCGTGATGCATCGCAATACCTTCCTGAATTCTCCGCGGCTGCTGGATATGGCGTACTCTGACCGCAGAGAGCCTCTGGTGGCCTTTGCCGGCCAGATGACCGGTGTGGAAGGCTATGTGGAATCCACTGCCTCCGGTTATGTGGCAGCCGTGTGTATGGCACATCGTCTAAAAGGCGAACCAATCCCGGATTATACCCGCCAGACCGCTCTGGGCGCCCTGGCGCATTACATCAGTGACGAGAGCGTCACAAATTTCCAGCCTATGAACGTGAATTACGGTATTTTGGAAGGCCTGGGGTACCGCGTCAAAGGCAAGGCAAATAAGAATCTGGAGCTTGCCCAGCGCGCGCTGGCCAAGCTTGAAACCATAAAAGACTGAGGTGCTGATATGAAAATCATTCTCGATGCAATGGGCGGTGATCTGGCCCCGAAGGCGACGGTTCTGGGCGCAGTGGAGGCGGTGAAGGAACTGGGTGCTCAGGTGGTTCTGGTGGGTCGCGGCGATTTGATTCTGGCAGAGCTGCAGCGCGTTGGTTATTCTACGCTGCCGACCGGCATTGAGATCCTGGATGCACCTGATGTTGTGGACATGCACGACGCACCTGAGACTGTCGTCAAGCAGCGCAAGGACTCTTCTATGATCGTTGGTCTGCGCGCACTGGCAGAAGGTCAGGGTGATGCATTTATTTCTGCCGGCTCCACCGGTGCCTTACTTACTGCTGCAACTCTGATTGTCAAGCGCATCCGCGGCATTCGTCGTGCGGCTCTTTCGCCCACGATTCCTTGCCAGGGTGGTCAATTTGTTCTGATCGACTGCGGTGCCAATGCTGAGTGCACGCCGGAATTCTTGCTGCAGTTTGCTTTTATGGGTTCGTTCTATGCCAAGAAGTTCCTGGAGATTCGCAAACCCCGCGTTGCGCTGTTGAACAACGGCGTGGAAGACAGCAAGGGTACGGATCTGCAGAAGCAGACGTATCCGCTGCTGCAGCAGGCAGATCGCGACGGGCATATTCACTTTATCGGTAACATTGAAGCCCGCGAAGTGATGACCGGCGGCTGTGATGTGTTGGTCACGGATGGTTTCTCCGGAAATGTGTTCTTAAAGTGCGTGGAAGGTACTGCCAAGTTCTTCTCCGGCGAACTAAAGAGCATCTTTACCAGTTCTCTTGGCTCCAAGATCGGCGCGCTTCTGTGCATGAAGGGCGTCAACGGCCTGAAGAAGAAAATGGACTACCGCGAAACCGGCGGCACACTGTTCCTCGGTATCAGCAAGCCTGTTATTAAGGCCCATGGTTCTTCTGACGAGCGCGCTGTATTTTGCGCCATTCGTCAGGCCATGCAGGCGGTTACCAGCGGCGTGACCAATGAGATCGCCGCCAATATCGACGCCATGCGCGCCGTGAAGGAGTGAGAGCATGCTTGAAGCATTGCAGGCCCGCCTGGGCTATAACTTCCGCGATCCAGAGCTTTTGAAAAGTGCGCTGATGCACAGTTCCTATGCCAACGAGAACCGAACAAAGGGATATGAGAGCAATGAACGCCTGGAATTTTTGGGCGACAGTATCCTGGGCTTTGTGGTGGCGGATTACCTCTACAGAACCTATCCGGATCGACCGGAAGGGGAGATGACCCGTACCCGTGCCGGTATGGTCTGCGAAGAGGCGCTGCATCAGGTGGCGCTTGCGCTGAAACTCAACGAGCATCTGCTGCTGGGTGTCGGCGAAGAGAAAAACGGCGGTCGGGATCGGGCCAGCATCAACGCAGATGCTGTGGAGTGCGTGATCGCAGCAACTTATCTCGATGGTGGTATCACTGCCGCACGAAGCCTGATTGAACGGCTGATTTTGCCCTTGGATCAAAGCGTAAAACCGAAAACTGCCGATGCAAAGACTGCCCTGCAGGAACTCATACAGCAGAAGAAGGGGCAGGTGCTGACTTATCGGCAGCTTGCCTCCGAAGGTCCGGATCACGATAAGCGTTTTGTTTGCGCTGTGTTCCTCAATGGTGAGCAGCTTGCTTCCGGCGCAGGCCGCAGCAAAAAAGCAGCCGAACAGGCTGCAGCTGCCATAGCGTTGCAGCTATTGGAACAGGAATGAGAATAACAGGCCTTTTAGGGCCTGTTTTTTCATGCCCGAAATATGGAAAACGGCTTGCATTGTGACCCTAAAACTGATAAAATGACTAGAACTAGATTATTATGGGAGAGGTGTTACCGTGTATCTGAAATCCCTTGAGATTCAAGGCTTCAAGTCCTTCGCGGATAAGACGGTTCTTTCCTTTGACGATGATATTACAGCCATTGTCGGCCCCAACGGCTCGGGCAAGTCGAATCTTTCGGACGCCATCCGTTGGGTCATGGGCGAGCAGTCCAGCAAATCTCTGCGCGGTGCGAAGATGGAAGATGTTATCTTTGGCGGTACCCAGAAGCGCGGTCAGCTTGGTTTTGCGGAAGTCAGCCTGATTTTGGACAATTCTGACGGCGAACTGCGCTACGATGGCGCCGAAGTTATGGTGACGCGCCGGTATTATCGTTCCGGTGAGAGTGAATACTACATCAACAAACAGTCTGCCAGACTGCGCGATATCAACGAGCTGTTTATGGATACCGGCCTGGGACGCGAGGGTTATTCCAACATCGGCCAGGGCAGAATCGATGAGATCCTTTCTTTGAGAAGTACGGACCGCCGTGAGATCTTTGAAGAGGCGGCCGGCATCTCCAAGTTCCGCCATCGCAAAGAAGAGACCGAGCGCCGTCTGGCTGCCACAGAAGATAACCTGACTCGCATCGGCGATAAGATTTCGGAATTGGAACTACAGGTGGAACCGCTGCGCCGTCAGGCAGAACAGGCGAAGAAGTATCTTGAGTTGCGTGACGAGCTGCGCGGCCTGGAGGTTACTGTCTGGCTGGACTCTTTACAACATCTGTCTGAAACAGCCGAGAAAGCAGCCAAAGACTTTGAAGCATCCGCCAAAGAGCTTGAGCAGGCCCATGGCGACCTGACTGCATCCTATCAACAGGCGGAACAGCTTTCGCTGCAGCTGCATACCAGCGACCTGCAGGTTGAAGGCGTGCGGGAAAGAATTGCCGCATCCGAAGCGGAAGAGCAGCGCTGCATCGGCGAAAAGACTATCTTAGAGAATAATCTGAACAATAACGAAGAGAATGTAGCGCGCATTCGTGCCGAACTGGATGAACAGCAATCCCGTACCGGCGGCCTGAGTGAGCAGATCGAGCAGGGTAGAGCGCGCATCAATGAAATTCTTCAGGATATGGGCGCCCTTCAGGAGCGCCTGAAGCAGGCGCTGCAGGATGACAGTGGCCTGAATGAATCCTCGGACGAACTGACTGCCCAATTGCTGGAAAAACGTGCTCAGCAGGCAGAGCTTTTGAATCTTTCTGCCGGTTGTAAGGCGGAGGGTGCATCTGCTAACCAGCTGGCCAGTGAACTTTCCAGTCGAATCAGTCAGCTCAAGACCGATCGTGATGCAGCGGCAGTGCGCCTTTCTGAGCTGCAGCAGCAGTTTGATGATGCCAATCGGCAGCTGAAAGCTGCACAGCAGGAAGTTGTGGCTACGCAGAACCGCATCGAAGGCTACTCACTGCGCGTGGAATCCCGCACAAAAAAGCGCGACAGCGTTGCTGCCCAGCTACAGGATCTGCAGGTGAGGTACAATACCGCCGAGTCCAAGATCCGTATGTATCGGGAAATGGAGCGCGAATACGAAGGCTATTCCCGCGCTGTGCGTGAAGTGATGAAAGAAGCTGAGCGTGGCGGTCTTCGCAACATTCACGGCCCGGTTTCCCGCTTGATTCACACCGAAACACGCTATGCAACGGCTGTTGAGACTGCGCTGGGCGCTTCCATGCAGAACATTGTCGTCTCCACAGAAGAGGACGGCAGCAGAGGTATCGATTACCTCAAGCGCCGCGACATTGGCCGCGCGACCTTTATGCCCATCACTGCTATTCGCGGCAACACCCTTCAGGAAAAGGGACTGGAATCCTGCCGCGGCTATCTTGGTCTGGGTTCTGAACTGGTGGAGTTTGATTCCCAGTATCGCGCGATTGTAACGTATCTTCTGGGTCGCACGGCGGTTGTGGACCGGATGGACAACGCCATTGCAATTTTTAAGAAATACTCTCATCGTTTCCGCATTGTGACCCTGGATGGCCAGGTGCTCAATTCCGGCGGCTCCATGACGGGCGGTTCTGTTTCCAAGAATGCAGGCTTCCTGTCCAGAGATAATGCCCTTCGTGAACTGACAGCTGAGGTCCAAAAGCTGGAAACGCAGCTTACGGATTTAACTGCACAGCATCAGCAGGCCCAGCGCCTGGCTGCGGAAGCGGAGTTCGAAATGACGGCTGCCCAGGAACAGCTGCGTGAAGCGGAAGATACTGTGCTCCGCGCCGAGGGCACCTGCAAACAGTACGATGCGATCCTTTCTGCTGCCCGAGATGCGGCGGAAGGTTCCCAGGCAGAGGAGCAGATTCTGCTCGAACGCCTGAACGAAGTGGATGCGCGCAAGAGAGAACTCGATGCGCAGCAGAGCGAATATGATGCAAAACAGCTTGAGTTGGAACATCAGATCCAGTCTCTGACGGATCGTCAGAGTGAGCTGTCTGAAAAGACCCAGGAGCTGACCGAACGGATCACGCAGCTGCGTATGCAGTCTGCGGCCCTGGATGCCGAGCGTATGGCCGGTGATGAATCTCTGGCACAGCTCAGCGCGCTGCGGGAATCCCTGCAGGGCGAGAACTCCCAGCGCAGTGCACTGCTTTCCCAGTATGAGCGCGATGCGGACCTCATCCGTGAACAGATCGAAAAGACGAGCGAAGCAATTCTTGTGGCCCAGACGCACACAAATCTTCTGCGCGAGGAACTGACCTCTGTGCTAGATGCCCGCCGTGAAGTGGAAGCCGCCAAAACGGCAGCCGAAAAGCGCTCGCAGGATATGAACAAGAACATTCTGCTCCTCGAGCGCGAGACCGCCAGATTGGAACAGAAAAAGGTAACCTCGGAACTGGAACAGAACCAGATCATCGACCGCCTGTGGGATGCCTATGGCCTTACAAACTCTACAGCGCAGCCTTTGCGTGTGGAAATCGAATCGACTACGGATGCCAACCGCAAGATTTCCTCGCTCAAGCACCGCATTTCCGCTCTGGGAACGCCGAACCTGGGTGCCATTGATGAGTTTGCCCGCGTCAGCGAACGCTATGAGTATCTGACCGGTCAGCGCGATGACGTGCTGACTTCCCGTCGTGATCTGGAGAGTATCATTGAGTCCATCACAGGGGAAATGACCTCTATTTTTGTGACGCAGTTTGCCCGCATTGATGAGTACTTCGGAAAGACCTTCTCTGAGATGTTCGGCGGCGGACGAGCCAGCCTTCATCTGGAAGATCCCGAACATCCGCTGGAATGCGGCATTGAGATCCGCGTACAACCGCCCGGAAAACAGCTGAAGACGATCACGCTCCTTTCCGGTGGCGAAAAGGCCTTTGTAGCAATTGCCTTGTACTTTGCTATTCTTCGCGTACGGCCTACGCCGTTCTGCATGCTCGACGAGATCGACGCAGCTCTGGATGAACGCAACGTAACACGCTTTGCCGAGTATCTGCGCAATCTGTGCGATAAGACGCAGTTCATTGTCATCACGCACCGCCGTGGCACCATGGAGGCCTGCGACGTTCTGTATGGCGTGACCATGCAGGAACAGGGCGTCAGCCGCATTATCGGCATCAATCTTAATGAAATCCAGGAAGAACTGGGTATTGAATAAGAAACGGAGAGAATTCTCATGGGTTTTTTTGATAAAATCAAAAGCGGTCTGACCAAAACGAGAGAGGCTATGTCCTCCTCTGTTGGATCGCTGTTTATGGCATTCTCCGGCCCGGACGACGACTTTTTCGACGAGTTGGAAGAGAGCCTCATTCTGGCCGATCTGGGCGTGGAGACCTCTGTGAAGGCTGTGGACGAGCTTCGCGATCATGTGAAGTCCAAGCGCCTGAAGGATGCGGAGGAAATCCGCCAGGAGCTGAAAGGCATCCTTGTGGACATGCTCACCATCGGCGAGCAGGAGCTGAATCTTGCTTCTGCGCCGGCAATTATCCTGGTCATTGGCGTCAACGGTGTGGGTAAGACCACCACCATTGGCAAGATGGCCAATCTTCTCAAGAACCAGGGGAAGAGCGTGCTGCTGTGCGCCGCGGATACCTTCCGCGCCGCTGCGGCTGATCAGCTGGAGATCTGGGCCAACCGTTCCGGTGTGCCCATTGTCCGTCAGGATGAGGGTGCAGACCCCGCCAGCGTGGTCTACGATGCCATTTCTGCTGCCCATGCCAGAGGCTGCGATGTAATCCTCTGCGATACGGCAGGCCGACTGCACAACAAACAGAATCTCATGAATGAATTGAACAAAATCTCCCGCATCATTGAGCGCGAGCTGCCCGGCAGCTCCAGGGAGACACTTCTGGTCCTCGACGGCACCACTGGCCAGAACGGCCTTCTGCAGGCCAAGCAGTTCCAGCAGGCTGCAGGTCTGACGGGTATTGTGTTGACCAAACTGGACGGTACTGCAAAGGGCGGCATTGTCATTTCCGTTGCCGATAGCATGGGTATTCCTGTCAAGTTTATCGGCGTGGGCGAGCAGATCGATGATCTGATGGCCTTCCAGGCGAGAGAATTTGTGGATGCGCTGTTTTAATTAGGGGATAGAAGATGAAACTGGTATTGGCAAGCCGCAACCGCGGCAAGTTAAAGGAACTCAGCGCGATTCTCTCGCGCTTTTCCATCGAAGCCGTGCTGCAGAGCGATGTGGGCTTCGAGGAAGAAGTGGAAGAAAACGGCACCACGTTTGAAGAAAACAGCCTGATGAAAGCAAAGGCTGTTTATGAAGCCACCGGCTTTGCCGCCATCGCCGATGATTCCGGTTTGATGGTGGATGCCCTGAACGGCGAGCCTGGCGTCTATTCCGCCCGATACGGCGGAGATGCCTGCAAGACGGATGCTGATCGTAACGCCCACCTTTTGGAAACTATGAAGGATGTTCCGGATGAGCAGCGCGGCGCAAAGTTCGTCAGCGTCATTAGCTGCATCTTACCCGATGGAACGGTACTGACCGCCAGAGGAGAGTGTGCAGGCATGATCCTGCGCGAAGAACGCGGATCTGACGGCTTTGGCTATGATCCCTTATTTTATGTACCGGCAGAGCAGGCTACCTATTCGGAGTTGAGTGCCCAGCGGAAGAATGAAATCTCTCACCGTGCGCTGGCAATGGAAGAATTTGCTAGAAAACTGGCAGAATATCAAACAAGTAAGGAGAAAGAACATGCTGACAAGTAAGCAGCGCGCTGAGCTTAGAAGCCAGGCTGCAACGTTGGATACGATTCTGATTGTGGGCAAGAATGGCGTTTCCGATACGCTGATTGAACAGGCCAATATGGCCCTCAATGCCCGAGAACTGATCAAAGGCCGTGTATTGGAAAATTCTCTTCTGTCGCCCCAGGAGGCGATGGCTGAGATCTGTGCAGCCACAGGTGCGGAAGAAGTACAGACGGTGGGATCCAAGTTTGTGATCTACCGCCGCAATGAAAAGCTGCACCAGAATTCCCAGAAAGCAAAGAAAGTGAATCCTGTTCGTGCCGGCGCCCAGGCGCGCCGCGCTGCCAAGCATGCAGAACGGGAAAAGCGTAACGAGTATTTCCGCCAGGCGGCAATTCAGAAGGCAATCGAGAAGCGTAAGAACAAAGGCTGACGAATCAGGGGGTGCGATGATGGGAAAAATCGGAGTATACGGCGGCAGTTTTAATCCAATCCATTTGGGACACCTGCGCGCTGCGGAGGAAGTGGCCCGGCAGTTTCAGCTGGACCGCGTGTTACTGATTCCCACGAATATTGCGCCCCATAAGGACAAGGACGGTTACGAAGTAACTGCCCAGCAGCGCCTTGATATGGTACAGCTTGCGGTCTCGGATCATCCTCAGTTAGAGGCCTGCGACCTGGAACTCAAACGGGAAGGAAAGAGCTACACTGTTGACACTCTGACGCAGCTCAAGGCCATGTTCCCGGAGGATGAACTGTATCTCATGATGGGAACGGATATGTTCCTGTCTCTGCACAACTGGTATCGTCCTGATGAGATCTGCAGACTCGCCAGCATTATTTGCGCCGGTCGTGACGGAACAGAGGCAAGAAAACTGCAGGAGCAGGCAGAGAATCTGCGCAGCAGCCTGAATGCTGAGGTGTTTCTTGCAGACAATCGTGTGCTTCAGATGTCCTCCACCATGGTGCGCAGAATGGTTTTCTTCGATTGTGCCCAGGCGTACCTGCCCGGAAAGGTCTATGATTACATTCGCAGAAACCGTTTGTATCATGCAGGCGCGAATCTGCGATATCTGGGCTTTGAAGAGCTCAAACGACTCTCCCTTTCCTTGCATAAGCCAAGCCGCGTTGCTCATGTGATCGGTTGCTGTGAAACGGCTCAGAAATTGGCAGCATGCTGGGGTGAGAATGTTGCCCTGGCGGCAAGAGCCGGAATCCTGCACGATGTGACCAAGGCCCTGGATGCGGCAGAACAGTTGCGTCTGTGTGAAAAATATGGTATCATTCTGGATGATTTTGTCATTGAGCACCACAAGCTGCTGCATTCCAAGACTGCTGCAGCAGTGGCGGAACATATTTTTGGCGAAAATCAAACGGTCGTAAATGCTATTTACTGGCATACGACCGGTAGAGCGAAAATGACAACCATGGAGAAGATCCTCTACATTGCCGACTACGCAGAGCCCAATCGGTCCTTCGACGGCGTGGAAAAGATCCGCTGTCATCTCTATGAGGACCTTGATCGGGCGCTCTACACCGGCTTTTCCATGTCGTTGGAAGAACTACAGCGGGAAGGGAAAGCCTTCGATAAACACTCTTATGACGCCTGGCGTTACTTAAAAGAGGAAAGGAATTTTGAATGAAACTGTTTGGTGGAAGCTCAAAATCTCATCATGTTGCAAATTCCAGACGTAGTTCCGCCAATCATGCGGCACAAGCCTCCGGCGCGCTGCGCTGGCTGCGTACGATTTTGATTGTTTTTGTGGCGATTGTATTGATGATTGGCGCCATTACCATGGCCATTCGTTCCATTTCCAAACCGCCGGAGCGGCCCAATATTCAGGACGACGTGACAATGAACGAACCTGATGTTCCCACTATTCCCGACGAGAAGGAAGAGCCTCCTGTTGAGGACGAAACTCCGCCGGAAGAGCAGCCGCCTGTCCCGGAAGAGCAGCCGCCTGCTGAAGAGGAAGAGATTGAGGTTATGCTCCCTTCAGAGGAGCCGAAATCCTATACCGAAGGTATCTACAACATCCTCATTTGCGGCACGGATGAAGATGGATTTAAAAGTGACACCATCATCATTGCAAACCTAAACGCAAATGACCATACGGTCAGTCTTTTGAGTGTTCCACGCGATACGCTCATTTATTGTGATTATCCCATTCCCAAGATCAACGCTGCGTACACCGCAGGCGGCGTTCGCAACCTCAAGAAGCACCTGGCGACGCTGCTTGGCTTCCAGGTGGACGGCTATGTGGTTGTGGATCTGGAAGCTTTCGTTCAGATCGTAGATCTGGTCGGCGGCGTGGAATTTGATGTTCCCCAGGATATGTTCTATAATGATCCAAGCCAGGACCTTTATATTAATCTGCAGAAGGGCTATCAGCTATTAGACGGCGAACACGCCATGCAGCTGGTACGCTACCGCAAATACGATGCGGCTGATCTCAAGCGCATCAGTGTGCAGCAGGACTTTCTGAAAGCTTTGGCAAAGAAATGTGTTTCCATCGGCAGCCTGACGAAGATTCGCGAATATGCGGAAATCGTGCAGACCTATGTGGAAACCGATCTGAGTTTGGGCAACATCATCTGGTTTGGTGAGGAACTTCTCAAATGCGATTTCGACCAGATGAAAGCCTACACCCCGGGTGGCGATCCTACTTGGGTCAACGGCGCCAGTTGCTATGCCCTGTGGCCGAACGCGCTGCTCAGAACACTGAACGAGTCCTTTAACCCCTATGACCGGGATCTGACCATCGGCGACATTTCCGTGCGTCCGGCACCCGAGCCGGAACCGGAAGAGGAAGAGCCTGCGGATGCACCGGAAGGGGAGCAGCCCGGCGAGGGTGATGTGCCCTCTGATGATCCAGTATCTGCACCGGACGATGGTTATATCCTGCCGGGTTCCTCCGGTGCCAACCCGGGCGACTGGGTGATTCCCGGAAACGAATCCGAAGAAACCAACGATGAGAATACAAGCTCCGATACGGATAACGGGGGCTTTCCCTTTGTTCCGTAACGCCTAGAAAAGGAGAGAAACGATATGTTGACACCTGAACAGGTCGCCCTGCGCGCGGCCAACGCTCTGGATGCGAAGAAGGGAATCGGCGTGAAACTGCTGAAGATTTCCGATATTTCCACCCTGGCGGACTACTTTTTGATTTGCACCGGCAGCAGCAACACCCACGTCAACACCTTGTGTGACGAGGTGGAGCATGAGCTGGTGGATCTTCAGGGTGAAACCCTGCTGCATCGTGAAGGACATCGCGGCGGCACCTGGGTCCTGCTGGACTTTGGCTGCGTGGTTGTGCATGTCTTTACAGATGAAACAAGAAAATTCTACGATCTGGAACGACTCTGGAATGATGCCCAGCCTGTCGCCCTGGATTCGATCAATGAAGAGAGGTAAGGGCAAATGAAATACGATTTTACTGCCATTGAACAGAAGTGGCAGAACTATTGGGCGGAGAACAATACCTTTGCCACCAACCTGTGGGACTTCTCCAAACCGAAGTACTATGTGTTGGACATGTTCCCGTATCCCTCCGGTGTCGGCCTGCACGCCGGCCACCCCGAGGGCTATACCGCTACCGATATTATGTCCCGCATGAAGCGCATGCAGGGTTACAATGTTCTGCATCCTATGGGTTATGACTCCTTCGGTTTGCCCGCTGAGCAGTACGCTGTTGATACCGGCAATCATCCCAACGGCTTTACTCAGAAGAACATCGAAACCTTCTCCAAGCAGCTGAAAGAGCTGGGTTTTGACTATGACTGGTCCAAGGTGATCGCCACTTCCGATCCTGATTTTTACAAGTGGACACAGTGGATCTTCAAGAAGCTTTATGAGGCCGGTTATGCCAAGCGTATTGAGATGCCCGTCAACTGGTGTGAGGCGCTGGGTACGGTCCTGGCCAACGACGAAGTCATCGACGGTAAGTCCGAACGCGGCGGTTTCCCCGTTGTGAAGAAGATGATGATGCAGTGGGTCATCGACCAGCCTGCTTTTGCCGAGAAGCTGCTCGAAGGCCTGGATGAGATCGACTGGCCCGAGTCCACCAAGGAGATCCAGCGCAATTGGATCGGCAAGTCCACCGGTGTGGAAGTGGATTTCAAGCTGGTGGGCGGCGGCGAATTTTCCATCTACACCACCTGCATTGAGACCATTTACGGCATTACCTTCATGGTTCTGGCACCTGACGGCAAGATCACCGCGTCCCTGCTGGACCGCGTGGAAAACCGTGAGGAAGTGGACGCTTACATCGCTGAAGCTGCAAAGAAGAGCGAGATCGATCGCACCGACGCTTCCAAGACCAAGACCGGTTGTCCTCTGAAGGGCGTGTATGCCATCAATCCTGTCAACGGCAAGGAAGTTCCTGTGTTCATCGGCGACTTCGTACTGGGCAACTACGGTACCGGCGCTGTTATGGCTGTTCCCAGCCATGACCAGCGTGACTTCGAGTATGCCGTTGCCCATAACATTCCCATGATCCAGGTCATCGAAGGCCGCGATGTTTCTGAGTGCGCCTTTGAGAAGCAGGACTACCTGGGCAAGGGCTGCAAGCTGGTCAACTCCGAAGAATTCACTGGTCTGACTGTGGAAGAGGCCAAGGAGGCCATCACCGTCAAACTGGAGAACATGGGCGTTGCCAGAAGAAAGACCAACTATCACTTCCGTGAGTGGATCTTCGCTCGTCAGCGTTACTGGGGCGAGCCCGTTCCCTGCGTCTACACCGAAGACGGCGAGACCGTGTTCCTGCCCGATGAAGAGCTGCCCCTGGTTCTGCCCGTTCTGGAGGACTACAAGGGCCGCGGCGGCCAGGCTCCGCTGGAGAACGCCGAGGAATGGAAGCACTACGATAACAATGGCATTAAGGGCCTGCGTGAGACTTCCACCATGCCCGGTTCCGCCGGTTCCTCCTGGTATTTCATGCGCTACATTGATCCCAAGAATGACAAGGCCTTTTGCGATCCCGAGCTGCTGAAGCACTGGATGCCCGTTGACCTGTATGTCGGCGGTCCTGAGCATGCAGTTGGTCATCTGATTTACTCCCGTATCTGGAACCGCTTCCTGTACGATCAGGGACTTTCCCCGGTCAAAGAGCCCTTCAAGAAGCTGGTGCATCAGGGCATGATCCTTGGTGAGAACGGTATCAAGATGGGCAAGCGCTTCCCCGAGTTCGTGGTCAATCCCAGCGATATCGTCCGTGACTACGGCGCTGACACCCTGCGTCTGTACGAGATGTTCATGGGCCCGCTGGAGGTTTCCAAGCCCTGGTCCGCCACCGGCGTTGCCGGCGCCAAGAAGTTCATCAACCGCTTCTGGAGCTTCTTCTCTGAAGATGCCAACATCACCGACACCGATGACGGCAAGCTGACCAAGATCTACCACCAGACCGTCAAGAAGGTCACCTCCGACTTCGAGTCGCTGGGCTTCAACACCGCCATTGCCCAGATGATGACCTTCATCAACGAGGTCTACAAGAACGGCTCTTGTCCGAGAGAGTATGCCGAAGGCTTCGTGAAGATGATCTCCTGCGTCACGCCTCACGTGGGTGAGGAGCTCTGGCAGATCATGGGCCATGACACCACCATCGCCTATGAGAGCTGGCCTCAGTACTCCGAAGAGAAGTGCAAGGACACCGAGATCAACATCGCGGTACAGGTCAACGGCAAGATGCGCGGTACTGTCACCATGGCCGCCGATCTGGATAACGACACTGTCGTTGCCAACGTTGTTGCCGACGAGAAGATCGCTAAGTTCCTGGAGAAGCAGGAAGGCCAGATTCGCAAGACGATTGTGGTTCCCAACAAGCTGGTCAATCTGATCGTGAAATAAGCTTATTTGGACAGGCCTGCCGGAACACTTCGGCGGGCCTGTTTTCCGGTTACAGAGAATCTGTAATTTTTCGTCAAATCGCTGAAAAATATTCTTGACAATTGAGGGCCGTGCTTCTATAATAACAGAAGCCATGAAATTGGCCCTTGTAAGTATCCTGGATTTAGCCGGATACATCGGAGGGAGGGAATTAAGAATGTCCGAAATTCGTGTCAAAGAAAACGAATCGCTGGAAAGTGCTCTGAAAAGATTCAAGCGCAGCTGCGCCAAGGCTGGCGTTATCGCTGAGGTTAAGAAGAGAGAGCATTACGTGAGCCCGAGTCTGAAGCGTAAGCAGAAGAGCGAGGCTGCCCGCAAGAACCGCAGAAAGTACAACTAATCCCTTCCGTTTATTTGCAGTTTAGGCCTCCTGTGAACAGCAGGAGGCCTTTTGCATAACGAGATTTGAGGTCACCATGAGTTTTCCGTTGATCCCTGATCTGATTGTCCCGTCCGTTACGGACCTGACACCGGAGTTTTTAAAGTCCCGCGGTGTCGGACTCCTAATGATGGACTTTGACAATACCATCGTACCCTATACCACCAATACGCCCACGGCGGAGATGCAGCGCTGGCTCAAAGGCCTCAAAGAGTGGGGGATTGCTTATTGCGTAGTCTCCAACTCCAAACGAGACCGGGTTGTGAAGTTCTGCAAGGAATATGGGATTCCCTGCATTACCCATTCGAAGAAACCCTTCCCGAAAGGGATCCGTCAGGCTCTGCGCACCATCGAACATGATGGGGGAGCGGCCCTGGTTGGCGATCAGATCTATACTGATGTTCTGGGCGCCAACTGCGCAGGTGTGATGAGCATTCTCGTTACACCGATCCATCTGCACAACTGGCTTTTGAAGCTGCGTCACGTGGCAGAAAAGCCTTTTATTGCCATAGGAAAGAGGAGGATGAACCATGAATAATCTGGAAAAAATGATCGCCCTGTGCGGCAATGTTGCCGACGGTCTGCTGCTGACCAGCTCCGTATCCCGTCACTATGCAGCTGAATCCGGCATTGACGAAGGTATTGCTGTTGTCAGCAAAGCCGGATGCCGTTATTTTACCGACTCCCGCTATATTGAAGCTGCCGAAAAGCAACTCAAGGGTTTTGAGGTCATCATGACCGACCG
>SVLN01000022.1 GCA_015067925.1 Oscillospiraceae bacterium
AAACCTTAGTTTGCAAAGAGTGCGGCGCCGAGTTCGTGTTTACCGCCGGTGAGCAGGAGTTCTACGCTGAGAGAGGCTTCCAGAATGAGCCGCAGCGCTGCAAGCCCTGCCGTGACGCTCGCAAGAATGCTGCTCGTGGCCCCCGTGAATTCTTCACCGCTACCTGCGCCAACTGCGGCGGCGAGGCCAGAGTTCCGTTCGAGCCCAAGTCCGACAGACCCGTTTACTGCTCTGAGTGCTTCGCTCGTATGAAGGAGCAGGACTAATCCAAACACCTGTTTGATGGTCTGAATCAAGAATGAAAACAGCCGGAAGATTTCTTCCGGCTGTTTTTTTATGCTTCTTTTGGGATAAATCGTAGATTCAGATCGGTTGCGGTGTGTATGCCCGCCACGCTGCCTGTGCAGCTGTATTGCCATTGCTGAAAGTGATAGAAGAAGCTGGGCGCGTCGGCATACTCAGCAAGCCAGAAGTCATAATCTTTCAGGGTAATCAGATTGAAGTGTCGATAACCGAACTCCTGGTTGAAGTAGATGCCCGCCTCAAATCCTGCTTCCTCGATGGTCTGGCAAAAAGCCAGGGCGCAATCCGTCAGCAGCAGAGGATTCATATTGGCGGTGCGCGCCGTATCGGAGATCGGTTCCCAGTCAAAATAGACAGGAAGGCTCGGGGCGTGCCCCTGCAGCTGCGTGAGGACGAACTGTGCCTCTTCCACGGCCTCCTCCACACTAATGGCCTGAGAGAAAAAGTAGACGCCATAATCCATATCCAGACAGTCCAGCGCCTCGGCGTTTTCGAAGAACTGCTCGTCTTTCACAATTGCGCCGTTGCCATAACCGCGATAGCCCAGACGAACAATGGCAAAGTCAATGCCATCCAGCTGAACGGCATCCCAGTCAATGACGCCATTGTGATCCGAAACATCCACACCGTGCAGAACCGTATAGTCGCTGCCGGTGTAATGCACACGATCATCAGAGGAAGCAAAAGCTTCCTTGGCATACTCGGACCGCTTTACCGCCCGATCCAGCTCACCCCACCGATCTTCATAAGAATCTGTGACGGGGTCCACAGCCGGTTCCGGGTCAGGCAGGGGAGGCTTTTGCTGCTGAAAACCCGTGGTTGCACCGATGAGCACAGCAAGCATTGCGGTGAGTGTAAGCAAAAGAATCAGGGGGCGAAAACGCCTGCGCTGGCGGCGCGGAGCCTGCGTATTCACAAAGCAGCACCTCCTTTGTTCCAAACTACATATTGATTGTATCATAAATGTCACGATTCGCCAAGAATTGAATCGATTCTGTAAATTATCGGTAAATCTGCAAAAAAATGATTGTGTTAAAGGTCGAAATGTTGTATCATAATCATGAATACAGCTATAGAGGGGGACACAACATGAGCGATCAGAATTATGAGCTCGACCCGAAACTTCAGGAGCAGCGTCGTCAGCGCAGAGAAGAACTGCGCAGAAAGCGCGCTCAGCGCAAAATTGTGATTTATGCCGCTTTGGCGGTGATTCTGGTGCTGGTACTGGTCCTTTCGATCCGCAGCTGCACCAACAAGGATCCCGATAACGATGTTACTGATCCGAACCCGGATCAGACCACCAACGAAAATGTGGATGCCGTCGTGCCGCCCGATCAGCCCGAGGAACCTGTCAAGGAAGATACCCATGCAACCTTGAGCGCCATCGGCGACATCATGTGCTATGAAGAGCAGATTGCCGACGCCCTGCAGGCTGACGGCAGCTATGATTTCTCCGCTTCCTTTGCCAAGGTGGCTGATCTTCTGAGCGCGGCGGATGTGACTGTTGCCAACCTGGAGACCAATTTCGCGGGCACGCCCTATTCCGGCTATCCCACCTTCTCCTCGCCTCCCGAACTGGCCAAGGCCATGGCTGATGCAGGCATCGATATTCTGCAGACTGCCAACACCTACTCCATGGAAAACGGCATGGCCGGTCTTCGCACCACCATCGAGACCATCGAAGAGTATGGCATGCAGAGCGCCGGTACCTACGGCACCCAGGAAGAGGCCAATGAGAACGGCGGCGTCGTGATCCGCGAGATCAACGACATCAAGTTTGCCTTCATCGCCTTCACCAAGGGCATCAACGGCAGAACCCGCCCGGCGGACAACGCCTACTGCGTGAACCTGCTGTACACCGACTACACCTCCACCTACAGCTCTGTGGATGAGAACGCCCTGATCAAGAGTGTGCAGAGCGCCAAGGCTCTGGAGGCCGATGTGATCATCGCCCTGCTGCACTGGGGCGGCGAGTATGACATCGAGCCCAACGACACCCAGACTGCCATCGCAGATCTTCTGTTCAAGAACGGCGTTGATGTGATCCTGGGCAGCCACGCCCACGTGGTCGGCCCCATGGAGAAGCGTACCGTCACCACCGTGGACGGTGAGAACAAGGAAGTCTTTATCGCCTATAACCTGGGCAACTTCATCTCCCGTATGACCAAGGAAGGCACCCAGGCCTCCGTGGTTCTGAACCTGAGCTTCACCAAGTCCGGTGAGACCGGTGAGACCACCATCACCGCGGCCGAGTACGTTCCCGTGTATATTGCCGACAACGGCGAGAACGCGGACATCCGTTACGAAGTGCTGAACATCGCGGAGGAAGTGGATCACTACATCGGCAACGCCGAGGGCCACGTTTCCGAGGAAGTCTACAGCACCATCAAGGCTGAGCGCGAGCGCATCCGCACCAACGCCGGTGTGGAATTTGAGGCCAAGTGAAACACCAAAACGAAGAGCCGCAGAACAGCTGTTCTGCGGCTCGTTTTTTGTAACAAAACCTAAAGTTGTGTGTCTAATTCATGAAAGCAAAAGGCAGGTGAGTGAATGCCAAAAAAATATGAGCCGATTTCCGAACAGGTCCTCAGCGCGGAATACGAAGCGGTCTATCGTTATGCGCTGACCCTTTGCCGACAGGAGCATGAGGCCCAGGAAATCACCCAGGAGACCTTCCTGCGGGCTATGAGCACGAAGGCGGGTTTTGCCGGAGAGAGCAGCCTGTATACCTGGCTGTGCGCCATTGCGAAGAACGTGTACTTCAATCGGTGTCGGAAGAAGAAACGGGAAGTTTCGTTGCAGGAGTGGGAAGAACCTGCTGCTGTGATGGAAACGGAGCAACAACTGGAAGAGCGAGACATATCCCTGGCGATCCACCAGGTACTGCATGACTTGTCGGAACCGTACAAAGAGGTGTTCTCCCTGCGGGTGTTTGGTCAGTTGCCCTATCGGGAGATTGCAGGTCTGTTTGGCAAAACAGAAAGCTGGGCTCGAGTGACCTACCACCGAGCCAGAAAAATGATGGAAGAAACACTACGAAAGGATGGGATATTGTGAACAATGAACTCGATTGTGCCATTGTGCGCGACCTGTTGCCGTTGTATCAGGACGGGGTTGTGAGCGAAGTAACAAAAAATGCGGTACAGGAGCATCTTGAAATCTGCAGCGCTTGTCACGCAGAACTGCAGGCACTTGGAGCGTGGGAGCCGAAAGAGGAGGCACCATCGACGAGGGAGGGGTTCGCTCTGTTCCGTCGCAAGTTAAACCGCAAGCGTTTTCTGACTGCGCTGGTGTCTATCATTCTGACGACAGCGGTGTTGGTCGGTGCGGGCGTTGTAGCGCACCAGATACCTCTGGTGCCGATCACAGAGCAGGAATTGACCGTGCATCGTACCTATCGCTATGAGGTGGATGGACAGCCGTATTTCCTCGTTCTTTATGAAGTGCCTGCCTATACTGGCTACACAAATGGCGGATTTGAAGTCATAGGCGATGAGAAAACCGAACTTGGCCCCTTGACGTTACAGCTGAAGTGGAAAAAAACCGTTCTAGCCAGGACACTGGATTGGACAAAAACGGATTTCTGGGTATTCAACGCCGAGGGCATGAATGCCGGGAAGGAAATTGCTAATTTCGCTCAGTTGAAGCATGGTGATCGGCTGCTCTGGTCGGAGGAGAGTGGTGCCACTGACGTTCCGGAGTATGTATATGTGCTGCATGGGTACTACACGGGCCAAACGGAAGAGCCGCTCAATGCGTTCTTTGAGGATGTGGAAAAAGGGTATCTGGGGGTGTGTTATCAAGATGGCAGACGTGTGGTCTGGGATCTTGATGGCCATGTTCTTGCTGACGACTACCCGGATGAGCGCGGGAATTATCCGAACTTTTGAACAGAAAATCAGCCTCCGTGAAGAACACGGAGGCTGATTCTTTTTTATTTCGCAAGTTCTTCCTTGCTTCTGGTCAGGTTCTTGATCCACTTGAAGCGGTTGATCTTCACAAAAGCAACCGGGCACTTGAGAAGCTCGTCGCTGATCAGGACGGTATAAACCACCCATGCGGGCAGATGCAGCACGTAGCGGGTGATGAACGCCGCAGGGAGGACGAAGCCGAAGACGAAGATCGTATCATTGATGAAGACGAACTTGGTATCGCCGCCGGCCTTGACCAGGCTGCCCAGGGAGTGACCCTGATAGCAGGTACCAATGAACAGGAAGGAGAAAGAGGTCATGATCTGACGGGTTAGAATTCTTGTTTCCTCCGTGAGGGTATACAGGGAGATGAACGGGCCCTTAATGAGGTTGATGATGATACATCCGCCGATGCCGATACACAGGAACATCAGCTGAACCACACGGGCGTGATTCTTGACGCGTTCCACTTCGCCCGCACCCACCAGCTTGCCGGTCATGATGCCCACAGCACCGGAGGTGGCGGAAAGGGCAACGTTGAGCATCTGGCGGCTCATGGAGAGGATGCTGACTGCAGAAGCAGCGCTGGCGCCCAGGGAGCCGACGATGGCGCCCTGCACGGTGCCGTTGATACCCCAAACGACCCAACCGGCAATGACGGGAGCGCCGTACTTGATAAAGTCGCGCAGCAGCGTGCTGTTGGAATGCAGCAAATCCTTGGGTTTGAGCTGCAGCTTCTTATCCATGAAGAAGACGTAGGTAAAGGCCACGGCGAACTCCACAATACGGGAGATCAGCGTTGCCAGAGCGGCACCTGCAATACCCATCTTCGGCGCGCCCAGCTTGCCGAAGATCAGGATGTAGTTGAGCACCACATTGACGCCCAGGGAGATAAAGGAGGAGTACATGCCGACCTTCACCGTTTCCACGCTGCGCATGGATGTGATGAGCAGCTGGGAGGCGGCAAAGATCATGTAACTCCAGCGGACATAGGACAGATAGCGCATGCCTTCCTCGATGACGACCTCGTCCTGGATGAACAGGTGCAGGATCGGGCGGGGGGCAATGATGGTGGCCGCGGTGAATACAACAGCAAGGCTCAGAGCGATGCGCAGGGCAATCACAAAGAGTTTCTTGATGCTGTCCGTATCGCGGCGGCCCCAGTATTGGGCGGACAGGATCAGCATGGCGCTGTCCACACCGATGATGATGTTTTGCAGCAGCGTCTGCGGCTGATTGCCCAGATAAACACCGGAGATGGCGATTTCTCCCAGGGTGCCGACCATCAGATTGTCAGCGAAGCCAACGAGAAAGGATACAAGACTCTGGAGCATCATGGGCACAGCCAGAGTCAAAAGATTTTTGAAAAAACCTTCTTCCGGATGAGGGAGTCTCATGGTATTCCTCCTTAATACATTGTTAGATATATAAAGTATAGAAGAATTAGTGGCAAAAATCAATCAATAAAATGAAGCAAAACAGAATACTGGCGTTCTGCACGAAAATGATGGGGTAAAATTGTGCAAAATAACAAGCCGCGATCGGATTCGATCGCGGCTTGCGGATTGCGTTTGATTTACGGCTTGTAGCTGTCTTTCAGGCTGACAGCGCGGTTAAAGACCAGGTGGCCGGGCTCGGAGTCCTTGCTGTCGGGGCAGAAGTAACCCAGACGCATGAACTGATAGGAAGCGGGAGCCTGGGCGTCTGCCAGGGAAGCTTCCACCTTGCAGTTCGTGAGAACTTCCAGAGACTTGGGATTCAGGCAGGCCAGGTAGTCCTTGCCGGCAGCGTCGGGATCAGGGTCGTCAAACAGGTTGTCGTACTGACGGACCTCGGCGTCAACACAGGTCTTGGCGTCCACCCAATGGATGGTGGCACCCTTGACCTTACGACCGTCAGCGGGATCGCCGCCGCGGGAGTCGGGATCGTAGGTGGCCAGGACTTCGGTGATGTTTCCGTCATCGTCGGTGACGTAGCCGGTGCACTTGATGAGGTAAGCACCCTTCAGGCGGCACTCAGGGCCGTCGGGATACAGGCGCTTGTACTTGGGAATGGGCTCAGCCAGGAAGTCGTCCTCTTCGATCCACAGGGTGCGGGAGAAGGAAACCTCGCGGGTGCCGTCTTCGGGACGGTTGGGGTTGTTCTCTACCTCGAAGGTCTCGACCTTGTCCTCGGGGTAGTTGGTGATGGTCAGTTTGATGGGCTTCAGGACAGCCATCACGCGCTGAGCGGTCTCATTCAGATCCTCGCGCAGGCAGAACTCCAGGAAGGCGTAGGGAATGGTATTGGGGCTCTTGGCGACGCCGACTCTGTCGCAGAAGTTGCGGATGGAGGCGGGGGTGTAGCCACGGCGGCGCAGACCGCACAGGGTGGGCATTCTGGGATCATCCCAACCAGAGACATAGCCGTTTTCCACTAAGTTGCGCAGCTTACGCTTGCTCAGCACGGTGTGGTCGATGCCCAGACGGGCGAACTCGATCTGTCTGGGATGATGGGGAACGGAGACGTTTTCCACAACCCAGTTGTACAGGGGACGATGATTCTCGAACTCCAGGGAGCACAGGGAGTGGGTGATACCCTCCAGGGCGTCCTGAATGGGATGGGCAAAGTCGTACATGGGATAGATGCACCACTTGTCGCCCTGACGGTGGTGATGCATATGGCGGATGCGGTAGATGACCGGGTCGCGCATATTGAAGTTGCCGCTAGTCAGGTCGATCTTGGCGCGCAGGGTGTACTTGTTGTCCTCAAATTCGCCGGCACGCATGCGGGCAAACAGATCCAGGCTCTCCTCGATGGGGCGATCCCGGTAGGGGGAGACGGCGGGGGTGTTCAGATCGCCGCGGAATTCTTTGAACTGCTCAGGAGTCAGCTCGCAGACATAGGCCAGGCCCTTCTTGATGAGCTCAACAGCGTACTCATAGTCCTTTTCAAAGTAGTCGGAGCCATAGTAGAAACGATCGCCCCAGTCAAAGCCAAGCCAGTGGATATCTTCCTTGATGGCTTCGACAAACTCCACGTCTTCCTTGGTGGGGTTGGTGTCGTCCATACGCAGGTTGCACAGACCGCCGAACTTTTCGGCGGTGCCGAAGTCAATGATCAGGGCCTTGCAGTGGCCAATGTGCAGGTAGCCGTTGGGCTCCGGCGGGAAACGGGTGTGCACCGTCTGACCGGCATAGCGGCCGCCTTCGGCGATATCCTCGGTGACGAAGGCGTGGATAAAATTCATGCTTTCATTCTGCTTGAGTTCTTCAGCCATGGTTACCATCCTCTCGGTGGGTAAAATAATCCTAAAAATTATACAATAAGTGCCTCGGATTTTCAATGAAAAAATGCGGCTTTGGAAAAAAACATAATTTCCCGTATAAAAAAGAAAAATAGCTCTTTCCAATTGCGCAATCTTATATTAAAATAGAGGATAGAATACTCTGGGGGTAATGGCAATATGAGTGAAATCAAATTCAAACGCGTACTGCTGAAGGTCTCCGGCGAGGCTCTGGCGGGCGATGCCCACCGCGGTCTTGACTTCTCGGTGATCGGCAGCGTGTGTGAAGCCGTCAAAGAATGTGTGGATCTGGGTGTCCAGGTCGGCATTGTCATCGGCGCCGGCAACTTCTGGCGTGGTGTCAAGGACGGCGCGGATAAAATGCAGCGTTCCCATGCAGATGCCATGGGCATGCTGGGCACGGTGATGAATTGCATCGCCGTGGCAGACGCTCTGGAGCGTCATGGCGTACAGGCCAGAGTTCTCTCCGCTGTGGAGATGAACAAGTTCTGCGAGTACTTCACCCGCGACGTGGCCGACCGCTATCTCAACGAGGGCAAGGTGGTCCTCTTCGCAGCCGGTACCGGCAATCCCTATTTCTCCACCGATACCGGCGCAGTGCTGCGCGGCGTGGAGATTGAGGCCGATGCCATCCTGCTGGCCAAGAATGTGGACGGCATCTATTCCGCCGATCCCAATCTGGATCCCACGGCCGTCAAGTTTGACAGCCTGACTTATGATGAAGTTCTGGCCCGTCACCTGAAGGCAACGGACACCACCGCAATGACCCTGGCAATGGACAATCACATGACACTGATCTGCTTCGCGCTGAAGGATCCGCAGAACATCGTTCGCGTGGTCAAGGGCGAAGTGATCGGTACAATCGTTAAGGAGGAAGTATAACATGGCAGATTATCAGGAATATTCCAAGAAAATGGACAAGACCCTCGACGTGCTGGGCAGCCAGTTCAATTCCGTTCGCGCAGGCCGCGCCAACGCACAGGTGCTCGACAACATTTCTGTTGAGTACTACGGCGCCCCGTCTCCCATCGGCCAGGTGGCCTCGATCTCCTCTCCCGATCCCAGAAGCCTGGTGATTCAGCCGTGGGATTCGACCCTGCTGAAGCCCATTGAGAAGGCCATCCAGATTTCCGATCTGGGCATCAACCCCCAGAATGACGGCCGTGTGATTCGCCTGGTGTTCCCGCAGCTGACTGAGGAGCGTCGTAAGGAGCTGACCAAGCAGGTCAAGAAGTACTCCGAGGACGCCAAGGTTGCCATCCGCAACATCCGCCGCGACGCCATGGATGCCTACAAGAAGAAGCTGAAGGCCTCCGAGATCACCGAGGACGACCACAAGAAGTCCGAGAAGGAACTGCAGGATCTGACCGATAAGTATATCAAGAAGATCGACGAGAAGTGCGCCGCTAAGGAAAAGGAACTGCTCGAAATCTAACGAAATTGCCAGCAAAGGCCGCCTCGGGCGGCTTTTGCTTTAGAGGAAAAAGCCATGGCTTTGTTTGAAAAACAGAAGAAGGACCTCTCCCGCCCGGTGCCGCGGCACATTGCCATCATCATGGACGGCAACGGCCGCTGGGCCAAGAAGCGCGGCATGCCGCGCTCCTACGGTCACGCTGCAGGCAGTGAGACCTTCCGGAGAATCGCCACCTACTGCAAGGACATCGGCGTGGACTTTTTGACGGTCTACGCCTTTTCCACGGAGAACTGGAAACGCTCGGAGGAGGAAGTGGGGGCCATTATGGGCCTGCTGCAGAAATACCTCATCGAAGCGCTGGAAAAGATGGAGAAAGACCGGGTCAAGATCTGCTTTATGGGCGATCTGAGCCGTCTGCCGGAAGAGCTGCAGGCGCTTTGTGCCAACGCGGTGGAGAAATCCAAGCACTTTGACGGTGTGCAACTGAATATCTGCCTGAACTACGGCGGCAGGGACGAGATCCTGCACGCCGCGCGGGAGTATGCCCGCCGCTGCGCATCAGGGGAGTGCACGCCGGAGGAACTGGATGAGGAAACGTTCTCGTCGCTTCTGTATTCTGCGGGGGTGCCGGATCCTGATCTCATTATCCGCCCCAGCGGAGAACTGCGGCTCTCCAATTTCCTGTTGTGGCAGGCAGCCTACGCGGAGTTCTATTACACGGACGTCCTCTGGCCGGATTTCACCCCGGAGGAACTGGAAAAGGCCATTGCGGCGTTCAACAGCCGCAGCCGCCGATTTGGAGGTACAAAATGAAAACAAGAATCCTTGTGGCGGCAGCGGGGCTTCCTGTGCTGTTGGTGGTGCTGCTGGCGCTGCCGAGCATTGCCACGTCTATCGCCATTGCCCTTTTGTGCGCCATCGCCGCGTGGGAGCTTCTGTGGAAGACGGGTATCCTTCATTCCAAGCGTCTGGTGGCGCTGGGCGTTGTCCTGGCGGCGGGAGCTGCTATGTGGAGCTGCTTCGGCTTCCATGCCCTAGCGTTTCGCATCGGCCTGTATGTGCTGATGGTGCTGATCATTGCAGAACTCCTGCATGATAAGTCCATCGGCTTTGAATCAGCTGCCTGCCTTTTCGTGGCGGCGCTGGTAATTCCCGTCATGTTCTCTGCCATTGCCCGCTTGCGGGCCATGGAGTTGGGCAGATTCTATGTGCTTTTGCCCTTTGTTGTGACGTTCTCGGGCGACTCCGGCGCGTATTTTGTGGGCCGTGCCTGGGGAAAACATAAACTGGCCCCCATCACCAGCCCCAAGAAGACCGTGGAAGGCGCCGTGGGCGGCGTTGTCTGCGCCATGGTTGTCATGGTGATCTACGGCC
The DNA here is from genome assembly GCA_015067925.1 of Oscillospiraceae bacterium. Lineage (GTDB taxonomy): Bacteria > Bacillota > Clostridia > Oscillospirales > Oscillospiraceae > SIG488. Next base: position 10,289 of record SVLN01000022.1, read on the forward strand.
TGGTGGTTACCTTTGCTTTCCAAAAGACTTTTGCTTGGATTCCTGCCATGATTTGCGCTCTGGTGGGCGCGTTGATGGCCATTTTCGGCGATCTGGCGTTCTCCCACATCAAGCGCCAGCATAAGATTAAGGACTACAGCAATCTGCTGCCGGGTCACGGCGGCGTGCTGGATCGGTTCGATTCGACGATTTTTGTTGCACCTCTTGTGGAACTGGTGATCCTCCTGTTCCCCCTGGTGCGTTAAGAGGAAAAAGATGGTAAGTTGCATTTCTCTTCTGGGCTCCACCGGTTCCATCGGTCGTCAGACCCTGGAGGTGGCCAAGAGCCTGGGCATCCGCGTGGCGGCGCTGACGGCGAACCGCAGCGTGGATCTGATGGAGCAGCAGTGCCGGGAATTTCTTCCCGAACTGGCTGTGATGGGCGATGAAGCGGCGGCGCAGGAACTCTCCCGGCGCCTTGCCGGCCTGAGTGTCCGCGTGACGGTGGGCATGGACGGCCTGATGGAGGCCGCGACCCTGCCTTGTGCCGATACCGTTGTGACTGCCGTGATGGGCATGGTGGGCCTGCGCCCGACCCTGGCTGCCATTGAGGCGAAAAAACGCATTGCCCTGGCAAACAAGGAGACTTTAGTCTGCGCGGGCGAACTGGTGATGCGGCGTGCGAAAGAGTGCGGCGCGCAGATCATTCCCGTGGACTCGGAGCATTCTGCCATTTTCCAGTGCCTGGCGGGCGCGGAACACAAGCAGGTCAAGCGCCTGATCCTCACTGCCTCGGGCGGTCCGTTCTATGGTATGAGCCGGGAAGAACTGGAGCAGGTGACCTGCCGCCAGGCTTTGAAGCACCCCAACTGGGCTATGGGTGCAAAAATCACCATCGACTCTGCCAGCATGATGAACAAGGGACTGGAGCTCATTGAGGCCATGCGCCTGTATGACCTGCCCATGGAGCAGGTGGATATCGTAGTGCATCGGCAGAGCATCATTCACTCCCTGGTGGAGTTCTGCGATGGCGCCATGCTGGCTCAGTTGGGCACGGCGGATATGCGTATCCCCATTCAGCTGGCTCTGACCTGGCCCGATCGGATGGATTGCATCGCCCCGAAACTGGATCTTCTCACCTGCGGCGATCTGACCTTTGCCGCTCCGGATGAGAAGAACTTCCCGTGCCTGACCCTGGCACGGCAGGCAGTTCTGGCCGGCGGTACGGCCTGCGCCGTGCTCAATGGCGCCAATGAAGTGGCTGTTTCCCTGTTTTTACAGGAAAAAATAGGATTCTACGGAATCTCGGATCTTGTTTCCGCAGCGCTGGACGCTGTGGACAGCGCCGTTGAGCCGACCCTGGAGGCGGTTCTGGCGGCAGATCGCGCAGCTCGGCGCGTGGTAAACGAGCGTTTTGGAGGTTAAGGTATTGTATATTATTGTTGCGATCCTCATTTTCGGCGTGCTGATTTTCGTGCACGAACTGGGCCATTTCCTGACAGCCAAGCTGTCAGGCGTGAAGGTGAATGAATTTGCCCTGTGCATGGGCCCGGCGATCTTCAAAAAGACGGTGGGGGAGACCACGTACTCCCTGCGCTGCATTCCCATCGGCGGCTACTGCGCCATGGAGGGCGAGGACGAGGATAGCACCGATCCGAGGGCTTTCACGGCCCAGGTCTGGTGGAAGCGGCTCATCATTCTGGTGGCAGGCGCAGCTATGAACTTCCTGGCGGGCCTTCTGATTTTGGTGATTCTGTTCTCCACAGCGGCGGGATTCTATTCGCCGGAGATCACCGAGTTCCAGGAAGGCTGCCCCTATGAGAGCGCTGAGGGCCTGCAGGTGGGGGATAAGTTCCATTCCATCGACGGCGAGCGGGTGTATATCTACTCCGACCTTTCCATGCTCTGGGCCCGCAACAAGACGGGCGTGTATGATTTTGTGGTCATCCGCGACGGCGAAAAGGTGCAGCTGAACGATTTTACTTTCAAGCGAATTGACTATGTGATCGACGGTGAGACCGTGCAGCGCTATGGTGTGACCTTCTCCGTGGTACCCAAGACCTTCGGCGGCGTGCTGCGGGAGGCCTGGCTGTCGGCCATTGACTTTGCCCGACTGGTGCGCTTAGGCTTGGTGGATCTGTTTACCGGCGTGGTGGGCCTTGACGAGATGTCCGGCCCTGTGGGCATCGTGTCCGTGATTTCCCAGACCGGCAACGCAGCAGAAACCGTAGGGCAGGCGGCAGGGGATATTGCATACCTGGCAGCCTTCATCGCGGTGAATCTTGCGGTGATGAATCTGCTGCCCATCCCGGCCCTGGACGGCGGACGGGTATTCTTCCTGCTGGTGACCACTCTGATCGAGAAGATCATCCGCAGACGCATTGATCCGAAATATGAAGGCTATATTCACGGCGCGGGCATGGTGATCCTGCTGGCGTTCATGGCCTTTGTGGTATACAAAGACATTGTGAAACTGATCGTGAGATGAGAAAATTGACGAGAAGAATCTATGCCGGATCCGTCGCCATCGGCGGTGGCGCGCCGGTTTCCATTCAATCCATGCTCAACACCCCCACCACCGACGTGGAGGCCAGCCTGCAGCAGATTTCAAGACTGGCAGCAGCCGGTTGTCAGTTGGTGCGTCTGGCGGTGCCGGACCGGGCAGCGGCTGCAGGGTTTGCGGAAATCGCGGCGGGCTCCAGCCTGCCCCTGGTTGCGGATATCCACTTTGACCACCGTCTGGCGCTGTTGGCAGCCGAGGGCGGCGCGAAGAAGATCCGCATCAATCCCGGCAACATCGGTGACGAGGGCAAGGTGCGGGAGGTGGCCGATTGCTGCCGCGAGCGGGGCATTCCCATCCGCATTGGCGTCAACGGCGGCTCTTTGGAAAAGCGCCTGCTGGAAAAGTACGGCCATCCCACCCCGGAAGCTCTGGTGGAAAGCGCCTTCTCCCACATGGAACTTCTGGATAAGTGCGGCTTTACGGACATCTGCGTGTCCATGAAGTCCTCTTCCGTCCCGCTGACGGTACAGGCCTACCGCCTGTTCTCGGAGAAGAGCGACGTACCGCTGCATCTGGGCGTGACGGAGACCGGCTCTGTGTACATGGGCACCGTTAAGTCTGCCATGGGCATCGGAGGCCTTCTGTGCCTGGGTATCGGTGACACCATCCGCGTGTCCCTGACGGCGGATCCTGTGGAGGAAATCTACGCTGCCAAGGCCATTCTAAAGGCCGCGGGCGTGCGCAAAGAGGGCGTGAATCTGATTTCCTGCCCCACCTGCGGCCGCACTAAGATTGATTTGATCGGCCTTGTGGACCGGGTGGAAAAGGCCCTCTCTGACTGCGAAAAGCCGATCACCGTGGCGGTGATGGGCTGCGTGGTTAACGGCCCGGGCGAGGCCCGGGAGGCCGACGTGGGCATTGCCGGCGGCGACGATTGCGGCATGCTCTTTGCCAAGGGCAAGCAGCTGGGCGTGTATCCCTACGATCAGCTTCTGGACGCCCTGCTTTCTTACATCGACACACTCTAAGGAGAAAAAATGGACGAGAAGATCCCAATTTCAAAGCTGTTTTCCCGATATGAGCCGGACGAAGCCGGGCAGGTGTTTTTTGCATCTGCCTGCGTTTTGCATGCCGATCTGGACGCCCAGGCCAGAACCATGACGGTCTACCTGCAGGCAGAGAGCTACCTTCCCCAGAAGCAGATCGACCGCATGAGCACCGAGATCGCCAAGCTCTACGGTGTGCGTCAGCTGCACTTAGAGCCCAAGTATACCCCGGATTGCCTGGAGCAGTTCGATTACAATGAACTTAAGGATCTGATCGTCAGCCGCTTTTCCTTTGCTGCGGGCATCCTGGCCGGCTGCAGTTGGAGAAGGGAAGGCAAGACGCTGCATCTGCAGCTCAGGGCCAACGGCGTTGACCAACTGGAGCAGTATCTGCCCCATGCCGAGCGCTATGTTTTTGAGCGTTTCGGCGAAACAGTGCACATTGAAGTGCACACCGGCATGCAGGCCGGCAGCAAGGAAGAACTCTTTGCCGCCACGGAGCAGATTCGCCGCGACGCGGCGGCCCATATCCCGGAGCCTGTCTTTGCCGAAAAGAAGGAGAAGAAACAGGAAGCCGCTCCCACGGCCATCTTCGGCCGCGCCTTCAAGGGCGATGCTACGCCCATGGCGGAGCTGACCCTGGACATGTTCAAGGTCATCGTCGAGGGTGAAGTATTCGCGGTGGAGCATCGCGAACTGAAAAAGCGCAACGCTTGGGTCATCAATTTTGACATCACGGACTATAACGGTTCCGTGCGCGTGAACCAGTTTATGGAGGCCGAAAAGGCCAAACCCATTCTCGACGGTATCAAGAAGGGGATGTGGGTGCGGGTGCAGGGCAAGATGTCCTACGACCGCTATGACAACGAAAACGTTCTGCAGCCCCAGGCAATTATGGCGGGGGACAAGCCAAGCCGCAAGGACACGGCCCCGGAAAAACGCGTGGAGCTGCACTTACATACTACTATGTCCGCCATGGATGCGCTGACCAACACCGCCGCTGCCGTCAAGCAGGCTGCGGCCTGGGGTCACCGCGCCATTGCCATCACCGACCACGGTGTGCTGCAGTCCTTCCCGGACGCCATGAACGCCTGCGGCAAGGCCAAGGTGGCGGGCACGGATGAGACCATCAAGATCCTCTACGGCTGTGAAGCCTACTTCGTCAACGACGTAGATGACCGCATCTGCGTCCACGGCAGCGGTGATGCCAGTTTCGCTGACGAGTTCGTCTGCTTTGACCTGGAGACCACCGGCCTTTCCGCCCAGGGCGACGAGATCACCGAAATCGGCGCTGTCATTCTGCGAAACGGCGAGTTGTGCGAGCGGTTCCAGACCTTTGTCAACCCCGGCAGAAAACTCAGCCGCAACATTATTGACCTGACGGGCATCACCGATGAAATGCTGGCCGATGCACCGACCCTGCAGGAAGTGCTGCCCAAGTTTCTGGAATTCTGCGGCGACCGTCCCCTGGTTGCCCACAATGCAGATTTCGACGTGGGCTTCCTCAAGGTGGGCTGCGAACGCTTTGGCCTGAGCTTTGATCCGACGTATCTGGACACCCTCATTATGGCCCAGAACCTTATGCCCCAGTTGGGCAAATTCAAGCTCAACATTGTGGCGGATGCGCTGAGTCTGCCCGAATTCAACCACCACCGCGCCTCGGACGACGGCGCCACGGTGGCATATATGCTCAAACGCTTCATCACCATGCTGGAAGAGAAGGGCGTCAGCCGTGTGCAGGAGATCAATCCTGTGATGGCGACCTTGCGTTCCGGTGGCCGCGTCAACGACCGCCAGGCCAGACACCTGATCCTCTTTGCCAAGAATCAGACTGGTTTGAGAAATCTCTACCGACTGGTTTCCTATGCCCATTTGAAGTATTTCCATCGCAATCCACGCATCCCTAAGTCGGAACTGATCCGCTGGCGCGAGGGCTTGCTGGTGGGTTCTGCCTGTGAGGCGGGCGAACTGTTCCGGGCGATCGTTGCCAACAAGTCGGATGCTGAGCTCAAGCGCATTGCGTCCTTCTATGACTTCCTGGAGATCCAGCCCCTATGCAACAATATGTTCATGCTCCGTGACGGCACGGTGCAGGATGTGGAGCAGCTGCGTGAGTTCAACCGCACGGTGGTGCGCCTGGGCCGCGAACTGGGCAAACCCGTTGTTGCCACAGGTGACGTGCACTTTATGAATCCCCAGGACGAGATATTCCGCCGCATGCTGCTGGCCAGCAAGGGCTTCAGCAACGCTGATGAGGAAACACCCCTGTACTTCCGTACCACGGACGAGATGCTCGAAGAGTTCTCATACCTGGGCGAAGAGACCGCCTACGAGGTGGTTGTCAAGAATCCCAACATGATCGCCGATATGTGCGATCGCTTCCGTCCGCTGCCCCGCAACCTCTTTGCCCCCAGTATTGAAAGGTCCCGGGAGCAGTTGGAAGAGTTGGTCTACGGCAAGATGCACCGTCTTTACGGTGACAATCCGCCGGAGCTGGTCACCAAGCGCGTGGAAACGGAGATGCGCGATATCATCGGCCGTCACTACGACGTTATTTATATGTCTGCTCAGAAATTGGTGCAGAACTCTCTGGATCACGGTTATCTGGTTGGCTCCCGTGGCTCTGTCGGCTCGTCCATCGTGGCGTTTATGTCCGGCATCACGGAGGTTAACAGTTTCCCGCCTCACTACCGCTGCCCGCAGTGTAAGAACTCCGAGTTCGATGTACCCAAGCAGTTCAAGTGTGGAGCGGACCTGCCGGACAAGGACTGCCCGGTCTGTGGTGCAAAGTATGAAAAAGACGGCTTTGACATCCCGTTCGAGACCTTCCTGGGCTTCGGCGGCGACAAAGTTCCGGATATCGACCTGAACTTCTCCGGCGAATACCAGGCCAAGGCCCACAAATATACCTTCGAGCTCTTTGGCGACAGCCATGTCTTCCGAGCCGGCACCATCGGAACCGTGGCGGAGAACACCGCCTTCGGCTATGCCAAGAAGTACCTGGATGAGCGCGAACGCATCGTTTCCAAGGCCGAGGAAAACCGCCTGGCCAAGGGCTGCGTGGGTGTCAAGCGCACTACAGGTCAGCATCCCGGTGGCCTGGTGGTCATTCCAGCAGAGAATGAGATTTACGATTTCTGCCCCGTGCAGCACCCTGCTGACGCGGCGGATTCCGATATCATCACCACCCACTTCGAATACCACTGTATGGAAGAGAACCTCCTGAAGCTGGATATGCTGGGCCATGATGACCCCACCATGATCCGCATGCTGGAGGATATGACCGGCGTGGATGCCAAGAAGATTCCTCTGGATGACAAGGAAACGATGTCCATCTTCACTTCCTCCAAGGTGCTGGGCTATGAGAATGATGAACTTCTGGGTCCCACGGGCGCCGTGGCTATCCCGGAATTCGGAACGGCATTTACCCGCCAGATGCTCTGCGACACCCAGCCGAGCCAGTTCGACACCCTGGTGCGCCTTTCCGGTTACTCCCACGGCACGGACGTGTGGCTGGGCAATGCCAAGGACCTGATTCTGGGCGGCATTGCCAGCGTCAATGACACCATCGGCTGCCGCGACGATATTATGCTGTATCTGATTTCCGTAGGCATCGATGAGAAGAAGGCCTTTAAGTTTATGGAGGCTGTTCGTAAAGGCGCCATCCACAAGGGCAAGCCCTGGCCGGACGGCATCGTGGAAGAAATGCAGCAGCACGGCGTACCCGAGTGGTACATCGAGTCCTGCCGCAAGATCCAGTACCTGTTCCCCAAGGCTCATGCCGTGGCCTACGTTATGATGGCCTTCCGCATTGCTTGGTTCAAGGTGCATGAACCTCTGGCATTCTACTCCGCTTATTTCTACCGCCGCAGCCAGAAGGGCGGCTTCGACGCGGCGATGATGACTCGCGGCAAGGAAGCGGTACTGGAGGCCATCCGCCGCATCAAGAACAACCCGGACGCCACCGCCAAGGACGAGGATATGCTCACCACCCTGGAGGTCTGCTATGAGTTCTATCTGCGTGGTTTTGAGTTTGCGAAGATGGATCTCTATGAGTCCGACGCCCTGAAGTTCAATCTGAAGGACGGCAAGCTTCTGCCGCCGTTCGTCTCTGTTTCCGGCTTGGGCGAAACGGCAGCTCTGGATATCGTGGAGGGCCGAAAGGGTAAGGACTTCCTTTCCATTGAAGAGTTCTCCGCGGCCTGTCCCAAGGTGTCCAAGACCCATATTGAAAATCTGAAGGCTGCCGGTGTCTTTGGCGATATGCCGGACAGCAGCCAGATTACGCTGTTTTAAAAATGAATGGGCAGAAGTCAAAAGAATATGGTTGACTTCTGCCCATTAGCGTGGTAGTATACTACCAAATTAGTTCGCTAAAGTGAAAGCGAGGCATTCCCTATGAAAATGATTGGTACCCCCGAGGGCAGCTCCGATCGGCTGTTCTCAGAGTGCGCGTCCTGGCGCAGAGTCCAGGGCGCCCTGACGGGTTTATTTAAACACCGCGGCTATTCGGAGATCATGACCCCGGAGACGGAGTATTATGATCTGTTTGTGCAAGCCGGTTATCCGCTGCCCCAGGAGTCGATGATGAAGGTCATCGACCGCTCCGGCAGAATTCTCTCCATGCGCCCGGATAACACCACCCCCATCGCCCGCGTGATGGCATCCCAGCTGCGCACCGCGCCGCTGCCCCAGAGACTCTACTACAACCAGAACGTCTACCGTTCCGATGACGCCCATACGGGCCACAGCGCTCAGATCGCCCAGTGCGGCGTGGAGCTCATCGGTGCTGCCGGTATGCGCGCCGATCTGGAGGTCATCTGCATGGCCATCCAGGCCATTGAGGCTTCCGGCGTGCAGGACTTCCAGCTGGAGCTGGGCTGTGTGGATTATTTCGCTGGCCTTGCGGAGCTGTTGGATGCCCCTGAGGACACTGTCAGTGCCATGCGCCGCAGCATTGAAGAGAAGAATTTCACCGCCTATGCAGAGCTTCTGGCGCCCTATTCCGATTCCGAGGCAGGCCGTGCCCTGTCCAAGCTGAACAGAATGTTCGGCGGCACGGAAGTGCTTCAGAAGGCGAGAAAGAGTTGTCCCTCTCAGCGCGCCATGGCGGCTCTTGACTATCTGCAGGCGCTCTACGAGCGCTTGAGCGAGGCCGGTCTTGCCGAGCATGTGCAGTTCGATCTGGGCCTGGTACAGCGCCTGGACTATTACACCGGCGTGGTGTTCCGCGCCTTTGGTCAGGGTTCCGGCAGCGTGGTGCTCTCCGGTGGCCGCTATGACAAGCTCATTGGCCGCCTGGGTTATGATGTGCCCGCCATCGGCTTTGCCGTGGATGTGCAGGCCCTTTCCCAGTGCCTGAGTCCGGTGGAAACAACCAGGAAGCAGACCGTCGTGTATTATGAGGACGGTTTTTTGGGTAAGGCCCTGGCCTGCATTGCTGCTGAGCCGAAGGGCACCGCTGTGCTCAGTACCGCCGAAACCGAAGAGGCCGCCTTCTGCGAGGCGAGAAGCCTGGGCGCTGAGGTGCTGGTTGTCCTCGGTGCAGAAGGCGAGAGGAGGGTCGCGCTGTGAACAGACTGAGAATCGCCGTCACAAAGGGACGGCTTCTGAAAAAATCCATTGAACTGTTTGAAAAGGCCGGCCTGGATTGCTCCGCGTTGAAGGAAGATACCCGCAAGCTCGTTCTGAGCTTGACGGATTACCCCCTGGACGTGGTGCTGGCCAAGGCACCGGACGTCATTACCTATGTGACCCACGGTGTGTGCGACCTTGGTATCGTGGGCAAGGATACGATTCTGGAGCATGGCGGCAGCTTTTATGAGATGCTGGACCTGGGCTTCGGCAAGTGCCGTTTCGCCCTGGCCACCCGTGTAGGAGACGATTTCTACGGCAGCTATAAGACCCGCCGTATCGCCTCCAAGTATCCCAACGTTACCAAGGCTTTCTTCGATGCCAAGGGCATGGACGTGGATATCATTAAAATCGAAGGCTCCGTGGAGCTGGCCCCCATTCTGGGCCTGGCGGACGCCATCGTGGACGTGGTGGAGACCGGCACGACCATGAAAGAAAACGGTCTTGCCCCCATTGAGGACGTGGCGCCCATTTCGGCCCGTCTGATCGTCAACAACGCAAGCATGAAACTCTATAGAACCCAGATCATGGATCTGATTGAACGATGTGAGGCAGTATTATGATCACCAATTATGTCATTGCCGACGGCGTGCGGGAAGTAGAGCTGCTTTCCGCCATGCGCGAACGCGCTCAGCAGGCGGGCGAGGCCATCAATCGCACCGCTGCACAGATTATGAAAGATGTGCGCTCTCGCGGTATGGAAGCCGTGAAAGAATACTCTTTGAAATTTGACGGCGCTGAGCCGAGAGAGATTACCCGCGAAGAGCTGGAAGAGGCTGCAAAGCGCATCGATCCGGCCCTTTTGAAGGCCATGCAGCGCAGCGCGGAGAACATCCGTGACTACCAGACCCAGCTGCTCATCAAGAGCAAGACCTGGGAAAGCCCCGTCAAGGGCGGCGTGGTCGGTCAGATCGTCCGCGGCCTGAAGCGGGTGGGCATCTACGTGCCCGGTGGTACAGCAGCCTATCCCAGCTCCGTTCTGATGAACGCCGTTCCGGCGAAAGTCGCCGGGGTAGAGGAGATCATCATGGTTACTCCGCCCACGGAGAACCTCAACGACGCCGTCCTGGCGGCAGCCGCTGTGGCGGGCGTGGATCGCGTGATCGCTGTCGGTGGCGTACAGGCCGTGGCAGCGCTGACCTACGGCGCAGGCTTTATCCCCAGAGTGGACAAGCTGGTGGGCCCGGGCAACGCCTATGTGGCGGCTGCCAAGCGCATGGCCTACGGCACCCTGGATATCGATATGGTAGCAGGCCCCTCCGAAGTTCTGGTGGTGGCGGACGAGACTGCCAAGGCCAAATATGTGGCGGCGGATCTTCTGTCCCAGGCGGAGCACGATAAGCTGGCATCTGCCGTTCTGGTGACGACCTCCCAGGTCCTGGCGGAGCAGGTGCTCCAAGAGCTGGAGCGCCAGACCTCTTACCTCTCCCGTGAGGAGATTATTCGCACCAGTCTGCGGGACTACGGCGCGGTAATTGTTTGCCCCAGCATGGACCGCTGTGTGGAACTGGCCAACGAGATCGCTCCTGAGCACCTGGAAGTGGTGGCCCGCGATCCCGTGGCAGTGGCAGAGCAGCTGACCAACGCGGGCGCCCTGTTCCTGGGCGAACACTCCCCGGAACCCCTGGGCGACTATATGGCGGGCCCCGACCACGTGCTGCCGACTTCCGGCACGGCACGGTTCTTCTCTCCCTTAAGTGTAGAGAGCTTCTTAAAGCGCACCAGTGTGGTGCACTTCTCCCGCGAGGCGCTGAGCGAGGTGAAGGATGAGGTCATCACCTTCGCCAGAAGTGAGAAGCTCACGGCTCATGCCAACTCCATTGAAGTGAGGTTTGAATGATGCGTTACGCAGAAATCAATCGCAAAACCAAAGAAACCGATATCTCCTTAAAGCTGACCCTAACCCCCGGTGAGAGCAAGATCGACACCGGCCTCGGCTTTTTTGATCATATGCTTACTGCATTCGCCTTTTACGGCGGCATGCAGCTTATCCTGACTTGCAAGGGCGACCTGCAGGTGGATGGCCACCACACCGTGGAGGACTGCGGCATTGTGCTGGGCAAGGCTTTCGCCGAGGCCCTGGGCGACAAGAAGGGCATCCGCCGTTTTGCCAGCGCCTATGTGCCCATGGATGAAGCCCTGTGCTTCTGCGCCCTGGATGTATCCGGCAGACCCTATCTGGTCTTTGACGCTGTGATGCCCCAGCCGATGATCGGCGACTACGACAGCTGCCTGACGAAAGAATTTATGCGCGCCTTCTGCATGAACGCGGGCATCACCCTGCACCTGAAGGCCCATTACGGCGACAACGCGCACCACATCACCGAGGGCCTTTATAAGGCTCTGGGACTGGCCATCCGCGATGCCGTTCGCGTGGAAGGCGAGGGTGTCACCAGCACCAAAGGAGTTCTGTAAATGAGCATTGCCATTGTGGATTACGGCGCGGGAAACCTCTTGAGCGTCAGCAAGGCTATGGAGTATCTGGGATATTCTGTGTGCATCACTGCCGATGCCAAGGAAATAGAACGCGCCGATGCGGTAATTCTGCCCGGGGTGGGTGCGTTTCCGGATGCCATGGATCATCTTCGTGCATCCGGCCTGGATCGCGCTGTGATCGCCGCTGCGGAGAAAAAACCGCTGCTGGGCATCTGCCTGGGTATGCAGATGCTCCTGGAGGAGGCCACCGAGGTGCGGCTCTGCCGGGGCCTGGGACTCATCCCGGGCAGGGTGGACCGCATTGAAACTGCCCTCAAGCTGCCCCAGATCGGCTGGAACAGCCTGACTCTCACCCAGACGGACAACCCGCTTCTCAAGGAAGTCCGCGACGGGGACTACGTTTACTTTGTACATTCCTATATGGCCTACGCTTCCAATGCCAAAGATGTAGCCGCTGTGACCGATTACGGCACCCGAGTCACCGCCATGGTGGCACGAGGCAATGTCTTTGGCTGCCAGTTCCACCCGGAAAAGAGCGGCGAAGTGGGCCTTTCGATTCTAAAGCACTTTGGAGGACTGGCAAAATGATTGTGTTACCGGCCATTGATTTAAAGGACGGCCGCTGCGTGCGTCTGCTGCGGGGCGATTTCGCCACGGTGCATCAGGTTGCCGACGACCCGGTGGAAACGGCAAGCATCTTTGCCGCCGCAGGAGCAAAACAGATTCACATGGTGGATCTGGATGGTGCCAAGGACGGCACTCGGAAAAACGCCGAGATCGTGCAGCGCGTGGCCTCTGAGACCGGTCTGAAGATCGAGTTGGGCGGCGGTATCCGCTGCATGGCGGATCTCGAAGCCGTATTCGCCCTGGGTGTGCACAGAGCGGTCATCGGCTCCGCCGCTGTGTCTGATCCGGATTTCGTTGCCGAGGCTGTAAAGACTTACGGTGAACGCATTGCCGTGGGTGTGGATGCCCTGGACGGTGAAGTGAAAACCGCCGGTTGGGTGGCAGGTTCCGGCCTCAACTATCTGGATTTTGCGAAACAGATGGAAGCCCTGGGCGTTCAGACTCTGATCTTTACCGATATTGCCACGGACGGTGCCCTGTCGGGCCCCTCCATGGAGCGCCTGAAGGTCCTGAAAGCGGCAGTTTCCTGCCGCATCACCGCCTCCGGCGGCGTGGCGAACAACCAGGATATCCGCGATCTTAGAGATGCGCAGATGGACGCCGCTATCATCGGTAAGGCGTTCTATGCCGGGACCATTGATCTGGCGCTGGCGGTGAAGGAGGCAGGGGAGCAGTGCTAGCAAAGAGAATTATTCCCTGCCTGGATGTCAAGGACGGCCGCGTGGTCAAGGGCGTCAACTTCGTTGGTCTGCGGGACGCGGGCGACCCGGTGGAGCTGGCCAAGTTTTACTCCGACCAGGGTGCCGATGAGATCGTCTTTCTGGACATCACCGCCACCCACGAGGGCCGAGCTTCCGTGGTGGATGTGATCGAACGTACCGGCCGGCAGGTGTTTGTGCCTCTGGCTGTGGGCGGCGGAATCCGCTCGGTGGAGGACTTTACCCAGATCCTGCGGGCGGGTGCGGACAAAATTTCCGTCAACTCCGCTGCCGTGCGGGATAAGACCCTTATTTCCCGGGCAGCCGAGCGCTTCGGCAGCCAGTGCGTGGTGGTGGCCATCGACGGCAAGCAGCGCGAGGACGGCGGCTATGAGGTCGTCATCAACGGTGGCCGAATCTGGACCGGTATCGACGTGGTGGACTGGGCCAAAGAAGTGGCCAGCCTGGGCGCAGGCGAGATCCTGCTCACCAGTATGGACGCGGACGGCACGAAGGCGGGCTTTGACATTGAAATGACCAAAGCGGTTGTGGATGCCGTGGATATTCCCGTCATCGCCTCCGGCGGCTGCGGCAGCTTGGAGCATTTTGCCGAGGTGTTTGAAAAAACCGGCTGCGATGCGGCGCTTGCTGCCAGCCTGTTCCATTTTGGCGAGCTGACTGTACCCCAGGTCAAGGAATACCTGGCCGGGCGCGGAATTCCCGTGAGGTGAGAGCATGTTTGAAGTAAAAGATCTGTTTCAAAAATCGGAGCTCATTCCGGTGATCGTCCAGGACGTAGCCGATGGGGAAGTGCTGATGCTCGGTTTTGCAAACGAAGAGGCCGTGCGTCTGACCATCGAAACCAAAACTGCCTGGTTCTGGTCCAGAAGCCGGGAAAAACTCTGGAATAAAGGCGAAAGCAGCGGAAATTTCCTCTATGTGGAGGAGATTTTCACCGACTGTGATACCGACACCCTGCTGCTCAAGTGCCGCCCGGCAGGCCCGACCTGCCACACAGGCAGCCGCAGCTGTTTCTTTAGAAAATGGGAGGATGAAGAATGAACGATACTGTTTTGAAGGACCTGTATGAAGTGGTCCTGGACCGCAAGGCCAATCCCCAGGAGGGAAGCTATACCTGCTACCTGTTTGAAAAGGGCATGGATAAGATCCTCAAGAAGGTGGGCGAGGAGTGCTCTGAAACCATCATCGCCGCCAAGAACGGTGTGCAGGAGGATACCGTGGGCGAAATCTCCGACCTGTTCTACCACGTAATGGTGCTCATGGCCGAGGCCAATATTCCCCTGGATGCCGTCATGGCAGAGCTGGAGAAGCGCAGCCACAAGATTGGCAACTTAAAGCAGATGAAAACCGTGGATCACAACACATAATGAAGAAAAAAGAGGAAAATTCCTCTTGATTTTGCTGCCGGAGTATGGTACAATACTCCGGCATTGCGAATATGGGTAGTCC
>SVLN01000061.1 GCA_015067925.1 Oscillospiraceae bacterium
GGTGGAAGAGCTGGAAAGCCGCATGAACGAAAACGAATAAAATTCATACCAAGGAGAACTGAGTTATGTATTTATACAATTCCGCCACCCATAAGAAAGAAGAGTTCCAGACCCATACCCCCGGCCATGTGGAGATGTACACCTGCGGCCCCACCGTGTATCACTTCGCACACATCGGCAACCTGCGCAGCTATATCATGGAAGACGTGCTGGAGAAGTTCCTGCGCTACTCCGGCTATGACGTCAACCGCGTCATGAACATCACCGACGTGGGCCATCTGGCCTCCGACGCCGACACCGGCGAGGACAAGATGCTCAAGGGCGCCAAGCGCGAAAACAAATCTGTCATGGAGATCGCCAAGTACTACACCGACGCCTTCTTCGCCGACTGCGCAGCCCTGAACATCAAGACCCCCGACGTGGTGGAGCCTGCCACCAACTGCATCGATGACTATGTCAAGATCGTTTCCGGCCTCATTGAGAAGGAATACGCCTATGTGGCCGGCGGCAACGTCTACTTCGACTCCTCCAAGCTGGATCGCTACTACGTGTTCAACGACCACGACGAGGAAGATCTGGCCGTCGGCGTCCGCGAGGGCGTGGAGGAGGACTCCAACAAGCGCAACAAGAACGACTTCGTGCTGTGGTTCACCAAGTCCAAGTTCGAGGATCAGGCTCTGAAGTGGGATTCTCCCTGGGGCGTGGGTTATCCCGGCTGGCACATTGAGTGCACCGGCATCTCCCTGAAGCATAACGGCGAGTATCTGGACCTCCACTGCGGCGGCATTGACAACGCCTTCCCCCATCACACCAACGAGATCGCCCAGTCCGAAAGCTTCATCGGCCATCCCTGGTGCAAGCAGTGGTTCCATGTGGCACATCTGAACACCGATACCGGAAAGATGTCCAAGTCCAAGGGCGAGTTCCTCACTGTCTCTCTGCTGAAGGAGAAGGGCTACGATCCTCTTGCCTACCGCTACTTCTGCCTCCAGAGCCATTACCGCAAGGCACTGGTATTCAGCTGGGAGAACCTGGACAACGCCGTGACCGCCTTCAACAAGCTCATTGCCCGCATCGCCGCGCTGAAGCCCGAGGGCGAGGTGGAGCAGGAGGCCTTCGACACCCTGAAGGGCAAGTTCCTGCAGCAGATGGGCAACGACCTGAACACCTCCATGGGCGTCACCGCCATCTTCGACGTGCTGAAGGCCAAGACCAACGACGCCACCAAGCTGGCACTCATCGGCAGCTATGACGAGGTGCTGAGCCTGAGCCTGCTGGAGAAGGCCGCCGCCAAGCGCGCCGAGCTGGCCGCCCAGCAGACCGCCAAGACCGAGTGCGGGGAATATACCGTCACCGGCGAAGGCGATCCCGCCATCGACGCACTGGTGATGGCTCGCTACGAGGCCAAGAAGGCCAAGAACTTTGCCGAAGCCGACCGCATCCGCGACGAGCTGAAGGCACAGGGCATCGAGATCGTGGATATGAAGGACGGCGCTTCCTGGAAGCGCGTCTGATCTCCAAACAAACTAGGAGGCGTTGCATTTTGCAACGCCTCCTTGAAATTCCGCAAGAAGTTTATGACTTCTTGCGGAATTTTCGCCTGCGGGCGGGTGATTTGAACCGTGAAGGGGGCTCCAAGACCGCCCCCTTCACACATCCCCTGCCAGGAGTGCATGCTCCTCTTGCAGGTATTTCTATTTTGCAACAGACCCTTTCTGTCTGTTATCAAATGACCCGCCGCTTTCGCAGTCCGTCGGCGAAGCTCACCGCCAGCGCCAGCTTGATCGCATCCGGCAGCAGGAAGGGCAGCACGCACATGGTCAGGGCCGTAATCCAGCCCGTACCGCCGCTGACAAACACAAACCACGCCGTACCCAAGCCATAGCAGGCCAGCATGCCCAGTACCATACCAACAATTCTGGCAAGCCTCCCCTGCCCCGCCGCAGCCGCACCGCGGCAGATCAGCGGCAGCAGCAGAAATCCCCAGAGATAACCGCCGGTCTGCCCCAGCAGGATGCCGAAGCCGCCGGTCATGCCGGAAAACACCGGCAGGCCCACCGCGCCCATCAGCAGATATACCGCCACAGACCAGAAGGCACGCCGCGGCCCCAACAGTTCCACCGCCGCAAACACAGCAAAGGTCTGAAGCGTAAAGGGCACTGCAGCGGGAATGGCGATCCACGTACACAGGCACATCAGCACGGCCATCAATGCAATGGCCGTCATATCCCGGGTACTCCACTTCCCTGTCCGCCGTGTCATGGGCTCGCCTCCTCCGCAATCATCTTGTGTGACCATAACACAAAACCGCAAACCTGTCAACCATTCCAGGATCAACAGGTTTACGGTTTTTCTTTCTTAAAATGCGCCGGGTGTCCAGCCCTCCAGCACCTCCGGGCAGACCTGACGGATTATGCGCTGGATCTCCTTCAGATCCTCGAAGGTTTCCGGGCCTTTTCCGTCATCCCGCAGCAGCGCTGCCGGGTGGAAGATGGCGGTCATCCGCACACCGTCCTTTTCAAACCACTGGCCATGCTCATTGCTGATCTGGAAATCCTCACGGATCAGCTCCTTGGCGGCGTGGCGGCCCAGACAGATGAGGATCTTCGGCTGCAGCAAAGCAATCTGGCGGTTCAGCCAGCTGCGGCAGGCGGTTTTTTCCTCATTGAGAGGGTCACGGTTCTCCGGCGGGCGGCATTTCACCGTATTGGCGATATATACCTTCTCCCGGTTCAGGCCGATGATGGCCAGCATATCGTCCAGCAGCGCACCGGCCCTGCCCACAAAGGGGACGCCCTGTTCATCCTCGTTTTTGCCGGGACCTTCACCCACCAGCAGAATCTTTGCGTTCTCCGCGCCCGTGCCGAACACCACATGGGTGCGGTGACCGGCCAGCGAGCAGTTCTGACACTGCAGGCATTCCTGCCGCAGGCTTTCCCAATTCTCCATCGTTTGTTCCTTCCTTCTTTTTCCGTGCATGGTCTTCTCCGTCAGCGGAAAGACTGTCCCCATGGAGGGGATATGCATGACGGAATGGTTCTGGAATTTCACGGTATACAGTTTTTTCGGGTATCTTTTGGAGCGGTTCTTTGC